>NZ_NKUI01000039.1 GCF_014845115.1 Methylorubrum zatmanii | reverse complement strand
AACGTGGCTGTAGCCGGAGGTCAGAGCCACCGGGAGCGCCGGAAACTTTTCGCGAAGGATGCGGGCGAGGGCGATGCCGCCCATGCCGGGCATCACCACGTCCGAGAACACCGCGTCGAACGGCGTTGCGGCCCGTTCCAACTCGGTCAGGGCGGCCTCGGCATTCTCGGCCCAGACCGGGTGATGGCCGAGCTCCTCCAGGATCTGGGTGCAGAAGCGGCCGACTTCGAGATTGTCCTCGACCACGAGGACGCGCAGCCGCGCCTCCGCCGACGCCGCCTCGCTCGGGCCGGCGGGGGCGGAGGTCTCGGCCGGGGCGGCGACCTGGGGCAGGTAGAGGGTGAAGGTCGTGCCCGCGCCCGCCCGGCTCTTCACGTCCACGTCCCCGCCCGATTGCTTGGCGAAGCCGATCACCTGCGACAGGCCGAGCCCGGTGCCCTTGCCGACTTCCTTGGTGGTGAAGAACGGCTCGAAGATGCGGCCGAGATCCCCGGACGCGATGCCGGTGCCGGTATCGGTGACGGACACCGCGACGAAGGGGCCCGCAGCGCCGGCATGGCCCCGGATCGGCGGCATCGGCGCACCGCCGTCGAGATGCAGGGTCAGGCGGCCCTCGCCGTCCATGGCGTCACGGCCGTTGACGGCCATGTTGACCAGGGCGGTCTCGAACTGGCTCGCATCGGCGCGCACGTAGCAGGGCTCGCCGGGCAGGTCGGTCACCACGCGGATACGGGCGCCGGTCACCGAATCGAGCATCTCCGAGATGCCGCGCAGCCGCTCGCACACGTCGAAGGTCTCGGGCTTCAACGCCTGCCGCCGGGCGAAGGCGAGAAGCTGGCCCGTCAGCTTCGCCGCGCGGTCCACGGTGTCGGACACCGCGTCGAGGTAGCGGCGCTTGCGCTCCGGCGCGAGGTCGGGCCGGCGCAGGAACTCCACCGAGGAGCGGATGATGGTGAGCAGGTTGTTGAAGTCGTGGGCCACGCCCCCGGTGAGCTGGCCCACCGCCTCCAGCTTCTGCGACTGGCGCAGGGCCTCCTCCGCCTGACGCTGCTCGGTGATGTCGCGGCCGAAGCCGTAGAGCAGGCCGTCCTCGGGCACGACGGTCCAGAGCACCCGGCGGGTGCCGCCTTCCCGGGTGAGGCAGGTCAGTTCGAGATCGGTGGAGGCACCGGCCGCGAGCCGCTCCAGCGCCAGGGCCGCCGCCGCGCGCTCCTCGGGGGCGAGGAAATCGGGCACCGAGCGGCCCACCGTCTCGTCCGGCGTCCATCCCAGGGTCCGGGTCCATGACGGGTTCACCTTCTCGATCCGGCCCGCGGGGGAGGCCACGACCTTGAGCACCGGCGAGAGCGTCCAGACCCGGTCGCGGTCGCGCCTCTGCGCCACCACCTCCGCCTCCAGATCGGCGGCCTTGGAATGGAGCGAGTGCTCCACCCGCCGACGCGCGGTCACATCCTGGAACAGCACCGCCACCTGGCGCCGGGAGGGCGGCTCGATGCGGAAGGCGGCGACTTCGAGGTAGCGGCCGGTGGCGACGAGTTCGCGCTGGATGCGGATCGGGTGGCCGGTGCGCAGCACCTCGCCGTAGAGCGCGATCCAGCCATCGGCCTCCGCGCCGACCATGTCGCGCAGACGCCGGCCGACCACGTTGTCGATGCCGGCATGCTGCGCATAGGCGCGGTTGGCCTGGATATGAACGTAGTCGCTCAAGGGGCCGTGGGGGCCGTCGATGAACTCGATGACGCAGTAGCCCTCGTCCATCTGCTCGAACAGCGTCCGGTAATGCTGTTCGCTCTCGGCCAGCGCCGTGCGTTGGGCCCGCTGCTCGGTCACGTCCCGCACCACGCCGGACAGGCGGAGCGGCACACCGTCGGCGTCACGCTCGATGTCGAAGCTGCGCGCAATCCAGCGGGAAGCGCCGGTGGCGGCATCGCGGACGCGGTAGATCGCTTCCTGCCCGGCTGGCGCCTCCGGCGTCAGACGGGCCTCGGCGAGTTCGGCGGCGAGGATCGAGGCCGGATAATCCGCGCGCACCTCCAGGCCGTGCAGACGGCAGAAGGCGGGACTCGGATGCAGCCTCCCCTCGCGCAGGTCGAGGGCGAACAGGCCGATCCCGGCGGCCTCCTGCGCGCGGACGAGATGGTCCCGCGCCGCATGCAGGCGATCCTCCGCCGGCGGACGTGCCGGCTCGGGTTTCACATCGTCGAGGGTGCGGGGCTGGCTCACGGTCATGCTCACGGGCATTACCTTATCACGCCGCATTGCAGCGCAAGCGCGACCGTTTGGCCGCGCAAAACTCCCTTTCCGTCCTTATAGTGGCCCAACCGCGATCAGGGGAGATCGCGTGCCGGCCAGGGCCGGAAGATGTTCTGCTCTCTGAACAACAGGCGCCCTTCGCTGGCGAGGCAGGCCGCGATCCGCAGCCATCCGCGGATCTGCGCCCATGAAGACCGAATCACCCTCCCGAGAGGATCGGCTGGCCCGGCCCATCGTTCTACCAGCCGCCGCGCTCCTCACGGCTCGGCGGTCGCCCCTGAGGCGTCAATGCATCGATCACGCCGGGCAGGGCCTGGGCGAGCTGGGTCAGCAGGTCGTCCCGCGACAGGCCCGTCTCCCGACTGAGGGTGTCGACCGCCCCCGGGCCGAGGGCGTCGGCGAGGCGGTTCGGCGCGATCTCCCGATTCGGGCCATGGCCGATCCAGGAGGCGATCACGTCGCCGAGCCCACTTCTGTCGAAGCCGCGGATCAGATCGTCGAGGCCGCCCGCCACAGCTCCGCCTTCGTCCTGCGGTTCCCGGTCGAGTCCGGCATATGGGCCCTCCCCAGGGGAGCGGCTGCCGGCCGGCACGTCGCCCGGACCGTCGAGCATCCCGGCGAGATCGCCGAACTCGCCGCCCAAGCCGGGATCGCTGCCCTGAGACGGCAGCCCGCTGCGGCGGCCATGGTTGAACTCGCCGAGATCCCCGTCATCGGCGTCGGGACCGGGGAGCGGCCGTCCGCCGGCCTCCGCCTGCCCGCGCCCGAAGATATCGCCGAGGCCGCCCGCTCCCTTGGCGAGGAGCAGCATGAGGAGCGCCTTCATCACCGGTGAGGCCAGGGCTCCGCCGCGCCCGCCTCCCAGGACCTGTCCGACCACACCGCCGATGACCTGATCGAGCAGCCCCATGCGTTCCTCCCGACATCGCGGCCCTATGGCCGGCCTATCGTGAAACGGTGGTGGCCACGCTAGGGTTGCCGATCAGTTCTCGTGGTTGGAGCGGAAGGGCTTGGAGAGGTGCTCCGAGGGGTTGGTGCGGGTCGTCTTCTCGCTCCCTCGACCGCTACCCTTCCGTTCGGGCACCACCGAGGTGGAGGGCCGGATCGCACTCGGTGCCGAGACATCGCCGGTCGGCCGCTCGGCGGCGGGGCCGCTGCCACGGACCGTGTCGGTGCCCGGGGGCAGGGTGCCTGCGGTGGGCTGGTCGTTGGGATTGGCCGCGCTCTGGGCCATCGCGGAGCCAGTCAGGCTCGCCAGCAGGAGGCCGCCGAGGAGGGCGGCGGTCGCGGTGACCCAAGGGCGGGGAGAGGGGCGCGTCATGGTCGGCTCCGGCGTGCGGATGCCGCGCGGCCGAGGAAGACGGCCCGCGGCGGCGGCGGGATGCCGGGCCAATCCCCGGCCCGCCGCCACGGTTCCGCTCTCGCCTGCCCGAGTTTCGGGCAGAGGCCTTCGGACAGCGGTCCCGAAGCCGGAGCCTGATCCGGCCTCAGCCGCGCTTGCGCCCGCCGCCGCCCTTGTAGCGGGGCTTCTGGCCCCCCAATCCTTGCGTCGAGCGTGCCTTGGGCCGCTCCTGCCAGGGCACGGCGCCGGCGGGCAATTCGCGGTCGGTGCCGGGGCCCATGTTGTCCAGCGTCGGTTTCGAGATGCGGCTGCCCTTCTGCCCGTAGCGCCCGGCCTCGCGCTCCACATCGCTCTGGCGGGCCATGGGATCGTCGGAGACCATCAGCTCGGTCGCCTGCAGGCGCTTCAGCTCGTCGCGAAGCCGGGCCGCCTCCTCGAAATCGAGGTCGGCCGCCGCCGCGCGCATCCGCTTCTCCAGATCGGCCATGACGGCCTTGAGGTTGTGGCCGACGGTGATCGCGTCCTTGGCCAGCCCCGTATCGACGCGGACGTGATCGCGCTCGTAGACGCTTTCCAGAATGTCGCTGATGCCGCGCTTGACCGATTGCGGCGTGATGCCGTGCTCTTCGTTGTAGGCGAGCTGCTTCTGGCGACGGCGCTCGGTCTCCGCCATCGCCCGCTCCATCGAGCCGGTGATGGTGTCGGCGTAGAGGATGCAGCGGGCCTCGGCGTTGCGCGCGGCGCGGCCGATGGTCTGGATCAGGGAGGTTTCAGACCGCAAGAAACCTTCCTTGTCGGCATCGAGGATGGCGACGAGGGCGCATTCGGGGATGTCGAGCCCCTCACGCAGCAGGTTGATGCCGATCAGCACGTCGAAGGCGCCGAGCCGCAGGTCGCGGATGATCTCGATCCGCTCCAGGGTGTCGATGTCGGAGTGCATGTAGCGCACCCGCACCGAGTTCTCGTGCAGGTATTCGGTGAGATCCTCGGCCATGCGCTTGGTCAGCGTCGTCACCAGGGTCCGATAGCCGGCCTGAGCCACGGCTCGGACCTCGCCCAGCAGATCGTCGACCTGGGAGCGGGCCGGGCGGATCTCGATCACCGGATCGACGAGGCCGGTGGGGCGGATCACCTGCTCGGCGAAGACGCCCGCCGTGCGCTCCATCTCCCACTTGCCGGGCGTGGCCGAGACGTGGACCGATTGCGGCCGCATCGCGTCCCATTCCTCGAAGCGCAGGGGCCGGTTGTCGAGGCAGGAGGGCAGGCGGAAGCCGTATTCGGCCAGCGTCGCCTTGCGCCGGAAGTCGCCCCGGTACATGCCGCCGATCTGCGGCACGGTGACGTGGCTCTCGTCGGTGAAGACGAGGGCGTTGTCGGGCAGGTATTCGAACAGGGTCGGCGGCGGCTCGCCGGGTTTGCGCCCGGTCAGGTAGCGCGAATAGTTCTCGATGCCGTTGCAGGCACCGGTGGCCTCGATCATCTCGATGTCGAAGGTGCAGCGCTGCTCCAGGCGTTGCGCCTCGATCAGGCGCCCCATCCGGGTCAACTCGTCGACCCGCAGCTTCAGCTCGGTCTTGATGCCCTTGATCGCCTGCTGCAGCGTCGGGCGCGGCGTGACGTAGTGCGAGTTGGCGTAGACCTTCACGAACTTCAGCTCGTTGATCTTCTTGCCGGTCAGCGGGTCGAACTCGACGATCGATTCCACCTCGTCCCCGAACAGGCCGATGCGCCAGCCGCGATCCTCCAAGTGGGCCGGCCAGAGTTCGATCACGTCGCCGCGCACCCGGAAGGTGCCGCGGGCGAAGTCGGACTGGATCCGCTTGTATTGGAGCGCCACGAGGTCGGCGATGAGCTGGCGCTGCTCGATGCGCTCCCCGAGCGAGACGGTGAACGACATCGCCGTATAGGTCTCGACCGAGCCGATACCGTAGATGCAGGAGACCGAGGCGACGATGATGACGTCGTCCCGCTCCAGCAGGGCGCGGGTGGCGGCGTGGCGCATCCGGTCGATCTGCTCGTTGATCGAGGATTCCTTCTCGATGAACGTATCGGACCGGGGCACGTAGGCCTCCGGCTGATAGTAATCGTAATACGATACGAAGTATTCGACCGCGTTGTCCGGGAAAAAACTCTTGAACTCGCCGTAGAGCTGCGCGGCCAGCGTCTTGTTCGGTGCGAGGATCAGGGCCGGGCGCTGGGTCTCCTCGATCACCTTCGCCATCGTAAAGGTCTTGCCCGAGCCGGTGACGCCGAGCAGCACCTGATCGCGCTCGGCCGTTTTCACACCCTCGACCAGGGCGGCGATCGCAGTCGGCTGGTCGCCGGCGGGGGTGAAATCGGATTTCAGCGTGAACTTCACGCCGCCTTCCGACTTCGCCGGCCGCTCTGGACGGTGAGGCACCCAGGCCTCCCCGTTCTTGAACAGCGGATTGCCCTCGGTGAGCAGCTTTTCCAGCGCCTCGACGGTGGCCGAGACGCCCTCGGTCGCGAGGGATGGGGCATCGTCCTGCCCCGCGCCCTCAGGGGCCGGCCCATCCTCGGGCGGGGTCAGGCCGAGCGCCTGGGCCAACCGCGGATCGACATCCGCCGCGTCGCCGAGGGCGAAGCCCGCCTGCGGCGCCTCGGCGAAGCCGTCCTGCGCGATTCTCCTGGAAGCCTTCGCCTCGCTCTTCCCACCGCGCCCCTTGCCACCGCGCCCCTTGCGCTCCGGCGGAGGCGCCGGCTCGGCGGCCTTCGGGCGGTTGCGGTTGAGGGCGGGGTTGAGCAGCGCGGCGAGATGCTCGTCGAGCGGCATCAATTCAGGCTTGTCGGCCCGCGCTTGGGTGACGCGCGGTTTTTTCGGTGCGGGCATGGATGCAATATGGGTCGAGCCGGCCGCGCGCGGAAGTGTTTTGGAAGCGATTGCGGACCTTCCCTGATCCCGACGGATCATGCCAGAGGTTGCGCGGTCGTCCGGCTGCTCGAGCCGCCCCGGAGGAATCATGTCCGAACCGATCCATCCGCAAACCCGTATCGGCCATGTCCATCTCAAGGTGGCCGATCTCGACCGCGCCCTGGGCTTCTATTGCGGGGTCCTCGGCTTCGCGCTGATGCAACGCTACGACAGCCAGGCCGCCTTCGTCTCGGCCGGCGGCTACCACCACCATATCGGTCTCAACACCTGGGAGAGCGCGGGAGGCGAGCCGCCGCCGCCCGGCACCACCGGCCTCTACCACCTCGCCATCCTCTACCCGACCCGCGCAGCCCTCGCCGACGCCCTGCGCCGGGTCGAGGCGGCGGGCATTCCTCTCGACGGCGCGAGCGACCACGGCGTGTCCGAGGCGCTCTACCTGCGCGACCCCGATGGCAACGGCGTCGAGCTCTACCGTGACCGGCCGGAGGCCGATTGGCCGCGGGACGGGGAGGGGCGGCTCGCCATGGTCACCCGGCGCCTCGACGTCGCGGACTTGCGATCGGAGACCTGAGCGACGGCGCCAACGCCGCTTGACGGCTCTGCGAAGGCGTGTACTTTGCAATGCAAAGCACGCCCCGACGCGGGAAGACGAGCCCATGCGTGACCGACACGGAGACCTCGACAAGGCGCTCGCCGACATCGTCGCGATTCGGATGCAGATCGCGCGGGACACCGCCTTCCGCGGCCTCGGGGCGGCGACCCTCGCCGCCACCGGCGTGCTGGCGCTCGTCGTCGCAGCAGGACAGGCCGTGCTGCTCGACGATCCGACCGGGCGCCCGGTCGCCTTCTTCGGCCTGTGGATCACCGCCGCCGTCACCGCCTGCGCCCTGATCGGCTTCGAGGCGGTGCGCCGCTCGCGCCGGGTCCATTCAGGCCTCGCCGACGCGATGGTGTTCAGCGCCATCGAGGGCTTCCTGCCGGCGGGGGGAGCCGGGCTGTGCCTCGGCCTCGTCTTCGCCCGCTTCGCGCCGGACCAGCTCTGGATGCTGCCGGGGCTGTGGCAGGTGCTGGTCGGACTCGGCCTGTTCGCCTCCGCCCGCATCCTGCCCCGCAGCGTCGCGCTGGCCGGGGCGTGGTACCTGCTCGCGGGATTCGCGGCCCTGGCGCTCGCCAGCGAGACGCGGCACCTCTCGCCCTGGCTGATGGGCCTGCCCTTCGCCGTCGGCCAGGGACTGGTCGCCGTCATCATCCACTTTCAATCGGGACGCCTTGACGGAGACGCCGATGCCGACCTCTGACCGTCCGCAAGTCCCCTCCTCGCAAGCCCGCTTCTCCTATGAGGGGCTCGACCGGATCATCCACGAGCGGGCGCGGCTCTCGGTGCTGACCTCCCTGGTCTCGCATCCCCGCGGCCTCGCCTTCCCCGACCTCAAGCGCCTGTGCGGCCTCACCGACGGCAACCTCAGCCGCCATCTCGCGGTGCTGCAGGAGGCCGACCTCGTCAGCCTGGAAAAGGGCTACGACCAGAACCGCCCGCAGACCCTGTGCCGCCTGACTCCGTCCGGGCGCACCCGCTTCCTCGATTACCTCGGAGTGCTGGAGCAGGTGGTGCGGGATGCCGCCCAGGCCGCCGGCAAACCGCAACCGGCCGGCGGCCACGACCGTTCCAGCCTCGCCAAGCCGGCCTGACGGCCCCGACTCCGTCGAAGCCGACCTCTCCCCCTTCGTTCCTCATGTCGCCCGGAGACTTTACGATGCAAAGCAGTCTCGATCGCAGACCCCGGCAGCAGGGACTCCACGCGGCGATCATCATGGACGGCAACGGCCGCTGGGCCAGCGCCCGTGGCCTGCCGCGGGGAGCGGGCCACCGGGCCGGGGTCAAGACGATCCAGCGGGTGGCGGAGGTCGCCCCCGATCTCGGCATCGGCACGCTGACCCTCTACGCCTTCTCCAGCGACAACTGGCGCCGCCCGGCCGAGGAAGTCGGTGGGCTGATGCGCCTGCTGCGGGCCTATCTCCGCGGCGAGACCGAGCGGCTCGCCCGCACCGGCACGCGGCTCTCGGTGATCGGCCGCCGCGACCGACTCCCCGCCGGCATTCCGGAGGCCATCGCCCGCGCCGAGGCGGCGACCGCCGCCGGCGACCGGCTGCACCTGCGCATCGCCGTCGACTACTCCTCCCGCGACGCGATCCTCGCCGCCGCCGCCCGCCTCGGACCGGAGGGCCTGAGCCGCGAGGGCCTGAGCGGCGCCCTGGGCGCGGACGGGGACGTCGACCTGTTGATCCGCACCGGGGGCGAGAAGCGGCTCTCCGACTTCCTGCTCTGGGAGGCGGCCTATGCGGAGCTGCACTTCACCGACCGGATGTGGCCGGATTTCGGAACCGCCGACCTCGCCACCGCAATCGCCGACTTTTCCGCCCGCGACCGGCGGTTCGGCGGGTTGAACGTCGCGGCGGTGCCGGAAGCCGCCTAAAGCGCCTTCAACCAAGCCCATCCGGCGAGCCCCCGCAGAATCGTCTCGGTTCTGCGCCGCCTTCCTCATGCCCGAAGCACGCGATGAAGATTCTGCTCGTCAACGTGCCGCATCCGGCGATCGGCAGCCGCATCCCTGACGATCATCTGCCTCCGCTCGGGCTGCTCGCTATCGGCGGGCCCTTGATCGATGAAGGCCACGCCGTCTCCTTGATCGACGGCGAGTTCGGACCGATGCCCCTCGGCGATCTTGTCGCCCGGATCGTCGCCGCCGCACCCGAGGCGGTCCTGTTCGGACATTCCGGCTCGACCTCCGGTCATCCGGTGATCGCTGCCGTCTCATCCGATCTGGCGATGGCGATGCCAGACGTCAAAATCGTCTATGGTGGCGTATTCCCGACCTACCATTGGCGCGACATCCTGGAAGCGGAGCCGCACGTCACCGCCATCGTCCGCGGCGAGGGGGAGGAGACCACCCGCAGGCTGATGTCAGCGCTCGAAGCAGGCCGGCCGCTCGATGCGATTCCCGGCATCGCCTTCCGCGACGGCAGCGTGATCCGAGAAACCCCGCCGGCAGCCCTGATCCGCGACCTCGACGCCTACCGGGTGGGCTGGGAGCTGATCGATCACACCCGCTACAGCTACTGGGGCGGCCTGCGCGCCGTCGTCGTGCAATTCTCTCGCGGCTGCCCGCATCCCTGCACCTATTGCGGCCAACGCGGCTTCTGGACCCGCTGGCGCCACCGCGATCCCATCCGCTTCGCCGCCGAGCTCGCCCGCCTCCATCGCGAGCACGGCGTCCGGGTCATCAATTTCGCCGATGAAAACCCCACCGTCTCGAAGAAGGTCTGGCGCACCTTTCTCGAAGCGCTGATCGCGGAGAACGTCGACCTCATCCTGGTCGGCTCGACGCGGGCGGACGACATCGTGCGCGACGCCGATATCCTGCCCCTCTACAGGCAGGCGGGCTGGGTGCGTTTCCTGCTGGGCCTCGAAAGCACCGACGCGGCCACCCTCGACCTGATCCGCAAGGGCACGACGACGACGACCGACCGCGAAGCCATCCGCCTGATGCGGGAAAACGGCATCCTCTCGATGGCGACCTGGGTGGTCGGCTTCGAGGAAGAGCGCGACCGCGATTACTGGCGCGGCCTGCGGCAACTCCTCGCCTACGATCCCGACCAGATCCAGATGCTCTACGTCACGCCCCATCGCTGGACCCCGTATTTCCGGCTCACCGAGGAGCGCCGGGTGATCCAGCTCGACCGGCGGCGCTGGGACTACAAGCATCAGGTGCTCGCCACCCGTCACATGCCGCCCTGGCGGGTTCTGCTCTGGTTCAAGCTGATCGAGGTGATCCTCCAGGCGAGGCCGAAGGCGTTGGCGCGGACCTACCTGAACCGCGATACGCGGCTGCGCCACGCCATGCGCTGGTACACCCGGATGGGCCGCCGGGTCTGGCCGCACGAACTCTTGTCCTGGTTGCGCGATCCACTGACCCGGGACGGGCCAACCGTGGCGGAGTTCTGGGGGAAGGGACAGGAGCGGGAGGACTCGATGGTCGTGCGCGCCAACGCCCGGCCCGTTGCGGCCGGGCGCGAGGCCGCCTGACCCCTTCAGGCTGGACGAACGCCGTGACAATCCCACATGCACGGTCCCGACCCGTCACGAAGCTCACACGCCGCCATGCAGGCCGATCCGAACGCCGCGCCCCCCGCCCTCGACGACGAGACCCTCGCCTTCGCCGGCCGGGTCTTCCAATACGCCCGGATGGGCCATGCGGAGGAACTGGCCGAATTGTTCGGGCAGGGCCTGCCGGCCAACCTGCGCAACGACAAGGGCGACAGCCTGTTGATGCTCGCCGCCTATAACGGGCAGGAGGCGGCCACCCGCGTCATCCTGGAGGCCGGGGGCGATCCGGAACTCGCCAATGATCGCGGCCAGACCCCGCTCGCCGGGGCCGCCTTCAAGGGCGAGGCCGGTATCGTCCGGCTGCTGCTGGAGCACGGTGCTCAGGTCGATGGGGCCGGCGACGGCAGCCGCACGGCGCTGATGGTGGCGGCGATGTTCGACCGGACCGAGATCGTCGACCTGCTGCTCGCCCACGGCGCCGATCCGTCCAAGCGCGACGCCTCCGGCCTGAGTGCCGCCGACATGGCCCGGCAGATGGGCGCTCACAACACTCCGGCCCAGTTGGAACGCGCGCAAGGGGGCTGACAGGGGGCCGATACGGGAAGCCCGCGCGGCGTCTGAGCGGAGCCCAAATCCACCATCCGAAGCGATCACCCGGATTTGGTATGACCGGTTCCGGCGCCCCCCGCCTCGTGTAGAATCGGCCGCGAGCCGGGCCAAAGATCCCGGATGCGAGGAACGCCGGGAGGCACGCCATGCCGGATGCGGTCGGGGCGATCGACCAGGGCACCACGAGCACGCGCTTCATCGTGTTCGACCGCCACGGCGCGATCCTGGCGCAGGCCCAGCGCGAGCACGAGCAGATCTTTCCCCGGCCCGGCTGGGTCGAGCACGATCCCCGGGAGATCTGGCGCAACACCCACGCCGTGATGCGCGAGGGCTTGGCCCGGGCCGGGCTGACACCGCAGGCGCTCGCGGCCATCGGCATCACCAACCAGCGCGAGACGGCCCTGTTATGGGATCGCCGCACCGGCGAGCCGCTCCACAACGCCCTCGTCTGGCAGGACACCCGCACCGACCGGCACGTGGCGGCCCTGGCCCGCGACGGCGGCCGCGACCGCTTCCGCGCCGTCACCGGCCTGCCGCTGGCGAGCTACTTCTCGGCCTCGAAGCTCGCCTGGCTGCTCGACCGCGTGGACGGGGCGCGGGCCAAGGCCGAAGAGGGCGACGCCCTGTTCGGCACGGTCGATTCCTGGCTGGTCTGGAATCTCACCGGCGGTCCGCAGGGCGGCCTGCACGTCACCGACGTGACCAATGCCAGCCGCACGCAGCTGATGTCCTTGGCCACCCTCGACTGGGACGAGGGCATGCTCGGCGCCTTCCGCATCCCGCGGGCGGTGCTGCCCCGAATCGTCTGCTCCAGCGGCGTGCTGGGCGAGACCCGCGAGCCGTTCCCCGGCGTGCCGATCGGCGGCATCCTCGGCGACCAGCAGGCGGCTTTGTTCGGGCAGACCTGTTTCGCGGCCGGCGAGGCCAAGAACACCTACGGCACCGGCTGCTTCGCCCTGATGAACACCGGTCCGCAGCCCGTCGCCTCCACCGCCGGCCTCGTCACCACCGTGGCCTATACCTGCGAGGGGCACGCGCCGGCCTACGCGCTCGAAGGTTCCATCGCCATCACCGGCGCCCTGGTGCAGTGGCTGCGCGACAATCTCGGGCTGATCGGCGCCTCGAGCGAGATCGAGGGCCTGGCCCGCAGCGTCGAGGACAATGGCGGCGTCTACGTGGTGCCGGCGTTTTCCGGCCTCTACGCGCCGCATTGGCGCGACGACGCCCGCGGCCTCATCATCGGCCTGACCCGCTACGCCAACCGGGGCCATATCGCCCGCGCCTGCCTGGAGGCGACCGCCTACCAGACCCGCGAGGTGCTGGAGGCGATGGAGCGGGATTCCGGCATGGCCCTGGCCGAGCTGCGCTGCGACGGCGGCATGACCGTCAACGATCTGCTGATGCAATTCCAGGCCGACATCCTCGACCGGCCGACCCTGCGCCCCAAGATTTCGGAAACGACGGCGCTCGGCGCGGCCTATGCCGCCGGTCTCGCCACGGGATTCTGGAAGACGCTCGGCGATCTTCGGGACAACTGGGCCGTGGACAAACGCTGGCATCCGCGTATCGCGGAAGAAGAACGTCGCGCACTCTTCACCGGATGGGGCCGGGCGGTGGAACGCTCGTTCGGGTGGATCGAGGAGGAGACGTGATGGGTGCTTCGACAGCCGGCCGGAGACGCTCGCTTCGAACGGCGTTGCTCGCCGCCGCGATGATTGTCTCGCCGCTCGCCGCCGGCCTCGCTCCGGCACCGGTCCATGCCGCGCCGGCCGCCGCCTATCCGGGCCAGCGGGAGGGCGACCACGTCGTCGAGACTTTCCGATTCGCCAATGGCGAGAGCCTGGACAAGGTCAAGCTGCACTACACCACCCTGGGCACGCCCCATCGCGGCGCGGATGGCGAGATCGACAACGCCGTCCTCGTCCTGCACGGCACCACCGGCACCGGAAAGAGCTTCCTGATCCCGACCCTGGGGCCGGAGCTGTTCGGGGAGGGGGCGCCCCTCGACGCGCGCCACTGGTACGTGATCCTGCCCGACGGGCTCGGCCGCGGCGGCTCGTCAAAGCCCTCGGACGGCCTGAGGGCACGCTTTCCCCGCTACGGCTATGCCGATGTGGTGGAGGGCCAGCACCGGGTCGTCACCGAGGCGCTCGGGGTCAAGCATCTGCGCCTCGTACTCGGCACCTCCATGGGCGGGATGCAGGCCTGGATGTGGGGCGAGCGCTATCCCGGGGCCATGGACCTGCTGATGGCGGTGGCGAGCCAGCCGATCCCGGTGAGCGGGCGCAACGCCCTGTGGCGGCGCCTGCTGATCGAGGGCATCCGCACCGATCCCGACTGGAAGGGCGGCGAGTATACCGAGCAGCCGCGCCATTTCGGCCGGATCCTGCCGATCTTCAACATCATGACCGAGAGCGTGCTCGGCCTGCAGAAGCAGGCGCCGACCCGCGCGGCCGCCGACAAGGCCTACGATAAGATGATCGCCGGCTACGAGGACAAGGCCGACGCCAACGACTGGCTCTACTGGTTCGATTCCTCCTACGACTACGACCCGTCGCCGAACCTCGAAAAGATCACCGCGAAAGTATTGGCGGTGAACTTCGCCGACGACGAGCTGAACCCGCCCCAGCTCGATGTGATGAACGCGGCGCTCGCCCGCGTGAAGGGCAGCCGCTTCGTGCTGGTGCCGACCTCACCGGACACCCACGGCCACCAATCCCTGCGATTCGCGAGCCTGTGGAAGGGTTATCTCGCCGAGTTCCTGGCCCACCCCGAGGCGGCGACGGAGGCAAAGAGCACGTCGGAGCGCCCGCAGGGCACCCGCTGACGCTCCCGGTGCACGCTGCCACGAAGCGTGCGGGCGAGTCCGTGAACCGCCGCACGGGAAGCCCCCGGCTTTCCCGTGCGGGCTCCCGCGACTCCAACCTCCGGTTGACGGCTGTCCGGACAAAGATTTCAGGCTGCAAAAGGCAATTTTCTTCCGACAGAAAATAGAATTTGGTGAGCCCACAGGGTAATCTTCGTCCACCGCCTGTGTCTCCGGACTCGGATCAGGCATTTTTCTGCAAAAATCGATGAACCGTTAAGCATTGCGCGGACAGAGTGTGGCCCGGATCGTTTCGATGCCCGGCCGGTTTCATCATGCGCATTTCCCTCAAGGCTGCCCTGGTGGGCTCGTTCAGCCTGATCGCCATCGCCGCCTCCGTTCAAGGCGGGATCAGTATCGTCAAGCTGTCGCGCATCGACCGCGACGTCCGCAGCATCGCCGATAATTGGCTGCCATCGGTGGGATTGCTCGGCGACATCAGCACGGCGACACGGGACGAGCGGGTGAAGACCTACCGCTACGTCGCCGCCTCCGACACCGAACAGCGGCTCGCCGAGAACGAGAAGAGCGTGCGGGCGAGCCAGGCGGCACTGGTGGCGTTGCGGCGGGCCTACGAGCCGCTGATCGCCTCTACCGAGGAGCGCGCGCTCTACGAGCGGTTCTCCACGACCTGGGCGACCTACAACCAGCGCGTGGAGGAGATCGTCGCCCTGATGCGGGCGGGCCGCCGGTCCGACGCGCTGGCGCTGCTGGCCGGCCCCGAGACCCTCGGCCTCGCCCAGGCGGCGACCAAGGTGCTGCAGGAGAACCTCGCCCTCAACAAGCAGGGCGCCCGGACGAATGTCGACGATGCCGTCGGCAGCGCGGCGTCCGCCGCCGCCACCGCCTGGATCGCCATGGCGGTGACGCTGCTCGCCGCCCTCGCCGCCGCCCTGTTCGGCTGGTTCGGCATCTCCCGGCCGATCGAGCGCATGACCGGAGCGATGGGCTCCCTCGCGGCAGGGGATGCGACGGTGGCCGTCCCGGGGCGTGGGCGCCGGGACGAGATCGGCGCCATGGCCGCAGCGGTCCAGGTGTTCAAGGACAACCTGCTCCGCACCCGAGCATTGGAGGAGGAAACGCAGGCCGCCCGCGCCGGCGCCGAAGCGCAGCGGCGGACCGCCCGCCACGCCATGGCGGACGCGTTTCAACGGGCAGTGGGCGGCATCGTCGACGGAGTCACCGCCGCCGCGACCGAGTTGCAGGCCACGGCCCAGCAATTGACCGCCACCGCGCGCCAGACCGCCGGGCAATCCGGCACGGTCGCCACGGCGGCGGAGGAGGCCGCGGGCAATGTCGGCACCGTCGCCGCGGCGGCCGAGGAGCTCGGCGCCTCGGTGCAGGAGATCGGCCGGCAGGTCGACGGCTCGGCGTCCCTGGCGCAGGCAGCGGTGGACGAGGCCGGGCAAACCGCGACCCTCGTGCGCGACCTCTCGGAGGCCGCCGCGCGGATCGGCGACGTGGTGGCGATGATCTCGACCATCGCCGGCCAGACCAACCTGCTGGCCTTGAACGCCACCATCGAGGCGGCCCGTGCCGGCGAGGCAGGGCGCGGCTTCGCCGTGGTCGCGGCGGAGGTGAAGGAGCTGGCCAACCAGACCGCGCGGGCGACCGAGGAGATCTCGGCCCAGATCGCTCGCATCCAGGGGGCGACGGGGCAGGCGGTCGGGGCGATCGACAGCATCGCCGGCCGCATCCGCGAGATCAGCGGCGTCGCGACCGGCATCGCCGCGGCGGTGGAGGAGCAGGGGGCGGCCACCCAGGAGATCGTCCGCAACGTCTCCCAGGCGGCCTCCGGCACCGAGGCGGTCACGCGCACCATCACCGGCGTGGCAGACGCGGCGGAGGAGACCGGCGCGGCGGCCGCCCAGGTGCTCGCCTCCGCGACCGAGCTGTCGCGCCAGTCCGAGCATCTCTCGGCGGAAGTCGCCCGCTTCCTCGACACGGTCCGCGCGGCTTAGATCCTGGTCTCCATGACAGTCCTCATGGAGTCACTGCGCCAGCAGCCTCGAAGCAGCCCGCGACGCTTCTCACGGCTTGGGAATGCCCTGGGATCGACCGTTCCGGGGTGCTTCGAGGCCGAGCGGACGCTCGGTTCCTCGGCATGAGGATTGTGGGACCGGCCCGGCAAGGGAGTTCAAACAGGCTCTGAGGGCGCTCTCCGACTGAGGCCTCCGGGCTCCGTGAAAGCGCGGTTTTCTCCTCAAGGGAAAATGGGTTCAGGCCGGATCGTAGGTGCCGCTTCGTCCGAAGAGGCGGTGCCATAGGCCCCCGACAATGGCCGACTTGTCGATGTCACGGATGTCCTGCGAGTACTGGCCGGTATAGAGCCGGACGATCATCGCGTCGCGGCAATCGCCCTCGAGGGCGTAGGAGAAGCTGACGCAGACCGGTCCGCGCCGCTTGCCGGGCGTCACGCTCGCGACCTTGCCTTCGAGATGCGGGAAGCGCTCCATCTCGATCCAGATCCGGTCGCCGGGACGCAGGCCAGGATCCGTGGTGAAGGAGGCAACGCCCCGATCCAGTGACAGGCTGGCGATCCGCGCATCGAAGGTTCGGTCCGCGGCCACGATTCGGGCCGGCTCATCGGTTGCGAAACTGTCGAGCAGCGGGCGGGACTTCTCGAAGCAGATCAGCGCCGCGACCAAGAGGACGAGGATGTTGAGGGCGGCCCAATAGGCCGAGACGATCGAGAACTCACCCTCGCCGATGCGCGACCATTCCGGCACGATGTTGATGACAAGGCCAAGCGCCGTCACAGCGATCCAGAAGGCGATCGAGAAGAAGGTGTAGGCGTCGAAGGCGTTCTCCTCGTTGCCGCTGCCCTTCGGCGTGACGCGGAACGGGACACCGAACGGCTTGATCACGCTGGACACCACGACGGGCAGCATGCGGAAGGTCGCGAAGGTGCCGACCGCGCTCGACACCAGAGGCAGGTAGCGCGTCGGCGTCAGCCAGCCCATCAGCAGGAAGTAGGCCGTGAGCACCGGCAACTGATAGGTGACGATGTCCTGCGTGCCGGTGAAGTACAGGGGCGCGGCGCCGGTCCAGAGGTAGACGGCGGGCACGACGAGGATCACGAACCGCGTCGTGTACTGCATCAGCCACGACAGGGGCAGGAACATCACCCGCTGGAACAGGTTCAGGCCCGGGCCGCGCAACGGCCCGTTATGCAGATAGATCGTCTGGATGCCGCCGCGGCACCAGCGGCCCCGCTGGACGAAGTAGCCCTTCAGGTTCTCCGCCGCGAGGCCCATCGACAGGCGCTCGTTCAGGTAACGGGTCTTGTAGCCCTTGTTGAGCATGGCGAGGGTCGTGAGCAGATCCTCGGTGATCGAATCGTGCGGGAAGCCGCCGATCACGTCGAGCGCCGCGCGGCGGGCGATCGAGCAGGAGCCGCAGCAGAAGCTCACGTCCCAGGCATCGCGGCTCGCGGCCATCTCATCGAAGAACAGCCGCTGCTCGTCGGGCCAGACTTTTTCGAGCGAGAGGTTCGACTGGACCGGATCCTTGTTGAAGAAATGTTGCGGCGTTTGAACGATACCGATCGTCGGATCCATGAAGAAGGGCAGCGTCCGGCGCAGAAAATTGCGGTAGGGCACGAAGTCCGCATCGAAGATCGCGATGAAGTCGCCCGATGAGACTTTGAGGCCGTTGTTCATGTTGCCGGCCTTGGCGTGAGAATTATCCGGCCGGGTGACGTGGATCGCCCCCTTCTCCTCGCAATACGCCTTCAGCCAGTCGCGCCGCTTGTCGTCGAGGACGTAGACCTTGAACTTGTCCCGCGGGTAATCGAGGGCGAGAGCGCCGACGATGGTCCGCTCCAGCACGTCCAGGGGCTCGTTATAGGTCGGGATGAAGACATCGACCGTCGGCAAGTCCGCCTTTGGACGCGCGAAGAAGGTCCGTTCGGACTGGCTCGCCTCGGTGCTCCGGTCGACCGAGCGGCTCATCACGACGAGGAAGAGCAGGATGTCGGCGAAGGCGCCGAGTTCCACGCAGAAGACCGTCCAGGTCCAGATGAACGCGAAGCTTCCATCGACCGGATGCGGCAGCACGGTGTGAAAGAAGCGCCAGAGCAGGTAGCGCACGGCCACCGCGAGAACGAAGAGGCAGGCAACGCTCCGCGCCCAGGTTTTCTGCCGCGGCCAATTCGTCACAAAGATAAAGAAAAAAGCTCCAACGAGGAACGTCGGAGCGAGAGGAGCGAGCTCCAGATCTAGGAGATACTGAACCACAGGCTCTTCATCCAATTGACGATCGGCAGAATCACTGTAGATCTTTCGAACCGCACTTGTACGGTGCGACCCACATGGCAGAAGTTCTCGTAGTCGGTTTGCATCGCGTTCTGCTCGAGGATCAGCCGGATGCGGGCATTCTTGCCCCTGCTCTTCGGCGGGATGGCCGCGAGCGTCACCTCCTCCACCGCCGCACTCGCGCCGCGCACGGAGTTCACGCGTCCGGCGATGATGTCCGAGGTTCCGAGGAGGCGCACTTCTGCGGGATCGCCGGGCTTGATCTGGTCGTAATCGACCTCGTCGAGCAGGATGTCGACGAAGAGATCCCGGCAGTCGAGCAGGCGGGTCAGTTCATTGCCGACAACCACGTTCGAGCCGCCGACGACGTTGTTGCGCCAGATCACGCCACGGAACGGGAGCCTTATGGAGGCATTCGATAGCCTGTCGTTTCGAGCGCGCTCGATGAGAAGCTGCTTTTCCAGAAGCTGAACACGCGCTCGTTCGAGCTTGGCCTGCGCCTCGACATTGGCGAGCTGGATCGTGACCTCGTCTCCGCGTTGTTGCGAGTAGGGCACGTCATTGCGGCCCTCACCCACGAAGGTGCCGCGTTTCAGGGCATCGAGCTGCTGGCTGAGCCTGTCGAGTTCAGCCTTGGCGATCGTGCCCTCGTTGCCGGAGGCAATGGCCGCAGCCCGCGCCGCCTCGACCGAACTGTTCGCGACCACACCTGTCGCGCCGAGCGTCTGCTTGCGGCTGAGATCGGCCTCTGCGGAGACACGGTTGGCCTGAGCCGTGCTGATCCGCTGCTGGCGGATGATGATCTCCTGCTGGATGCTTTGCAGGCTCGCCTTCTGGTAGTCGCCGAGCCGGGTGGAAAGCTCCTTCTTGAGAGCCGTGAGCTGACCGATCTGTGCGTCCAGCGCCTTCAGGCGCTCGCGCGCCGCGCCGAGATCGGCATCGAGCTGCGCCTCCGCCGTGCGGGCAATGCGATCGTTCGTGATCTGGAAGAGCTCTGCGTCCTCCGGCAGCGCGGTCCCGACCTTGGGAGGCGTATCGGAAACGACCCCCTCGATCGGCGCCGACAGCACAGCGAAACGTGCATTCACGGTGCCATCGAGACTAGTATATCCCGTGAGCCCCGGCAGAACGACAATGATCGCGATGGATAAAAGAGATAAGCCGACAAGAATGCGGATAATACGCGTGTTCCAAAACATGCTCCATCATCCTGACGCGGCGTCTCAGCGCCTTTGGCTCCCCAGGCAATTAGCCCAAAAAAGTCAGATGGATTTCTTGGGCTACAGTCGCGAGAACCCTCGATAAGGCAATTCGGATCCTTAGATTCGCAGGAATGTTGCGTCTTTTCTCAGCGAGATCGCTCCGCCATCACCTCCGCAGCTGTCGCGTATGGACAGCCCGCCGGGGACGGCCGTCGGAACCTTGCGGACTTGCTTTGGTCCATCGCTTCGGCGCGGCCTGGGAGGATCCGCTGGAGCCCGCCCAGCAGGCTCTGCGAAGGCCCGAACAGGGCCGGCATCGGCCGCTTACCGGGCCGAGCGGATCGGGGTTCGCGCTCGGATCAGGCCCGAAACCCCTCGAACACCATCTGGTCGGCATGCTCGGCGGCGAGCGCCCGCTGCGCCTCGGTCCGCACGGTCCAGGTCATCACCGGCATGGCGCCGAGGCGGCGGCAGAGATAGGGCACCGGGCCCGGCAGGTCGTCGACGCGCCAGGACAGGAAATGCGGGCGGCTCACATGGAGATGGAGCAGGCCCGACAGCTCGGCCCGCATCGTCGGCGAGAGCTTGGCATAGGCGGGATCGTCCTGGCTCGCCTCCGCGACGATGCCGCGGGGGATGTCGGGGGCGATCTCCGCGAGGGTGGCGACAAGGACCGGATCGAAGGATTTGAGGGCGACCGGCGCCTCGAAACCGGCAACGATGGCGGCGGCGCGGCGGGTGAGCCGCCGGTCGCCGTCGAAGCGCGACTTGATCTCGACGATCACCGGCACGCGGCCCGCGATCCGGCCGAGGAACTCCGCCAGGGTCGGGATGCGCTCCCGGGTGCCGGCGATGGCGAGGCTCCCGAGGTCGGCGGCCGTGCGGGATTCCACCGGGTCGGTGGCCTCGGTCAGCCGCCCGAGCGCGGCGTCGTGGAACACCATCGCCTCGCCGTCGGCGCTGAGCTGCACGTCGCACTCGATGGCGTAGCCGCCGGCGATGGCGGCCTCGGCCGCCGCCAGGGTGTTTTCCGGAATGCCGGAGGCGCGGTCGTGCAGGCCGCGATGGGCGATCGGACGGGCGGTCAGCCAGTCCGGCGCCCGGCGCGTTTCGCCGCTCACGCGACCTCGAACAGGGCTTCGACCTCGACGGCGGCGTCGAGGGGCAGTTCGGCGACGCCCACCGTCGAGCGGGCATGCCGGCCGCGGTCGCCCAGCACCGCGACCATCAGATCCGAGGCGCCGTTCATCACAGGAGCGAGGGCGGCGAAGCTCGGCACCGCGTTGATGAAGCCGCCGAGCCGCACGCATTGCACCACGCCGCGGTCGAGATCGCCCACCGCCGCCTGGACCTGGGCCAGGACGTTGAGGGCGCAGAGGCGGGCCGCCGCCACGCCCTGCTCCGGCGAGACCTCGGCGCCGAGCTTGCCCTTGTGGGCGGGGTCGAGGGTGCCGTCCGGCCCGAAGCAGATCTGGCCGGAGATGACGACCATGTTGCCGCTGCGCACGAAGGGCACGTAGTTCGCCACCGGCGCCGCCGCCTTCGGCAGCACGAGGCCGAGGGCCTCCAGACGTTCCTTGACCGAGTTCATCGCCGTCGCCTCCCGAAGTGGTGATGCCGGCAGGCTCTGAGCACGGGGGCGGGGCGACTCGCAAGGGGTGCGCCGCCCCGCGCTCACTCCGCCATCGCGGCGCCCCGGGGCGCCGAGGCCGGCTCCGGTCCGGGGAAGACGTAGCGCAGATCGGCATGGGCGACGGTCGCCGGGCGGTGGGCGACGATCACCCGGGTCATCCTCAGCTCCTTGAGGGCGGCGGCGATCACCGCCTCGGTCGGCTCGTCGAGGGCGCTGGTGGCCTCGTCGAGGAACAGGATCTCCGGGCGCCGGTAGAGGGCGCGGGCCAGGATCACCCGCTGGCGCTGGCCGCCGGACAGGGTCGAGCCCATGTCGCCGACCAGCGTCTCGAAGCCCATCGGCGTGCGGACGATGTCGTCGAGGATCGCGGCGCGGGCGGCGCATTCGCGGATCCAGCCGAGATCGGGCCGCTCATCGAAGCCGGCGATGTTCTCGGCGATCGAGCCGGCGAACAGCCCGTCGTCCTGCATCACCCCGGCGATGCGGGCGCGATAGGCGGCCAAGCCCCCGGCGCGGATGTCGCGTCCCTCGACCAGCACCGCGCCCTCGGTCGGGGGCAGCAGGCCCATCAGGATCTTCATCACGCTGCTCTTGCCGCAGCCCGAGGGGCCGGTGATGGCGAGGCTCGCCCCCGGCGGCACCTCCAGGCCGAGATTGCGGAACACCCAGGGCTCGTCGTCGCCGTAACGCAGCGACAGGCCGACCGCCCGCAGGGCCGCCCCCCGGACCGGCTCGCGCGCTCCGGCGGGAAGGATCGCCGGGGCGGGGACCGGCGCCTCGCCGGCGGCGAGAGACGGGGTGAGCGGGGCGGCGGCCTCCTCCGGCTCGGTCATCACGATGTCCGAGAGCCGGTCGGTCTGCACGTTGAGCATGCGCAGCTGGAAGCCGGACTGGATCAGGTTGCCGATGCGGGTCGAGAACTGGTCGCGATAGGCCAGGAAGGCGACCAGCATGCCGAGCGTCATCGACTGGTCGATCACCGCGCGGGCCCCGAGCACGAGCAGGATCAGCCGGTCGGCCCCGAACAGGAACTCGTTGCCGCGCCCGAACACGAGGTCGAGCCGCTGCAGCCGCAGCCGGGCGTTCAGCGCCTGCACGAACTGGTTCATCCAGGTGCCGCGGCGGCGCTCGCGCAGGTTCAGGAGCTTGACGCTCGCCATGCCGCGCACGGTCTCGATGAAGTGGCTCTGCTGGCGCGCCTCGGCGACGATCGCCTCCTCGGTCCCCTCGCGATAGGCCTTGTAGGCGACGATGCGCAGGCCCGCGTTGAGCGCGGTGGCGGCGAGCGCCACCAAAGCGAGCCAGCCGCCGTAGAGGAACAGCATGATCAGCATGCCGGCCGACATGAGCCCGTCGAGCAGGGCCTGGACCAGATCGGTGGTGATGCCCTTCTGGATCGTGGCGAGGGTGCCGAAGCGGGAGATCACGTCGCCGACATGCCGCTTCTGGAAATAGTCGAGCGGCAGCCGGGACAGGTGGTCGAACAGCGAGCCCGACCATTGATAGTTCAGGTTCGTGCCGGTGAGCATGATCGCCCAGGTGCGGGCGATGCCGAGCCCCAGTTGCAGCACCAGCAGCAGGGCGAGACCGAGGCCCACCACCAGCAGCAGGTCGAGGTCGCCGTTCACGATCACCTCGTCGATGACGATCTGCGAGGCGATCGGCATCAGGATCGCGACCAGCTCGATGCCGAGCGACAGGACCAGGATCTGCGCCATGGCCGAGCGGATGCTGGCCATGCCCCGGAACAGGTCGGACAGGGCGAGGCCCTGCACCGCCTTCTCCCGCACGAAGCTCTGGTTCGGCACCACCTCCAGCGCCACGCCGGTGAATTCGCGGGAGGCTTCGGCGAGGCTCAGGGTCCGGCGCCCGCGGGCGGGATCGTGGATCACGATCTCCCGGCGCCGCACCGCCGCCAGCACGACGAAATGGTTGAGGCCCCAATGCAGGATGCAGGGCAGGCGCAGGCGGCCGAGATCGGTCATCTCGACCCGCAGAGCCCGCGTGGTCAGGCCCATGCTGCCCGACAGGTCCATCAGGTTCCTGAGCGTCATGCCCTTCAGGGAGAGGGTATGGCGGGCGCGCAGGGTGCCGAGATCGACCTGACGGCCGTGATGGCTCAGCACCATGGCGAGGCAGGCCATGCCGCACTCGGCCGCCTCCGCCTGGAGCAGGACCGGCAGCCGCCGCCGGAAGCCGAATTGCAGATCCGACAGCACGCTCATCGGCCGCCTCCTTCCGTGACGAGATCGACGCTGCGCTTGACGTGGTAGAGGGGGTCGAGGAGCCAGCGATAGAGCGCGCGCTTCTCGAGCGCGATGTCGGCCTCGACCCGCATGCCGGCCTCCAGCCGCCGCGGCTCGCCATAGGCCGTCACGCTGTCCTCGTCCGGCCGCACCACGATGCGGTACACGCCGCCGTTTCCGGCCGTCCTGGCCGCGTTGCGGGCCGCCTCCGGCTGGGCACCGCCATCGCCCTCCAGCGGGGCGCGGGTCACCTCCGTCACGACGCCCCGGTGCAGGCCGAAGCGCTGGAACGGGAAGGCGGCGTAGCGCAGCATCACGCTCGCCCCCGGCTCGACGAAGCCGATGGCCGAGGAATCGACGAAGAGGTTGGCCTGCATCCGCCCGTCGCTCGGCAGCAGGGTCAGCAGGTTCGCCCCCGCCGCCACCGTCTGCCCGGCCTGGGCGCGGATCGAGGTGAGGATGCCGCGCTCGGGCGCGCGCACCTCGATGGCGCGGCGGGCCTCGCTCTCGGCCCGCTGCTGTTCGAGCTGGGCGGCGCTGCGGTCGAGTTCGGCGAGATCGCGGGCCAGGGTCTCGTCGAAGGTCGCGAGCTTGGCCCTCAGCTCGCCGAGCTTGCCCTCGATCTGGAGCGCGCCCTGGCGGAACTGCGCCAGCTGCGAGCTGGCCTGGAGGTAGAGGTAGTTCTGGCTCTGGAAATCCGCCGCGCGGGCGAAGCCCCGGGTCACGAGGTCGGCGAGTTCGTCGGCGCGGGCCTTGAGGGGAGGCACCAGCTTGTCCTGGAGCAGGACCTGCTCCTCGATCCGGGCGCGCTGCGCCTCCAGATTGGCGATCTGGTCCTTGAGCCCCGCCTTCTCGGCCTCGGCCATGGCGGCGCGGGCCGCCCGCTGGCGCTCGACGCTCTCCCGCTGGAGGGCGAGCTGGGCGATCACCCGCTCCTGGGTCGGGCCGCTCGCCGAGACGGCGTCGAGATCGATGGTGAAGAGGAGCTGGCCGCGCTCGACCCGGTCGCCCTCCTTCACGCCCGAGGCGCTGACCCGGCCGGCAAGCGGGCTCGCCACGGTGATGAGCCCGATATCCGGGGCGAGCATGCCCTCGGCATGGACGCGGCGGGTGTAGCTGCCGAGCCAGGCAAACAGGCCGACCAGAACGACGAAGACGAGGCAGAGACCGACCACGAGGCGGATCGCCAGGGGCTGCACCACCTGGGCCTCGCCGAGCCAGGCACTTTTGCGCGCTTCGACGACCTCGCGTCGGAACAGGGGAGCATTCACCGGAGCCCTCTCCTTATCAGCGACAGTCCGACACTCTGCGATATTCTGACGCACACAAATGATAATACGGAATAATTACAACCTTTTACGTAGGCGTCCACGGACATCGACCGGCACAGCGTCGCCGAGGTCAATTTTTGCTCACTGTCCGGCGCCGCTCCGTGGAATCGGATACCGCCGCGCTGAGCCGCCTAGGAAGGGCCGCCGCCCGCCATGCTCCTCGGCGCGCCATCCCCACGCCATCCGTCGGCAGCGCAGAAAGGCAAAATCTGTTCATTCGTCGCTTCCCATGTCGTCCGGCCACGAACGTCGGACCGGGCCCGGCTTGCCTGCCGGAATAATATCCATACCTTATCCAACAGAGCGGCGCATCGGCGCGGCTCTTATGTCAAAGGAAGACAGAAATATAGAACGATCTTCCAGTATCGTTCGGACAAAGGAGAAAACCATGCAGCAGAACATTGACACCATTCGCGAGCTGAACGCTGCGGAGCTGGATCAGGTCGGCGGCGGTCTGTCTCTCGGTCTCGGTCTGGAGCTCGATCTCAGCAAGGAACTCGGTGCCGTGTCCGGTGTCGTCGATCAGGTCGGCGGCCTCGTCGGCGGCACGCTCGACAAGGTGCTCGGCGCCGTAGGCGGCCTGCTCGGCGGCTTGCTCGGCAAGTAACCAAGTCAGGTCGCCGGACCGAGCCGTCCGGCAAGAATGGGCGTCCCGCGCCTCTCCCGGCACTGACCCGCCCCTCGCCCGATGGGGGCGGCGCAGCGGGAGCCTCGTGAAAGACGGGACGCTCATCTCCCGCGGAAACGGCCGATCCGGCCGCTTCCGCGGGGCGCTCCGGCAAGGAACGGGTGAGGGAGCGGGAACAGCCTGCGATCCGATCCGTTTCATTCGGTCGGCCCTCAAGCGTCAGCATTGGCCGCGCGCCTCGAAGGCGCGCGGCGAAGCAGGATCATCGGGCAAGGATCATGAAACGCGCCGTCGAAGCGCGTCAGCGTCAGGGAGAACGAAGCGGGAGATGAGCGTTCCGTTCGTCAACGCCTCCGTCCAGGGCGAGTTGAGCGCACCGCCCGACGTGATCTTCGGCCAGATTCCGGCCAGCGGCCTCGACGGCATCGCCTTTATCGATTTCGCCTACGGCTCCCCCGGCCACAGCACACACCGCGTCGATGGCCTCCTCATCGGCACTTGGCACGGCGTCCGGCAGACCCGGCTGACCTTCAGCGGCGGCTGCCCCGCCGACGGCGAGCAATGCGACGAACGGACGGGCGAGGCCTTCGTCCTGCGCGGACCCGGCTATGCCGGCAGCACGCTCTGGAGCGGGCAATGCCGTGGCCGCTACCTCGCCTTCATGCCCGCCGCGGTGGAGCGGATGATCGAGGCGCCCCTGTCACAGGCCCGGATTCCCTCGATCACCTGCGACCTCACCGAGCGGATGACCGTCTTCCACCTCCTCGCCGCTCTTGGGCAGGAGGCGTGCGGTCAGGACAGGGCCGCGGACGCGCTTCTGGTCGACAGCGTCGCGCTCGCTGTGTTGCGGACCTCCGGCGCCCTGTCGGCGACCGGCCCCCGCCGGAACGCGGCGCTCAATCCCCGTCAGGCCCGGCGGGTACGCGACCTCGTCGCCGAGCGGATCGGCACCCCGCTCTCGCTCGGCGAGATGGCGGAGGCGGTGGGCCTGAGCGAGGGCTATTTCGTCCGCGCCTTCAAGGGCAGCTTCGGCGTGACGCCGTACCAATACGTCCTGCGCGAGCGGGTGACCCTGGCCCAGTCGCTGATCCGCTCCGGCACCGTCTCCTTGAGCGAGGCGGCGGCCCGCGCCGGCTTCCCGGATGCACGGCGCATGGGGCGGACCTTCCGCAAGATCGTCGGACGCTCGCCGACCGGAGCGACGCGGCTGCAACGGGCTTGAGCCCCCGAAGCAGGGGAGGTCGCCCCGTCGTGGGAGCGCGCGACGAGGCCCCGGCTCGGAACCGCCCCCGAGGCGGCCCGCCCGAGATACGGCCCTCGATCAGCGAGGACGACCGGGAGAAGGGCGAAGGTAGAGACTCCCCGAACCATTTGCCGGCTCATGAGAAAGAGCGCCGGAAAAGCCAGGCCGAGATTGACAGAGCGGACCGCTTCCATAGTAATCGCGCCCGTGCCGCCCGCTCCACGAGGCGGCACTTTCTTTTGGATCGCGCCCGAGGAGACGGACCCGCGTGACCTCCGCCCTGCTCCCGACCTATGCCCGCGCCCCGGTCGCCTTCGAGCGAGGGGAGGGCGCATGGCTGGTCGCCGAGAACGGCGACCGCTACCTCGATTTCGGAGCCGGCATCGCCGTCAACGCCCTGGGCCACGCCCATCCCCATCTGGTGGAGGCGCTGACCACGCAGGCGCAGAAGCTCTGGCACACCTCGAACCTGTTCCAGATCCCACAGGGCGAGCGTCTGGGCCAGCGGCTCGTGGACGCGACCTTCGCGGACGTGGCCTTCTTCGCCAATTCCGGCGCGGAGGCCAACGAGGCCGCCATCAAGATGGCGCGCAAGTATCATGCGGCCGACGGACACCCGGAGCGCTACCGCATCGTCACCTTCGAGGGCGCGTTCCATGGGCGCACCCTGGCGACCATCGCCGCCGGAGGTCAGCAGAAATACATCGACGGCTTCGGCCCGAAGGTCGATGGCTTCGACCAGGTGCCGGTCGGTGATTTCGCCGCCCTCGAAGCCGCGATCGGGCCGGAGACCGCCGCCCTGATGATCGAGCCGATCCAGGGCGAGGGCGGCCTGCGGGTGATTCCCGGCGAGATGCTGCGGCGCCTGCGCTCCCTGTGCGATGCGCACGGCCTGCTGCTGATCATGGACGAGGTGCAGACCGGGGTCGGGCGCACCGGCAAGTTCTTCGCCCATGAATGGTCGGGGGTCACCCCGGACATCATGAGCGCGGCCAAGGGCATCGGCGGCGGCTTCCCCCTCGGCGTCTGCCTCGCCACCCGCGAGGCGGCGCGCGGCATGGTGGCCGGCTCCCACGGCACCACCTTCGGCGGCAATCCGCTGGCCATGGCGGTGGGCAATGCCGTGCTCGACGTGGTGCTGGCGCCGGGCTTCCTCGCCCATGTCGAGCATACCGGCCTGCTGCTCACGCAGAAGCTGGCGGAGCTGATCGACCGCCACCCCCATATCTTCTCCGAAATGCGGGGTCAGGGGCTGATGCGGGGCCTCAAGCTCAACCTGCCGAACACCGAATTCACGGCGGCCGCGCGGGCACGGCATTTGCTCGTGATCCCGGCCGGCGACAATGTGATCCGCCTGCTGCCGCCGCTGATCGTCGGCGAGGCGGAGGTGAACGAGGCCGTGGCCCGGCTGGATGCCGCGGCGACCGATCTGGAGGCGCAGATGCGCGGCGCCGCCTGAACGGCTTTCGCGCGGCGCCCACAAGGCGCTGCGCGAGGCCCTCGGAGCGCGGCACCGCGAGCGAAGATATTGAGATGACCACGACCCTGAACGGCAGCGGATCGCATGTCCGCCACTTCCTCGACCTGAAGGATTTCTCCGCCGAGACCCTACGCGGCGTCCTCGATGCCTCCGCCGCCATGAAGCGGGCGAGGGTGAAGGGCAGGCGCGCGGAGGAGCGACCGCTCACCGGCAAGATGCTGGCCATGGTGTTCGACCGGCCCTCGACCCGCACCCGCGTCTCCTTCGACGTGGCGATGCGCGAGCTCGGCGGCGACACCCTGATGCTGACGGGCAAGGAGATGCAGCTCGGCCGCGGCGAGAGCGTGGCCGATACCGCCCGCGTCCTGTCCCGCTTCGTCGATGCGATCGTGATCCGCACCCTCGACCACACGCTGATGGTCGAGCTGGCCGAACATGCCACCGTGCCGGTCATCAACGCCCTGACCAAGGTCTCGCATCCGTGCCAGATCATGGCCGACGTGCTGACCTTCGAGGAGCATCGCGGGCCGATCAAGGGCCGCACCATCGCGTGGTCGGGCGACGCCAACAACGTGCTGGCGAGCTGGGTCCACGCCGCCGCGCGCTTCGACTTCACCCTCAACGTCGCCGCGCCGAACGAGCTGGCGATGCCGCCGGCCCTGGTCGCCTGGGCCGAGCGCGAGGGCGCGCGGGTCAACGCCACCACTGACGCCTACGCGGCGGTGGAGGGAGCGGACGCGGTGGTGACCGATTGCTGGGTCTCCATGGGCGATGACGACGAGCATTTCCGCCACAACCTGCTCTCGCCCTACCGGGTCGATGCGGCGCTGATGGCGCATGCCGCCAAGGACGCGATCTTCCTGCATTGCCTGCCGGCCCATCGCGGCGAAGAGGTCACAGCGGACGTGATCGACGGCCCGCAATCGGTGGTGTTCGACGAGGCGGAGAACCGCCTGCACGCCCAGAAGGGCATCCTGGCCTGGTGCCTGGGCGAAGCGGCCTGACCTCGCACCCGCCGGCCCCCTCTTCCCGTCCCGGGCGGGGGTGCCGGCGGTTCGTCAGCGCAGTTCCGTCACCAGCTCCGTGAGCTGGTCGGCGCAGATTGCCCAGCCTTCGGCAAAGCCCATCTCCTCGTGGCGCCGGCGATCCTCCAAGGTCCAGTGGCGGGCCCGCACCGTGTAGCGGGTGCCGCCGGCCTCGTCGGCGAAGGTGAGGATCACCGTCAGGAACGGCTTGTCGGACGGGATCCAGGCCGAACGATAGGCGTCGGTGACGACGAGGCGCTCGTCGGGCACCACCTCCAGATAGACACCGGTATTGGGCAGGTCCTGCCCGTCGGGACTGCGCATCACGATGCGGCTGGTGCCGCCGGGGCGCAGGTCGAGTTCGGCGACCGGGGTGGTGTAGGGTTTCGGCGCGAACCACGCCTTCAGCAGATCCGGCTCGGTCCAGGCTCGCCAGAGCGCCCGGCGCGGGACCGGGATCAGGCGGGTCAGCACGAGGTCGCGCGGGTCGTCGGCATCGGCCATGATGTGTCTCCCGCTCAGGATCGGGCCGTCCGACCGGGCTGGTTCATCGCCCAGATCACGCCGAACGGGTCGCGCAGCTGCCCGTAGACGTCACCCCAGAACATCGTCTGATAGGGGGTGACCACCTCCGCCCCCGCCGCCACGGCCCGGTCCCACCAGACCGCGATATCTTCGACCGGCAGGAGCAGGCTGAAGGATTGCGGTGCCTGGAGCGGGTGGCCGTATTCGGGAAAGGCATCGCAGAGCATCACCGAGCTGCCGTTCACGATCAGGTGAACATGCATGGTTCGGCCCTGCTCGTCCGGCGGGATGGAGGCGACGATCTCGGCCCCGAAAGCGGCTTTGTAGAACTCCGCCGCCCGGAGGCACCGTCGAGGGTGAGATAGGCAACCACGCCGCCCTTCGGGGGCACGGCCGGACCCGGCTGCGCCGTGTCGCTCGCGCTCATGGTGTCCCTCCCATCCGATTCGCTTTTGCACCGCGTCCGTGAAGGTGCCGCGCGGCGGCGATCCCCGCAAACGCTTTCACAAGTGCCGCAGCGCCCGGCTGGAACGATCCTCTCCCGCTGCCGTTGGCACGCGGCTTTAACAAAGGCTGCCGCGGCGACATCGAAGGGTCGAATCGGACGCCGACAGCGAAAGAAGGTCGCCCCCATGGATCTCGGCATCAGCGGTCGCGTCGCGGTCATCACAGGGGGCGATTCCGGGATGGGCTATGCCAGCGCGGAGTACCTGCTGCGGGAGGGCGTGAAGGTCGTCCTCTCCGACCTGAAGGAGATGGAGCTGCAGGAGGCGGCCCAAAGATTGGCCGCCCTCGGCCCCGTGAAGGCCTGCCAGGCCGACCTCTCCAGCGAGGCCGGCGCGCGCGCGCTGCGCGACTTCGCCGCCACGGCCTTCGGCGAGACGCCGACCATCCTCGTCAACGCCGCCGGCGTCACCGGGGCCACCGGCGATTTCCTGGAGATCGACGACGAGGGCTGGCTCTCGACGATCCAGGCTGACCTGATGGCGGCGGTCCGGGTCGCCCGCGCCTTCCTTCCGGGCATGCGGGAACGGAAATGGGGGCGGATCGTGTTCTTCACCTCCGAGGACGCGGTGCAGCCCTATGTCGAGGAATTGCCCTATTGCGCCGCCAAGGCCGGCCTGATGAATCTCACCAAGGGCCTGTCCAAGGCCTATGGCCCGGACGGCGTGCTGGTGAATTCGGTGGCGCCCGCCTTCGTGGCGACGCCGATGACCGACGCGATGATGGAGAAGCGCGCCGAGGAACTCGGCGTCTCCTTCGAGGAGGCGATCGAGAGCTTCCTGGAGGAGAAGCGCCCGGGCATCGTCGCCAAGCGCCGGGGCCGGGTCGAAGAGGTGGCGGCGGCCGTGGCCTTCCTCTGCTCCGAGCAGGCGAGCTTCATCACCGGCGAGAACCTGCGCGTCGATGGTGGCGCCGTCCTCACCATGGCGGCCTGACGCGATGCGCGACCTCGCCTGCGACGTGGCGGTGATCGGGGCCGGCACCGCCGGCATCGCCGCCCACCGTGCGGCCCTCTCGGCGGGGGCGAAAGCGGTGCTGATCGAGCAGGGGCCCGGCGGCACCACCTGCGCCCGCGTCGGCTGCATGCCCTCGAAACTCCTGATCACCGCCGCCGAAGCCGCCGAGGATGCCCGCGCGGCCCATCGCCTGGGGATCCATGTCGGCGCGGTGCGCGTCGACGGGCCGGCGGTGCTCGCCCGGATGCGGCACTGGCGCGACCGTTTCGTCGGCTCCGTCTTCGAGGGGCTTGAGCAGCTCCCGGACGAGTCGCGCCTGACGGGCCGGGCGGTGTTCGAGGGGCCGGACTGCCTGCGCGTCGACGATCACACCCGCCTGCGCTTCAAGGCGGCGGTGCTGGCGACCGGCTCCAGCCCGAGCGTGCCGGAGCCGCTGCGGGATCTGGGGGAGCGGGTGCTCACCACCGATACCGTGTTCGACATCGAGGATCTGCCCGCCTCCCTCGCCGTGCTCGGCGCCGGCCCGGTCGGGCTGGAACTGGCCCAGGCCATGGCCCGCCTCGGCGTCCGCACCAGCGTGTTCGATCCCGGCGACAGCCTGGGCAGCCTGAGCGACCCGGACCTGAAGGCGGCGGCGCGAGAGATCTTCTCGCAGGCCTTCGACCTGCATCTCGGCGCCAAGGTCGAGCACGCCGCTCCGGACGGGGACGGTGCGCGCCTCGGCTGGAACGGGGAGGGCGGCGCGGGCGAAGGCCGCTTCACCCGCGTGCTCGCCGCCGCGGGTCGTCCGCCGAATGTCCGCGGCCTCGGCCTGGAACGGACCGGCGTCTCGCTCGACGAGACGGGCAGCCCGTCCTACGATTCCCGCTCCCTGCTCTGCGAGGGCGCGCCGATCCTGATCGCCGGGGACGCCAATGCCGACCGCCCGGTGCTGCACGAGGCGAGCCGTCAGGGCCGGATCGCCGGCCGCAACGCCGCCCGCCTCGCGGCGGGGGAGGGGCCGGAGCGGCCGGAGCGTTGGGTCGCGCTCGCCATGGTGTTCAGCCAACCGCAGATCGCGGTGATCGGCGGCGGGTTCTCGCCCGGTTCCGGCCGGATCGTCGGACGCGCCGATTTCTGCGACCAGGGCCGGGCCCAGGTGATGGACCGGGCGCAGGGCGGCATCCGCCTCTATGCCGAGCCGGACGGGCGGCTCACCGGAGCCGAACTGGTCGGCCCGGAGGTGGAGCATCTCGGCCATCTTCTGGCCTATGCCGTCCAGGACGGGCTCGACGTACGGCGTTTCCGCGACCGTCCCTTCTATCATCCGACCCTGGAGGAGGGGCTCGACACGGCCCTGTCCGATCTCGCGGATCGGCTGGATTGAAGAGGTCCGTTTCAGGATGGCGACAGCCCCGTTCAGACGCCGATCCGACCTCCGACGCCCGGACCTGAAGGAGCCCGCACAGTATCGCGGGAATTGTATGATTTCAGACAAAGCCAGCCTGCACCAATCACTTGGCTCTCCTCATTTCGCAGACCACAAAGGAACGTGAGGCTGTACCGGCATTGCACAATCGAGATACGGCGGGCATACCGGCTTCTGTAATGGTCGATCCGTCGCAGATGCACGCCAAGGGGCCGAACAGTGCTCCGATCGACCTTCCGGTCGATCCTGATTCGCTGTCTCCCGAAGAGCGAAACGAACTCGGCGTAGGGCTGCTGGCCCTCGACGGGACCGGGCTCGTGCTCGATTGCAACCGGGTGGCCGAAACCCTGTGCGGCCTCCCCTCGGAGGCGATGGTCGGGCGCAACTTCTTCAGCGAGCTCGTTCCGAGCGCCAACGTGCCGAGCTTCTATGGCCGTTTCCTCGCGAGCGTGCGCGGCGGCCTCTCCGACCACAGCTTCGAATTCGTGTTCGGCCGCATCCCGGCCCCGTTGCGGGCGCGGATCGGTCTGCGGGCGGCGGCGGCCGGCCATCTCTGGCTGACGATCACCTCCCTGGAGCAGATCGCGGCCGGCCCCTCGCGCGAGGCGGTGCTCGCCGCGATCAGTCATCGCAGCCGGGCCGAGCCGGTCGATCCGAGCCTGTGCGAGCGCGAGCCGATCCATATTCCCGGCTCGATCCAGCCGAACGCGGTGATGTTCGCCGCGGATGCGACGAGCCTCGAAATCCTGGCCTTCAGCGCCAACGCCGCCGACGTGCTGGCCCCGGAGTCCTTCCCGCCGAATGGTCTTTCCCTATCGGAGGTGCTGCCGGCGGACATCGTCTCGGCGATCCGGGACGGGCTGGCCGCCCATACGCTGACGGACGGACGGCTCCTGCGCCGCAGCGTCGTCCTGCCGCCGCGGGGCGAGCGCTTCCTCCTCGTCGCCCACGCCCATCTCGGCCGGGTGATCGTGGAACTGGAACTGGCGCCGGAGCGGCCCGAGGACTTCTCCGCCGCGAGCCCGCTCGATACCGAACTCGCCATGATCCGGCTGCGGATGGCGGAAACCCTGACCGAGGCCGCCCAGATCGCCGCCCTCGAGATCCGCGCGATGACGGGTTTCGAATCGGTGCTCGTGTATCGCTTCGACACGGATTGGAACGGCGAGGCCATCGCCGAGGACATGGTGCCGGACTGGCAGCGCCCGCTCATCGGTCTGCGCTTTCCCGCCTCGGACATCCCGGCCCAGGCCCGCGCCCTCTACACCAAGGCCAAGAGCCGCTTCGTGATCGACCGGGATTGCGTGCCGGTGCCGCTGGTCGCCGACCGCAGCGCCGGCAATGCGCCGATCGACCTCACCTTCGCGCAAAACCGCACGCTCTCGCCGATCCACCTCGAATACCAGCGCAATCTCGGTGTCGACGGCTCGATGTCGATCTCGATCATGGTCGAGAACCGGCTCTGGGGCCTGATGATCGGCCATCACCGCCGGCCCCATTACGTGGCTCCCGAAACCCGCGCTGCGGCGACCGTGCTGACCGATGGCTTCGCCATGCGCGTGCAGGAGATCGAGGGCAAGGCGCTGTGGAGCGAGCAGCAGCGCCATCTCGACATCCAGGGCCAGCTGGTGCGCGGGCTGACCCGCTCCGATGATTTCGTGAATTCCCTCACGCAGGGCAATCCGACCCTCCTCGACCTGTTCGGAGCCGTGGGCGCCGGCATCGTCTCGGACGACGTCGTCTGCCTCGTCGGCACCACGCCGTCGGCGGAGGCGGTGCAGGCACTCGCCGGATGGCTGCGGGAGAGCCTTGGCCCCAACGAGCGGACCTTCGTCACCGACACGCTGGTGATGCACCACGCACCGGCCGCCGCCTATACCGAGATGGCGAGCGGCCTGCTCGCCGCCTTCGTCGGCCATTCGCGCCAGCACCTCCTGATGTGGTTCAAGCCGGAAGTGCCGAGCACCGTGACCTGGAGCGGCGACCCGCGCAAACCCGTTCTTCCCGGCAGCGGCCCGGTCGCAGTGCTGCCCCGCCGCTCCTTCGAGCGCTGGGTCGAGGAGCGGCGCGGCCATTCCATGCCATGGGCGCCCTGGAAGGTCGCCCTGGCCGCGCAGCTCGCCGATGCCGTCGACGGCGTGGTGCTGCGCCAGCGCCGCAAGATCGATGAGCTGACGGGGCTGCTGGCCGACAAGGAGCGGCTGCTGATCCAGAAGGATCTGCTCACCCGCGAGATCGACCACCGGGTGAAGAACTCGCTCCAGATCGTGACGGCTTTCCTGCACATGCAGCGCCGGCAGATCGCCGACCCGTCGGCCCGGCAGGCCTTCTCGGAGACCTCGGCGCGGGTGATGAGCGTCGCGCGGGTGCATGACAGCCTCTACCAGGGCGAGAGCATGGAGCAGGTCGATCTCGGCCAGACCATCCAGGCCCTGTGCAACGACCTGGCCGGCATGGCCGGGGACGAGCACAGCGTCGAGCTGACCGCCGAACCTGGCCTGATGGTGCCTTATCGCCACGCGGTGGCGCTCTCCCTGATCACCACCGAACTCGTGACCAACGCGTTCAAATATGCGGGCCGACCCGACAAGGGGGTGCGGATCAGCGTCACCGTCGACGGCGCGGCGGGCGCCGTGCGGCTTCAGGTCTGCGACGACGGGCAGGGCATGCCGCTGGGCTGGGAGAATGCCAAGGCGCAGGGCACCGGCCTCGGGATGAAGCTGATCCGCGCCATGCTCGAGCAGATCGGCGCCCGCCTCGACGTCGAGAATGCCGACGGCGCCTGCTTCACCGTCCACGCCTGATCCCGTTTCAGACTTCTCCCAGGGGTCTTCTTGACCGACAGCTTACACGCCCGTCTGCGGGAGGCCACGGCCGAAGCGCATGCCGCGCTGGAGCGAGACCTCGATTGGGAGGCGCGGGTGGCGACGCTCTCCGGCTACCGGGATCTGCTCGGACGCCTGCGCGGCTTTCATGCCAGCTATGAGCCGGCCATCGCCGACGCCCTCAACGAGGCGGCGTTCTTCGATCCCCGCCGGAGGCTGACGGCGCTCGATACGGATCTGCGCATCCTCTCCTCCGAGGATACGGCCCTCGGCGCCCTGCCCGCACCCTCCCGGCCCCGTCTCGACGGCAAGGGGGGGGCGCTCGGTGCGCTCTACGTGCTGGAGGGTTCGGCCCTGGGCGGCACGGTGATCGGCCGCCACGTCGCGCGCCTGCATGGGGATAACGTGCCGCTGGCCTATTATGCCGGCCGAGGACGAGCCGTCGGACCGCTGTGGCGCAGCTTTCGCCAACGGTTGGACGACTTGGCCGACGGAGAGGCGCCAGTGGCCTTCGCCGCCGGCATCACCACCTTCGAGGCGATGCGGCACTGGCTCGTGAACGGAACAGGCTGAACGGTCACCGCGCGTGACCTCCGGCCCTTCGGGATAACGGCTGCCCTAATCCCGCGGCGCCAGAACCTGCGCGCGCCGCGCCTCCAGGGTCTGCCAGACGATGAGCGAGGGCAGGCCGAGCACCACGTCGGGGACACGTTTGGCCAGCGACAGGGCGATGGCGATGCCGGCATCGAGCCCGAACAGGGCGCCGACCACCATGAAGCCGCCCTCCTGCACACCGAGTCCGCTCGGAACCGGGAAGGCCGCCGACTTGATCGCCTGCGAGAGCGATTCCAGCACCAGCACCTCGGTCAGGCTGACCTCGATCCCGATACAGGCCAGCACGATCCAGATCTCGGCGGCGCCGAGCGTCCAGGCGGCGGCATGCAGACCGACCGATTGAGCGATGAACCGGCGCCGGTCCCGGGCCCAGACGACATCAAGAGCGTCCTGAACGGGGAGGCCCCCCGGCGACGCCGAAGCCGCCTCCGGCGTCGCCGAGCGCAGGAGGCGCCGGCCGAGGCCGGCCAAGCGTCGCTCCAGCCCTCGGGCGGCGCCGAGGGTCTGCAGCGCGAAGAAGGCGGTCACCGCCGCCACCGCCAGCGCCGCCGCCTCCGTCGTCCAGCGGGCCAGCGCGGCAGCGGCCTCCCCCGGCAACCGCCAGAGCAGGCCGGCGCCGAGCAGGGTGAAGGCCACCTGCGTCGCGACCTGGATCAGCATGTCGGCGAGGAGCGAGGCTGCGGCGAGGCCGCCCGCCACGCCCCAGAAGGTCAGCAGGCGCCCGCCCACCACCTCGCCGCCGACCGAGGCCACCGGCAGCAGCACGTTCACGCCCTCGCGCACGAAGCGCAGGATCAGGAAGGCACCGGTCTCGACCGAAGGCTCGGGAGACGACGCGCCCCCGCCGGGCGCGCGGCCGGAGGGCGGCAGGCCGTCCAAGACCCGGGCCCAGGCGAGGCCGCAGAGCAGGATGATGAGCGCTCGCACCAGCACGATGGCGACGAGGCCCAGGGGGCCGATCCGCCCGAAGGCGGCGCCGACCGCCGAGAGATCGTTGGTGGCGACCAGCCAGACGCCCAGGGCCAACCCGCCCAGGGTGCCGATCAGCGGCAACCGGCGCAGGAGCCCGCGCAGAACGCCGTGCCCGGAGCGCTGCGCTGCCGGCCTGCCGGCGGGGGCCGTCTCGCGGATCGGAGCCTCAGCCATCCCGCGCTCCGGTGGACGGGGCACCGGCCGGACTCCGCGCCTCGGAGGGAGCGGCCAGGATCCCCAGCACCTCGGGGCCGAGGGTGTCGAGCGCCGGATCGATCAGGATGACGCGGCGACTGGCGATGGAACGCGGGGTCGCGACGGTCAGCATCCGCTTCGGGCAGGGGCCGAGACAGCCCGTCTCCACGACCCGGACCTTGCCGGTGCCCGTCTCGCGGGGCACGTTCGTAAGAGCACGCTTCAGGGCCCGGCCGAGCTGTTTGCGATCCACGCCCTGACGCTTGGCGCATTTGCGGCAGACCAGCACAAGGTCGGAAAACGCCGCCTTGGCCGTGCGCGGCACCCCGCCGGGATCCTGTCCCCGTCCCACGTCACCTCCCGAACGGCCCGGTCGTCCCGGGCCCTGCCGAGAGCATCGTCCCGGATATCAGAGCCGGGACGATGCTCTCGATCCTTGCTTCCGCATCGTCTTTTTCCGACAGCCGGAAACCGCCTTTCGGGACGATGCTCTCGCGCCGCCCCGTTGCGGGGATCGCGCGCCACACGGATGCGGTATCGCAGCCCTGTCGGTCGCGGCGCAATCCCGGCGGATCGCCGCGCCTTAAAAAGGGCCGAAAAGAACGTGACCTCAACCGGAGACGGGATGCCGCCCCGAACGCCTTGCCGACGAGCCTCGCCCGAGCGTATCGCGAGGGGCCGGGCGCGGGCGCGCGGCGGCAGCGGATCCGTGAGGGCTCCCTTTCGATGAATTCCGACGAGGTCAAGCAGGAGACCAGGGTCAGGCCGAGCCCGAGCGTTCAGTCGCTCATCGACCTGGCCCGGCGCTCCGTGCCGGATCTGCGGCGCAATGCCGAGACGATCGAGCCGGTCTCGCCGCAGCGGGGCCGGTCCCTGCTGGCGCGGGCCCGGCAGACCCTCGACTGGACCCGCCTGCCGGGGCTTCGACCACGGGAGGCGCGGCCGCCCGAGCGGCTGGCGAAGCGGCTGTTCCGCAGCTACGCCCTGTTCGTGCTGGCGCCGACGGCGGTGATCGGCTTCTACGTGTTCGTGATCGCCACGCCGCAATACGTCGTCGAATCGCAGTTCGCGATCCGCGGCAACGTCGAGCCGATGGCGAGCGCCGATCTCGGCCTCTATGCCGAACTGATCCAGAAGCATAACAGCCAGGACAGCTTCATCCTGCGCGACTACATCGGCAGCCGGCCGATGGTGGAAGCGGTCGATGCCAAGCTCGGCCTCGAGAAGATGTTCGCCCGCGACGGGATCGACTTCTGGGCCCGCTACCAGGACGGCCAGCCGGTCGAGAAACTGGTGCGCTACTGGCGCAAGCACGTGACGCCGCATATCGACGTGATCTCCGGCGTGATCCACCTGACCGTCCGCGCCTTCAGGCCCGAGGACGCGGTGGCGATCTCGCAGGAAGTGATCGCCCGCTCCGAGACCCTGATCAACACGATCTCGCGCCGCGCCCAGGCCGACATGATCGCCCAGTCGATGAAGGAGGTGGAACAGGCCACCGAGCGGCTGAAGCAGGCGCGGCTGGCGATGCAGGAATTCCGCAATCGCTGGGGCATCATCGATCCGGTCAAGTCGGCCGAGGCCGCCATGACCACGATCGAACTTCTGCGCAAGGACAGGATCAAGGCCGAGAACGACCTGCGCGTCCTGCGCGATTCCAAGCTCGACGAGAAGACCCGCGGCATCCAGGTGCTGGTGGCCACCATCGGTGCCCTCGACGGGCAGATCAAGGAACTCCAGAGCCGCCTCACGACGGACGGCATCGTCACGAATTCCGAGCACAACCTCACCCAGGCCCTGCTCGAATACGAGGGGCTGATGGTCGAGCAGACCGTCGCCGAGAAGCTGCTCGCCTCGATGAGCCTGATCCTCGACCGGGCCCGGGTCGCCGCCGCCAAGCAGCAGATCTACCTCTCGACCTTCGTGCCGCCGCTGCTGCCGACCTATTCGGAATATCCGGCCCCGTTCTACGCGCTGTTCGCGGCCCTGTTCTGCTTCACCGTGCTGTGGAGTTCGGTCTCTCTGGTGACGGCGGCGATCAACGACAACCGGCTCTGAGCGACCGAACCGGACCCATCCATGGCGGATTTCACAGATCTCATCGCCCGCGCCGTCACCCCGGCGATGAGCCGGGACGAGCGCGAACAGGTCTACACGGTGGTCCGTCAGGCCGTGCAGCGGCTTCAGGACCGGGAGAACCTCACCCCCAACGATCCGCGCATCCTGCTGCAGCGCCACCTGATCGAGGAGACGATCCGCGATGTCGAGTTCGACATCGTCCGCTTCCTCACCCTGCGCAAGATCGAGCAGGCGCGGGCCGCGCAGAACGCCGAGTACGAGGCCCAGTTCGCCAAGAAGCGGTGAGGGGCGCGGGCGGCCTTTCTAGAGCATTTTCCATGATCCTTGGATCACGGGAAATGCTCCATCTGCTCGATGGTGCCGCATTGTCTTTCGCGGAACCGGCAACCACTTCCGCGGAAAATGCTCTAGAGCGCTCTCCGCCGAAGTGGATGCCGTTTCGGCGAAAGAGAGCGCGTCGAAACAATGGCTGAGCGCCTCTTCCGATCGCACCGCGATCGGAAGAGGCTCTAGCCGTAGGCCGCCACCCGAACTCCGCCCGGCTCGGCGACCGGCACGCCCGCCTCGACATATTCGTTGAGCTTGTTGCGCAGGGTCCGGATCGAGATGCCGAGGATGCGCGCCGCGTGGGTGCGGTTGCCGAGGCAATGGTCGAGGGTGTCGAGGATCAGGTCGCGCTCGACCTCGGCGACGGTGCGGCCGACGAGGCCGCGGGTGGCCGCCTCCGCGGTACTCGCCGCCCGCTCGACCGGCCCCAAGGAGGCCGGCGGCGCCAGGGATTCCCCTTCCGGGCTCAGGATCGCCTCAGGCCCGATCTCCGCCCCCTGCGCCAGCAGCACCGCCCGGTGGATGGTGTTCTCCAGTTCGCGCACGTTGCCGCGCCAGGGATTGCGCGCCACCAGCGCCTGCGCCTCGCGGGCGAGGGGCCGCAGCGGCAATCCGTTCAGCTCCGCATATTTGCGGGCGAAATGGGCGGCGAGTTCGAGGATGTCGGCCAGCCGCTCCCGCAGGGGCGGCAGGCGCAGATGCACCACGTTCAGGCGATAGAACAGGTCCTCGCGGAACGTTCCTTTCTTCACCTCTTCGGACAGGGTGCGGTTCGAGGTGGCGAGCACCCGGATATCGACCTTCACCGGGGCGGCCCCGCCGACCCGGTCGATCACTCGCTCCTGAAGGGCGCGCAGCAGTTTGGATTGCAGCCGCACATCCATCTCCGAGATCTCGTCGAGGAGCAGCGTGCCGCCATGGGCCTCCTCGAACCGGCCGATGCGCCGGGCCACCGCCCCGGTGAAGGCGCCCTTCTCGTGGCCGAACAATTCGGATTCGAGCAGGGCCTCGGGGATCGCCGCGCAATTGACCGAGACGAAGGGGCGGTTGGCCCGGTTCGACTTGGCGTGGACGTGGCGCGCCAGCACCTCCTTGCCGGTGCCGCTCTCGCCGGTGATGAGCACGGAAGCCTCGGACCGGGCGACCTGCTCGGCCAGCCGCACCACGCGCTCCATCGAGGGATCGCGCCAGACGAAGCTGCGGGTATCCGCCGCCACCGCCTCCAGCACCGCGGCGATCATGTCGGGATCGGGGGGGAGGGGGATGTATTCCTTGGCGCCCGCCTGGATCGCCGCCACCGCCGCGCGGGAATCCGAGGCGATGCCGCAGGCCACCACCGGGGTGCGGATGCGCTCGTCGGACAGGGCCCGCACCATGCGCCCGATATCGAGGCCGACATCGACCATGACGAGGTCGCCGCCCTTGGCGCGCAACGCCGCGAGCCCCTGCTCGATCCCGTCCGCATGGGTCACCGAGGCGCCCCGGCTCATGGCGATCTTGGAGGCGGTGACGAGTTCGCCCGAGAGCCGTCCGACGATGAGCAGCCGCATGGCGTGGTTTCTCCGAAAACGTGGTCCGCCGGCCTGAATCCGTCGGATCGAAAGTTCGCCCGCCCGTCGCCTTGGACCACGATGTCCGCGGCGGCGTGCCTCGCAGGATGAGGCCCCGGAAGGGGAGGGTTTGGTGACGCTCACCGCCGGCCCGGCATCCGTTCCGGCGGTGGGCGCCCTGATGAGAGGTCTCGTCAGTGGTCGTTCTTGATGATCTCGGTCATGGTGACGCCGAGGCGCTCCTCGACCAGCACGACCTCGCCGCGGGCGACGAGGCGGTTGTTGACGAAGATGTCGATGGCCTCGCCGACCTTGCGGTCGAGTTCGAGCACGGCACCGGGGCCGAGCCGCAGCAGGTCGCCGATCGGCATGCGCGACGAGCCCAGCACCGCCGAGACCACCACCGGCACGTCGAAGACCTGTTCGAGATCCGCCGCGCTCTTCGGGCTCGTCGGCGCGTCGCGCACGGAACCGGGGCCGCCCTCGTCGTAGGGCATGTCGCCCTCGTTGAGCTGGGGCAGGCTGAAATCGTCGGTCGACATCGGGCTCAGGCCTCGGCGGTTCCGGTGAAGGGCAGGGTGCAGGGCATCAGGGCCGCCTCGACCGCCGCCTCGATGCGGGCGCGGTCGCGCACGACGCCGCCATCGGCCCATTCGAGGCGGGCGTCGCCCAGCGCCATGTCGGGCTCGCCGAGCACGACGAGACGGCCCTCGAACCCGTGTTCGCGGGACAGGCGCTGCATCAGCGCCTCGGCCTCGTCGACGAGATCCTGGCTCACCCGCAGGACGAGATGGGGCACGCCGCGCAGGTGCCGGAGCGCCGAGCGGGCCGCCTCCTCCACCGTTGCCAGCGGGCGCGCGTCGAGGGCTTCGCCCGCGATCCGGCGGGCGAGCGCCTGGGCGAAGGCGAGGGCCTCGGCCTCCTGCTCCGCCGCGTGGGCATCGGATTGGCTGAGCAGCCCGGCCGCCGCGAGGCCGACCCGGGTGAGGGCATCCGCGAGGCGGGCCTGCCCCTGCGCCGCGGCCTCGGCCCGGCCCGCCTGGAGGCCGCGGGCATAGGCATCGGCCTCCAGGGCGGCCCGCTCCGCCTCGGCCCGGGCGAGCGCCTCCGCATCGGCGGGGGAGGGCCCGCGCGGGCGGCGGAAATCGGTGTCGAACAGGAAGGGACGGGAGGCTTTCGCGCTCAATAGACCAGCTCCTCCTCACCGCCGTTCTTGGCGATCATGATCTCGCCCTTCTCGGCCAGTTCCTTGGCGAGTTCCGTCATCTTGGCCTGGGCCTCGTCGACCTCCTTGAGGCGGATCGGACCCATCGTGCCCATCTCGTCGGTGAGGTTCTTGGCCGCCCGGGTCGACATCTGGTTCATGAAGAAGGCCCGCACCCGCTCGTCCGCTCCCTTGAGCGCCCGGCACAGGGTGTCGTTGTCGACCCGGCGCATCAGGGTCTGGACCGAGCCCGGATCGAGCTTGAGCAGGTCCTCGAAGGTGAACATCAGCTGGCGGATCTTCTTGGCCGAGCCGCGATTGGCCTGGTCGATCGCCGCGAGGAACCGGGTCTCGGTCTGCCGGTCGAAGGCGTTGAACACGTCGGCCATCAATTCATGCGCGTCGCGGCGCGTGGTCTGGGCGATGGTCGAGACGAACTCGGTGCGCAGGGTCTCCTCGATGTGGCGCAGGGCCTCCTTCTGCACCGTCTCCATGCGCAGCATCCGGTTGAGCACGTCGATGGCGAGCTCCTCCGGCAGGATGGTGAGCACCTTGGCGGCGTAGTCGGCGCGCACCTTGGAGAGCACCACCGCCACGGTCTGCGGGTACTCGTTGCGCAGGAAGTTCGCGAGGATCTCCGGGTCGATCTGGGTCAGGCTCGCCCAGACGCGCTTGCCGGAGGCCCCCTTGATCTCCGCCATGATCGAGGAAACCTGCTCGGGCGGGAAGATCTTGAGCAGCAGCGCCTCGGTGCGCTCGAAGTTCGAGGTCATGCCGCCGCCCGAGGACAGGCGTGAGACGAAATCGACGATCAGCCGCTCGACGGTGCCCGCCTCCAGGGAGCCGAGTTGCACCATGGCGTGGCTGACGATCTTCACCTCGTCCTCGTCGAGGCGCTGCCAGATCGGCGCGCCCTCCTCCTCGCCGAGCAGCAGCAGCAGGGCCGCAGCCCGCTGCGGGCCCGGCATCTGCGCGAAGGCAACCGAGGCGTCGATGCTCTCGACGGCAGCGGTGAAGTTCAAGCCCGCGGACACGGATTCCCTCCTCTCTTTCCGTCTCGCACCCCGTCAGATCCTCAGGTGTCGTGGATCCAGTTGCGCAGCACCTCGACGGTCTCGCTCGGGCTCGCCCGCACCATGTCGACGACACGCTCGACGGTCTCGGCCTGGATCTCGCCGTTGAGCTTGGCCGAATCGAGGAACTTCTTGGTGGCGTTCTCGCGCACGACCACCTCGACCGTGCCGGGTGCGCCCGGCGCCCCGGCAAGGGCGAGGGCACCGGCAGGGCCGGCGAGCGCCGCCGGCTCATCGGATTCCAGCACCCGCCGCAGGAGCGGGCGAACCACCGCCATCAGCACGATCACCGTGAGCAGGCTGAGCACCGCGAGTTCGACGAGGCGCATCACGTCCTCCTTGGTCGGGCTCAGGAGCGACTGGATCAGCCCCGGCTCGGCGAAGTCGGGCGCGGCGGGGCTCTCGGCGAAGCGCAGGTTGACCACCTCGACCTGGTCGCCGCGGCCCTTGTCGTAGCCGACCGCGGTCCGGACCAGGGCGGCGATGCGCTCGATCTCGGCATCCGGCCGCGGCTGGTAGACCGGCTTGCCGTCCGCCCCCGGCGCGTAGACGCCATCGACCAGCACCGCCACCGAGAGGCGCCTCAGCCGGCCGCCCTCGAGGGTCTCGACCTTGGTGACGCGGGAGATCTCGTAATTGGTGGTCTCCTCGTTCTTCTGCGAGGAATCCTTCTGCTGCGGCTGGGCCTGGTTCTGGTTGGCGCCGGGCAGCTCGTTGCCGACGCTGACCTGTCCCTCGGCCCCCCCGGTGAGGGAGTTCTCGGACCGGGTCTGGGTGGAGCGGACGACCCGGCTCTCGGGGTCGAAGCTCTCCGAGCGGCTCTCGACCCGGTTGAGGTCGAGTTCGGCCGCCACCTGCACCCGGGCGCGGCCCTGGCCGACGATGCCGGCCACGATCTCCTCGATCTGGGAGCGCAGACGCCGCTCGATGCCGGCCTGCCGCTCCTCCAGGACCCCCGCCCCCTCGGCCTCGGCGCCGCGGGCGCCGTCGGCGAGCAGCCGCCCGCGCTCGTCGACGATCGAGACCCGCTCCGGCTTCAGACCCTCGACGGCCGAGGCCGCGAGATGGCGGATCGCCCGCACCTGGCTCGCATCGAGATCGCCCATCAGCTTGACGACGATGGCCGCGGACGGGGCCTCGCGGTCGCGCTCGAACAGGCGGCGCTCGGGAATGACGAGGTGGACGCGGGCGGCCTGGACCCGGCCGATGGCGCGGATCGAGCGGGCGAGTTCGCCCTCCATCGCCCTCAGGTGGTTCACGTTCTGGACGAAACTCGTCGAGGAGAAGGCGTCGCCCTTGTCGAAGATCTCGTAGCCGACGCCGCCCTGGGCCGGCAGGCCCTTGCCGGCGAGGTCCATCCGCAGCTTGGCGAGGTCGGCGCGGGGGGCGAGCACCGTCTGCCCCATATCGCCCTTGGTCTCGTAAGGGATGCCTCGGGCATCCAGCTCGCGGATCACGGCGGAGGAATCCTGCACCGACAGGTCGGAGAACAGCACGCCCATATCCGGGCGCGAGACCTTCAGGATCACGAAGGCGAAGAAGCCGATGAGCGTCAGCGTCACGGCCGCCATCGCGGCGATGCGCGCTGGCCCGAGCTTCGTCACCAGTTCGAGGATGGGTTTCACGGCCGAGCACGCCCAGGACAGCGAGTGCGGCCGCGAGGGAGGCGCGTCCGCCCGGCAAGAATTGCCCGGTCCGTGGTTAGCGAGACGTTAACGCCGGGACATCGCCGTGCACGAAGCGGCGCCCGCGACGGCGCGACCGGGGCCCCGGGAACGACGAAAGCCGCTCCCGTGCTCCGGAAGCGGCTCCTCATGCGCCGCGCGGGAAACCGCGCGCAACGGATGGGTCTGACCCGACGAGTCGGGCCGGTGGCGTCAGTGCCGGTAATGCTGGATGCGCGTGGTGCGCAGGCCCGCAAGCCCGTGCTGGTCGATGGAATACTGCCAGCTGAGGAATTCCTCGGTGGTCAGCGTATAGCGCTGGCAGGCCTCCTCCAGGCTGAGCAGACCGCCGCGCACGGCGGCCACGACCTCGGCCTTGCGTCGGATCACCCAACGACGGGTGGTCACGGGGGGGAGATCGGCGATCGTCAGGGGGCTGCCATCGGGGCCGATCACATACTTCACGCGCGGCCGGGGGGTTTCGGTCATGATACGCTCTACACTCGACTGACCTGTCGAGAGGCAAGCTACTTGCGCCCGCTTAAAAGTTCTTGAAGTCGGTCGCTCGAATGCGATTCGTCTGTTGTTGGCGGGTGTGGACAAATGCGGCCGCACCGATGCTGCAATGCATCAAGAGTCTGATGTGGTGAGGGTTTTAACGCTCGACACCGGCACTCGCGCCGTGCCGATCGTCAGCGTCGGTTCAGACCCGCTGAGGTCGACGCCGTCCACGGAACCGGACACCTTGGTATCGACGGCGACCTTCGCCCCCGTGGTATCGAGGGCATCGACGGTGATGGTGTAGCGCCCATCCGCCGCCGTGAGGCCCGAGGTCGAGGTGCCGTCCCATTCGAAGGATTGCGCGCCGGCCTTCAGCGTCGTGGTCTTGGTGGCCACCACGGAGCCGTCCTTGCTCTTGATGGTGATGACCGCCTTGGCAGCGGCCCGGTCCGGCGTTAGGGTCCAGGTCGCCTTGCCGCCGGTGAGGTCGGTGGTGGCGCCATCGGCCACCACAGTCCTGCCGATCAGACCGGAGGCGGAGGAGGCCGCCGAGGCCTTGGAATTGGTCAGGATCGTATCCAGCGAGGCGTTGGTCTTGAGCTGCTGCTCCACGCCCGCGAATTGCACGAGCTGCTGGGTGAACTGATTGGTGTCGAGGGGGTCGAGGGGGTTCTGGTTCTTGAGCTGCGTGGTGAGCAGCGTCAGGAACTGGGTGAAATTGCCGGCGATCGACTTCGTGTCGGTGGTCGAGGCCGTGCCGGTGCTGGTGATGCTGGTGCTGCTCGCGATCCCTGAGGTCATGGCGTCGTCCTAGATTCGGATATCGAGATTGCCCGCGGCGCGAAGCGGACGCAGGGGCGCGAGATCGAGGGGCGAGGGAACCTCGGCCCGTCCTCCCGGCGGGCCCTCGGACCGTCCGCGGGAGGAGGGCTCGCCGTCCCGGCCGCCCTGGGAGCCCGTCTCCCCGCGCAGGGACAGGTCGATGCCGCCGCCGGCCTCGGCGCCGGCCTCGAAGCCCGCCTGGGCAAGGGCCTGCTGCAGGGAACTCGCGTCGCGCTGGAGCAGGGCCAGGGTTTCCGGGCGGTCCACGACGAGATGGGCGCGGGCCTTGCCCCCCTCCTTGTCGAGGTCGAGGGAGACGTCGATCCGGCCGAGTTCGACCGGATCGAGGCGGATCGCGAAGCGATTCATCCCCGAGAGCGAGCGCAGCCCGATCGTCATCGGCACGGCGCTCAGGGGAATCGGGGACGTCACGGGAGGCTGCGGGAGAGCGGCACCGTCGGCCGCCGCCGTGCCACCGGCCGGCCTGACGGAGCCGGCTGCAGAGGAAGCCGGCAGGGCCTGCGCGAGCGCCTGCGCCGCGTCCTGCACGCCCCCCCGTGACCCGACGAGCACCGCGTCGAAACCCGCCTCGCCCGGCTGCGGCACGGAGGCCGCGCCATCGGCGGCGGCGGTCACGCCCCGATCCGGCCCGCTGCCCGCCGCAACGGCCCCGCCTTCGATCTTGCCGCCTTCACCGGCGCCGGTGCCGGCGACGGGGGAGGAAACGGCGGGCGAGGCGGAGGGTGCGGGCGGCGTCAGGGGAG
>NZ_NKUI01000389.1 GCF_014845115.1 Methylorubrum zatmanii | reverse complement strand
CCGCGCCGCGACCGCCCGCCTCCTCCTCTGCGCCGGCCTGCTGGGCTTCGCTGCGCAGGGGGCGGAGGCGGAAGAAATCTTCGTCTCGAACGAGCGCGACAACACCGTCTCGGTGATCGACGGCACCTCGCTCGAGGTGATCCGCACCTTCCCCGTGGGCCGGCGCCCGCGCGGGCTCACCTTCTCCCGGGACGGCCGCACGCTCTATGTCTGCGCCAGCGATTCCGACGCGGTGCAGGTGATCGACCCGGATACGGGCGCCGTGCGCCACAACCTGCCCTCGGGCGAGGACCCGGAGCAGTTCGCCCTCGCGCCCGACGACCGCACCCTGTTCATCGCCAACGAGGAGAACGCCACCACCACCGTGGTCGATGCGCAGACACGCAAGGTGCTGGCCCAGATCGATGTCGGCATCGAGCCGGAGGGCATGGCCGTCAGCCCGGACGGCAAAATGGCCGTCACCACCTCCGAGACCACCAACATGGTCCATTGGATCGACGTCGCCACGCTCTCGGCGACCGACGCGACGCCCGTGGGCCAGCGCCCCCGCGCCGCCGCCTTCTCGGCGGACGGGCGGATGCTGTGGGCGTCCTCCGAAATCGGCGGCACGGTCGCGGTGATCGA
>NZ_NKUI01000388.1 GCF_014845115.1 Methylorubrum zatmanii | reverse complement strand
GAGCGGCGCGGGGCGGGAAGCTCGATCTCGGGGAAAAGCGGCATGGGAGCCGAATCCACGAAGGGATTCGGCGGTTCCCGCTTCAGCAGGAATGATCTGCAGCCGAGCTTATTTCGGCCAAGTTTATTTCGGCAAGGCGTAGATGTTGATGTCGAGCTTGTCGTCGGCCCCCTCGCCGAGATCAGTCACGTATTCTTCCAGAAAGCGGTCCTGAACGTCGATCTCCTTGGCGTCGAGATAGGCGGTCAGGGTCTCGTAGGTGCCGTCGATCTCCTCGTAGGTGCCGCTGTGCTTGAACCGCAGGGCCTTGCCGCTCGGGCTGGAGCCGAAGGTGACGCCGTTCGTCTCGGTAGCCTGTGCCGGCGCGGATTCGATCGGGATCATCGCCTCGTACTGGAAGCCGTCATCCTCGGTCTTGGTGAACAGCGCGATCGGCCGGCCCGCCGGCTTCAGGCCGAGCTTGGCCAAGGTCTCGCCGATGGTCTTGAACGAGGCCCTGAGATTGGCCCGCGCCGCCTCCCATTTGGTCTGGCCCGACAGGATCGCCACCGGCTTGGCCGGCAGGGTGACCGGATCCACGTCGTTAGGCTCGCCGGGGCTCGGAACCAGGGTCGGCAGGGCGGAGGGCGGCGGTGTGACGGACGGGGCGGCGCCGGATTGGGCAGGCCGGGGAATCGGCGCCTGCTCCGGGGCGGGCGCCGCCGGATCGGGACCGGACTTGGACGTATCCGGCTTCGTCGTCGTCGGCAGGGGATTCGTCTCGGC
>NZ_NKUI01000387.1 GCF_014845115.1 Methylorubrum zatmanii | reverse complement strand
GAGCTGGCCCTGCGCAGCGAGTGGTCGGCGAGCGAGTTCACCGCCGAGATGCGCGGCAGCTACCTCGACTATCCGCAGAACCAGGAGGCCAGCCGGCCGAACGCGGTGGGCACCTCGCGACTGCGCATCGACGTCGACCGCGACACCCGCCTGGAACTGGAGACACGCTTCCTGCTCGACAGCCAGCGCCTCGGCAGCCCCGATCTCGGCGCTGCGGCCACGACCCGGCCGCTCTTCGCCACCTACGGTGCCACCGCCGGGGTGCAGGAAACCTTCAACCGCCTGCAGCTCTCCCTGCGCGGCTCGATCGACCGCTCGGTCTTCGAGGATGCGCAGCTGAGCGACGGCACGCTGATCCGCCAGAGCGACCGCAACGCCAACCAGTACGGCCTGCGCCTGCGCGCCGGCTACGAGATCTCGCCCGCGATCACGCCCTTCGTCGAGACCTTCCTCGACACCCGGATCTACGATTCACCCGTGGATCAGTTCGGCCTGCGCCGCGATTCCGACGGCATCGCCTTCACCGCGGGCGCGCGGGTGCAGCTCAACAGCGCCCTCACGGCCGAGGTGTCGGGCGGGCTGCAGCACCGCTCCTATGTCGACCGCTCGCTGCAGGACATCGACGCGCCGCTCGTCAACGCCGCCCTGGTCTGGTCGGTCTCGCCGCTCACCACGGTGCGCTTCAATCAGCAGACCGGGGTGATCGAAACCTCGGTCCCCGGCTCCAGCGGCGCCTTCACCGATGCCGCGACCCTCGAGGTGCAGCACGACCTGTTCCGCAACCTCTCGATCACCCTGGGCGGCGCCTACCTGTCCAACACCTATGACGGCGTGAACATCCGCGAGCGGGGCTATTCCGCCACCGCCCGGTTCGATTACCGCTTCAACCGCTGGCTGGCGCTGCGCGGCAGCTACATCTACTCGACGCTGACCAGCACCGTTCCGCTCTCGAGCTACGAGGCGCATACGGTGCTGCTCGGCGTGCGGGTCAACCCGTAGGCGAAGCCCTCACCGGGCGAGCGAGAGCTGCGCGCCGGATTTCGAGAGGGCGCCGTCGAGGCTGCCGCCGGCCTGGCGCAGGCGCGCGGCGACGGTGCCGCCCGGCTGGTAGAGATAGACCTCGCCGTCGCGGAAATCCCAGGCCGAGACCTTGGCGAGGTCCTTGTTGGCGCAGCCCGCCGTCGAGGCCTTGTAGAGGTCGAGGGAGGGCGTGCTCGACAGCGACACCTTGCAGCTGCCCGCCGCATCGGTGGCGTTCCACGAACCCACCACCGAGGAACGGCCGGTCGCCACCACCGGCGGCGGAGCGGGCGGGGGCGGCGGC
>NZ_NKUI01000386.1 GCF_014845115.1 Methylorubrum zatmanii | reverse complement strand
CATCCAGATCGGGCTCAACCTCGAGCAGATGGGCAAGGGCGACGAGGCGCTGCAGCATCTCGACGCCGTGCTCAAGGCCCATCCCGATAACGTCGATGTGATCTCGGCGCTCGGCAACGTGCAGCGCTCGCGCAAGAAATTCCCCGAGGCCGCCGAAACCTATACCCGCGCGATCAACCTGATCGAGCCGGGCAAGGAAGCGAATAACTGGACACTGTTCTACTTCCGCGGCACCGCCTACGAGCGGGCCGGTGAGTGGGACAAGGCCGAGGCCGACCTGAAGAAGGCGCTCGCCCTGGTGCCGCCGACCCAGCCGAACGCCAAGGCGCAGGTGCTCAACTACCTCGCCTATTCCTGGGTCGACCGGAACAAGAACATCGACGAGAGCTTCACCATGCTGAAGCAGGCCGTCGATCTCTCTCCCCGCGACGGCATGATCATCGACAGCCTCGGCTGGGCCTATTTCCGCCTCGGCCGCTGGGACGACGCGGTGCGCGAGCTGGAAAAGGCGGTCGAGCTGAAACCCGGCGATCCGACCATCAACGATCACCTGGGCGATGCCTATTGGCGGACCGGCCGGCGGCTGGAGGGCAAGTTCCAGTGGCAGCATGCCAAGGATCTGAACCCCGAGCCCGAGGATCTCGCCAAGATCAACGCCAAGCTCAAGGACGGCCTACCCGAGCCGGAGAAGCCGACGGCCACCGCCGAGAACCCGCCCTCCCCCGCTCCGGCGGAAGCGGTGCCGGCCCCCGTGGC
>NZ_NKUI01000385.1 GCF_014845115.1 Methylorubrum zatmanii | reverse complement strand
CGCAGATCGGCGCCTCGTTGCCGACGAAGGGGCGCAGGCGGCGGTAGCGCCGCTTCGCCACCCGCGTGGCCCGGGCGATGTCGATGCGGCTTCGGTCCAGGAGCCGCATCAGGTTCGGAACGCGGGCATGGTCGATGCGCTGCCCGAGCACACAGGCGTAATCTTCGAGGAGCGCCGCGCCGCCATCGGCGACATCGTTGGTCGCGAGCGCCCAGCGCGGGCTGCCCTGAAAGGCGCGGGTGGCGTTGTAGATCGCCCGATCCGCAGCCTCCGCCGCAGAATGCCCGGCCGGGGGAGGCGGCAGGATGCTCACGAGATCCGGCGTCGCCTCCTCACTCAGATAGCCCTTGGGATTCGACGGGCCGAGCTTGTCCTTTTCGAGGGCGGGTGCCGATGGCTCGGGTCCGGCGGATCGGGCCGGCTGTGCCTGAAGCGGTGAGGCGACTGCGAGGAGGGCCAGCAGGGCGGCGAGGCGGACCGGCGCGCGGGTCGGACGGAACATCGGAGGAAA
>NZ_NKUI01000384.1 GCF_014845115.1 Methylorubrum zatmanii | reverse complement strand
AATCATCGTGATCCGCATCGCCCATCCCTCTCGATCCCCGCAGCGGACAAACCGTCGGCGGGGCCATCGGTCACGAGGGTCGGTGCAAGAGGCGGCTCGGGCAATGCGCGCAGCGTGGCCGGGGCGGACGCATTCGGATGAGCTGTCTGTTCCGAACGGTTAGCGCGCCATCGGCTGAAATCGCTTCCGAGCGAAGACTCGGGTGCCCCTTTCGTCAGGGCGGGCGCGGGCGAAGCAATCCCGACGGCGTCCCTCTCTCCAGGCGAGGCGGGATCCCAATCGTTTCACCTCACGTGCGAAGGCCGTGCGGGGACGGCTGCGTCAGCGTGCGCCGTAATAGTCGAGGTACCACTTCACGAAAGTCGGAATGCCGGTTTCCAGCGGCGTCTCCGGCAGGCTGCCGACGAGGTCGCGCAGCAGGTCGGGACAGGCATGGGTGCGGATGACGTCGCCCGGCGGCAAGGGCTTCAGAATGCGCTCCGCCTCGCGGCCCAGGGCGGTTTCCAGTGCGCCGATCATCGCATCGAGCCGCACCGGACGTCCGCCGCCGATATTGAC
>NZ_NKUI01000383.1 GCF_014845115.1 Methylorubrum zatmanii | reverse complement strand
GATGGCGAGGAAATCGGGCTTGAACTGATCGCCGGCATCGAGATCGAGGAAAATCTCCTCGTAGGCGATGCCCTTCAGGTTCAACGCGATGCGCACGCGGAACGCCGCCGCCGAGCGCCAATTGCCGTACATCTTCATGGATCGGCTTCCTTCCGCTTCCGCTCAGAACGCCTGGAGCGTCAGCTCGGTATGCTCGACCTGGGGCGGGCTCTCGAAGGTGTCGGACACCATCGCCCGGTAATCCTTCCAGGCCTGGGAGCCGGTGAAGTCTTTGGTGTGGGCTTCCAGCGTGTCCCACTCGATCAGCAGGCGGTAACGCTGCGGCTTCTCGACGGAGCGGCGCACGGCGAAGCTGCGGCAGCCGGCGGCGGCACGGAAGATCTCGGCGGCCTTGGCGATGTTTTCTTCGAACGCGGCCTCCGCTCCGGCCTTCACGTCGATCTGTGCGATTTCCAGGATCATGCGCGCCAAGTCCTCCGTCGGTTCGGTGCACGACATAGCGCGCTCCAACGAAAAAGGCCCCTCCCTTTCGGAAGAGGCCTTTCCCGATGGTTATGGGGATTTCGCTACGCCGCGAGCGAGCGCAGCACGTAGGGCAGGATGCCGCCGTTACGGAAATATTCCAGCTCGTCGAGGGTATCGATCCGGCAGGTCAGCGGAACCTCCTTCTTCGAGCCGTCGGCGGAGGTGATCTCGGCGGTCAACGTCTGGCGCGGCTTCAGTTCACCGGCGAGCCCCTTGATCGTCACGGTCTCGTCGCCCTTCAGCCCCAGCGACTGCCAGGAGGTCTCGCCCTGGAAGACCAGCGGGACCACGCCCATGCCGACGAGGTTCGAGCGGTGGATGCGCTCGAAGCTCTCGGCGATCACGGCGCGGACGCCGAGGAGCTTGGTACCCTTGGCCGCCCAGTCGCGGGACGAGCCGGTGCCGTATTCCT
>NZ_NKUI01000382.1 GCF_014845115.1 Methylorubrum zatmanii | reverse complement strand
CTACCCTCCCTGCCAGAGGCTGCTCGCCCCGATATTTTCGCAGGGCCTCACCGGGCTTTCGATGCACCACATCGAGGGACCCCCCCGTCACCCGTGGCCGGGGGGTTCTGCATCCCGGGGGGGGGGCGTCCTCACCTGAGCCGTGGAAGGGGGCACCGGCCGGGCCGTAGCCCATGGCCTCCCCCTTCGACCTCGTCCGCATCCGCTCCGGCCTCGACGACATCCTTGGGAGCTACAGGCAGATGGCCAAGCGCCGATCGGCCTACAGGTGGTCCGTCTACCGCACCGACAGCTTCGAGGTCGGCGGCCGGAAGGCCATCGCGTACATGGCACGCCCCTCGCGAAGAGCCCGCCCGGGGGAGGACGGGGTCTACGAGCGCAACCTGTTCGTCGATGCTAGGGGGCGCACCCGCTTCCTCCCGAAGGTGCGCAACCTCGGCCGTCCGAGGCCGCTCCTCGTGGCCGTCGAGCGCGCGACCTACCGACCCATCGCGCAGCAGATGTTCGATGCCGAGCGCGAGCGCGTGGTGGCGCGCGCGCCCGCGCTGATAGAGGCCGAGCTCGCGGACGCCATCGCCTACAACCCATCCCGGGTGCGTCGCCCGGCGCGCGCCTGAGGCCTCGCCCCCGCGCGCCCGCACGCGTGCCCGTGCCTCGTGCCGGGGGCCGATCGAGGCCAC
>NZ_NKUI01000381.1 GCF_014845115.1 Methylorubrum zatmanii | reverse complement strand
CACCACCTCGGCCTTGCGGATCAGCTCGGTCACCTCCACGGAAATGCGATTGCCGGTCACCACGATCTGCCCGCGGGCGATGGGGTGATCGTTGGCGAGGATCTCGACCATGTCGGTTTCGGTCGCTTCGAGCTCGATCACCGCGCCGCGGCCCATGCGCAGCAGCATGTGCAGCGGCATGTGGCTGCGCCCCAGCACGACCTTGAGATCGACTTGCAATTCGTCCAGGACCGCCACGCGCGGATGCTCCGTTCCTCAACACACGGAAAACTTTCCGCGCGGTATGGTGAAGCCTTGGTAAACGATTTGTCCGAAGCGTCCGCCTCCCGGCTTTCGGTCGCGCCCGCGACATTCTTGCCGCGGGCGGGGGCCCCGCCGGTCCGCTGGCGCGTCACCGACACGCTCGTCGGCTACGAGGAAGCCTTGGCCGAGATGGAGGCCCGCGCCGCCGCCATCGGCCGGGGCGAGGCGGACGAATTGGTCTGGCTCCTGGAACATCCGCCGCTCTACACGGCGGGCACCTCGGCCCGGGCGGCCGACCTCGTCGAGCCGGAGCGTTTCCCGGTCTACGCCGCGGGGCGGGGCGGGCAGTACACCTATCACGGGC
>NZ_NKUI01000380.1 GCF_014845115.1 Methylorubrum zatmanii | reverse complement strand
CCGTCGCTCGCCCAAGGCGGCCAGGGCGGGTCCATGTCGGGCATGGACATGAAGAACATGGGCCCTCTGCAGAAGGCCTCCATGGAAGCCATGGACAAGATGAACAAGGCGATGATGCAAGGCATGATGGACCCCGATCCGGACTTGGCCTGGATGAAGGGCATGGCGGCACACCACCAGGGCGCGGTCGACATGTCCGAGGCCGCCATCAAGCATTCAAAGGACGAGACGGTGGTGAAGGAAGCCCGGAAGACGAAGGAGGAAAACGAAAAGAGCCTGCGCGAGATCCAGGCCAAGATCCGGAAGGAGAAGTAGATCTTCCACCCCTGGCCTCGCTGCGGACCGCCGACGGGTCAGGGCAACGACTCGACGGCTCGGCGACGCCTTGTCTGGCGGGCCCGCTAGCTACGGTCCCGGCCAGGCTCTCCGCGGGCCGGAATCACCGCCGTCCGGGTCGTCGGGGTCAGGCTGGCCGAACAACTTCTCCCCGTCGCCGAAAGCGGACACGGCCACGGCCGGAGGAGGGAGCGTCCAGCCGACGTCAGAGGATCCTGTTGGCGCTCCCCCCTGCATAAGGGACACCTGCTGTCCGTGAACTCAGGCGCGCAGGCCAAGTGCCGCGCTTGCATCGTCCGGAAGTTCGGCGGCGAGGTTGCGCCGCGGCTGCGCCGGTGCCACCGGCCGATGTCGAGACAGTCCGGTTCTGTCTCGCCCACGAATGGCGGTTCGCCCAGGATCTGTTCCGCGCCATCCCGATGAGCTGTCCCGGCCCCGAGCCCAGGATCGGTTCGGCTTGGGTTTTCCGGGCCACGTCGGGCAAGCGCGGCGGCAGCCTGCCCGCTGAGAGCCGGGTTCCGCGCGGGTGGCGGCAGGCCGCGACGCCGTCCATCTCGTCGTGTCGTCCGACCGCTGCGGTCAGGCTGCGACCGGGCCGGGCGCAGACCGGGCCCGGAGCCGCTGGGACACCGCAATGCCGGGCTGGTCTCCCCGGGGCGCGGCCCCGGGGTCTTGGCCCGACCGCAGTTCGAGATTCGAACGGTCTGCAACCTTTTCCGCGTCGGCCCCGAACTCTTCCAAGAAGCCGCCAGCTTCTTGAGAAGAGGGAAACGTAGCCATGAACCGAGCTGTCCATGCCGCCCTTCTGGGCGCCGCCTTGATGGCCTGGATGCCGGGTAACGCCCTTGCCGGCGCCTGGGACAACGTCCCCCCTGCTTGGCGCAACGAACGGTATCAGAAATTGCGTCCCGCATTCCGCTCGCTCGACGACGGCCTGACGACCGGTTCGATCCGGCGCGCGCCCCAACGCCCCGTCACCGAGCGCCCCGAGCCGGCCGGCGCTCGGCGGTGAGACGAGGCCGCGCGGTCCGTGGTGCACCCTGGCGCGGCACCGAGGACAGGATCAGGTCGCATCGCGACCATCTCGGACCCGGCACCCGGGAGGCCGAGGGGGCGGGCGTCCTAGCCTCACGGGCCGGCGCCCTCTTGCCCCGGTCAGGACTGACATCGAGGCCCCGCCCAAAGCTCGGAAGGCAAGACCGGCGTCACGGGCGCCTGGGGAGATCCGCATCGTCGCGAGCCGGCCTAGGCCGCAGGCAATCGCACCCTACGCAGAGACGCCCAAGTCACGAGCCTCC
>NZ_NKUI01000038.1 GCF_014845115.1 Methylorubrum zatmanii | reverse complement strand
GGGTGGGGGGGCCATCTGCAGCGCCGCCGAGCCGTGGGACAGCATCGCGCCAGGGCCGCCGTCACGCCCGAGGCTGGGGCGGGAGGCCGGAGGAGCCCCGCCCTCGGAGCCGGCGATATCAGCCCGCAACTGGCGCAGGGCCTCGTCCGGTGTCGGCAGGTCGGCGGCATAGGCGAGCCGCACGATGGCCATCTCCGCCGCCGCGAGCGGCCGCGGGGCGGCCTGCACCTCCGGCAGGGCCTTGAGCAGGATCTGCCAAGCCCGCGACAGGGCCCGCACCGGCAGGCGCCCGGCGAATTGGGCCCCGCGCACGCGCTCCGCCTCGCTCAAGGTCGGATCGGCCTCCGCCCCCTGCACGAGCTTGAGCCGGGTGACGAGGTGGGTGAAGCCGGCGAGATCGGAGAGCACCACCGCCGGATCGGCGCCGGCATCGTACTGCGCGCGCAGTTCGGCGAAGGCGGCGGGCACGTCGCCGCGCATCACCGCCTCGAACAGATCGACGATGCGGGAGCGGTCGGCGAGGCCGAGCATGTCGCGCACGCCGGCGGCGGTGACGGCACCCGCCCCGTGGGAGATGGCCTGATCGAGCAGCGAGAGCGCGTCGCGCACCGAGCCTTCCGCCGCGCGGGTGATGGCGGCGAGGGCCTCGTCCTCGGCCTCCACGGCCTCGGCCGCGCAGATCTTCTTCAGATGCGCGGAGAGCACGTCGGCCTCGACCCGGCGCAGGTCGAAGCGCTGGCAGCGCGACAGGATCGTCACCGGCACCTTGCGGATCTCGGTGGTCGCGAACACGAATTTGGCGTGGGGCGGCGGCTCCTCCAGCGTCTTCAGGAAGGCGTTGAACGCCTTCTCCGAGAGCATGTGGACCTCGTCGACGATGTAGACCTTGTAGCGGGCCGAGACCGGCGAATAGCGGATGCCGTCGATGATGCCGCGCACGTCGTCGATGCCGGTATGTGAGGCGGCATCCATCTCCAGCACGTCCATGTGCCGGGATTCCATGATCGCCTGACAATGCAGGCCGAGTTCCGGCATGGACACGGTCGGGCCGGTCTCCGGCTGGCCGCTGCGCACGTAATTGAGGCCGCGGGCCAGGATGCGGGCGGTGGTGGTCTTGCCGACCCCGCGCACGCCGGTCAGCATCCAGGCCTGGGGAATGCGGTTGGCCGCGAAGGCGTTGGCGAGGGTGCGCACCATGGCGCCCTGGCCGATCAGATCATCGAAGGTCTGGGGACGGTACTTCCGGGCCAGCACCCGGTAGGGCGTCGCGGCCGGTTCCGGGGCGGGCATGCCGGGCAGGCCCGGCTCGTCGGGGAACGTGCCGTGCGTCTCGTCCATGCCGCCGTTCGGACTTTTGGGAGAAGCTGGCCGCCCGGGCCGCGGGCGGCGAAGGTGGGAGGCTGGACAAAGACCCGCTCGGTCTCGTTAGGGCTGCTTCCTTCCGGACCTGACCCGGTTGGCGAGTGAAACGTCCCTCGCCAACCTCCCGCGCCGTATATGACGGCAGCCGCGCCGGGATGCAAGCGGGTGCGCGCCGGTTGCGAAGGACGATCCGCGCCGCCATGCTCCGCACGGGATCGAGGGAGGGAGCATGCCGACGACCCTGACCCGGATGTCCGCTGCCGGGCTCGCCGTATTCGCGGGCCTGTCCCCGCCCGCCTTCGCCGAGGAGGGCGCTGCTGCGCGGGAATGGCAGGGGCGCTATCGCTACGAACACGCGGCCGGACGCACCGCCGGGGGCACCGGCATCGTCGTGACCTACGATCTCAGCCTCGGGCCACCGGGCACCCGCGGCGGCTGCGTCCTGTCGATGGCGGGCTTCCAGACCGACGAGCGCCTTCTCTGTCAGGCGCAAAGGGAGGGGGACGGCCTCACGGTCACGTTTCACCGCTACCCGGATGGCCGGACGGTCAACACATACGGCGTGGCGGTCTACCGGCCGGGCCAGCCCCTGTTCAGCCTCAGCCGGAGCGAGGCTGGGCTCGTCACCCGCTGGCAAGGCCTTCGACCCGATGGCCAAGCTGTGCCCGAGACCGGGTCGTTCTTCGTGAAAGCGAAGTAGCCCCGGGGAGGCGCGCTCCCCGGAGCCGGCACCTCACTCGGCCTTGCGCTTCACGATCTCCAGGGTCTTCGGATCGAGCTTGAGATCGAACTGCTTGCCGTTGGCGTCGATGGCGTCATCGACCTCGATCATGCCGTCGTCGAGCTCGATCTCCTTCCACTTGGTGAAGCCTTCCTTCTTCAGGACGTCCTCGACCTTGGCCTGCTGATCGGGCGGCAGCTTCTCGTCGGCGAGCGCGGGGCCGCCGAGCAGGGCGAGGCCGAGGGCAGCGGCAGCGAGAGGGCGAAACGACATGATACGCTCCGTTTGAGGAAGAGACGCCGGGCGAACGGGCGATCGTCCCGGGGGTTCCGTTCTTTTTACCCGATGGCTCGGCTCGCCGTGACCGGGGCAGCGGGCATCCGTCCGCCGGTCTGACATGCGCGGTCACACTATCAACTTAAGGTCGCGGTCTGGCCCTATAAATCCGCTCTGCGCCGGCTTTCTCCCGAGAGGAAGGGGCTCTACTCTGCAACCTCCGGGTCGGAGCTTGCATCTCAACATGGTCACGCGCGTCGCCACCGTCGCCTTCGAGGGGATCGAGGCGCGCGCCGTCGATGTGCAGGTACAGATCGCGCCCGGCGCCGTGGCCTTCACCATCGTCGGCCTGCCCGACAAGGCGGTGGCGGAATCCCGCGAGCGGGTGCGCTCGGCGCTGATCGCCTCGGGGCTGGCGCTGCCGGCCAAGCGGATCACCGTCAACCTCGCCCCGGCCGACCTGCCCAAGGAGGGCTCGCATTACGATCTGCCGATCGCGCTCGCGGTGATGGGGGCCATCGGCGCGCTGCCGGCGGATGCGTTGGGCGGCTACTGCGTCCTCGGCGAATTGGCCCTCGACGGGTCGATCACGGCGGTGGCCGGCGTGCTGCCGGCGGCGATGGCCGCCAACGGGCGCGGCCTCGGCCTGATCTGTCCCGCCGCGACCGGCCCGGAGGCGGCCTGGGCGGCGGGCGACATGGACGTGCTCGCCCCGCGCTCGCTGATCCAGCTCGCCAACCACTTCAAGGGCAGCCAGGTGATGGCCCGGCCCCAGGCCGCCATCGCCGCCCCGGCCGGGCCGATGCCGGATCTGCGCGACATCAAGGGGCAGGAAGGGGCCAAGCGCGCCCTCGAGATCGCGGCGGCCGGCGGCCACAACCTCCTGATGAACGGCCCACCCGGTGCCGGCAAATCGATGCTCGCCGCCCGGCTCCCCTCGATCCTGCCGCCGCTGGGCCCGCGCGAACTCCTCGAAGTCTCGATGGTGCAGTCCGTGGCCGGGGAACTGAAGGGCGGCGCCCTCTCGAACCGCCGGCCGTTCCGCCAGCCGCACCATTCCGCCTCCATGGCGGCGCTGGTCGGCGGCGGCTGTCACTTCCAGCAAACGCTGCGACTGATCTAAAAACTCTGCGACTGGCCAAGCTAGCCTCGGGCGCTTGTGCGCCATTCCGCCGCACCTTATCCACAAAGGCCTTAGTGATCCCCGGTCCTCCGCTCACGTCGCCGCTAAGCGTCCGCAGCGCCCGTCAATTCCACGGGATTTTAAGCACCCTTCGTCAACCCTGCGGCACCAACTCGTGCCGTGGGTCTCCGTGTGGCGTCGCGCTCGTTCAAGATGTCGGGGCTTCCACAGGAGGGCACGTGGCTTATCCGCTGGATCGACGGCTTCGTCGATCATCCGGCGTCCTTGTCAAATCCGGAAATCGAAGTGGCACTTGAGCGCCTGGCGGACGATCGCTGGGACGGTGTGACGTTTGCGGAAGCCGTCGCGCGGAATGAACCCGCACGCAGCAGCGACAACCGTCCGATGGAGAGCGTGATCTGTCGGCTCCATGCAGGGGCGATCACGGGGCTGCATCTTGGCGCGGTCATTCACAAGGGCGACCATGTCGGTCGGCTCGACGCGCCGATCGTGCCTTTTGGCGTCGATCTCCCGGGCGATCTCCTCGCCCTGCCGCCGACTGATCAAAACCTCGGGCTGGTTCACGCGGGCACGAGGATCGGGGGGCTCATCGGCGGCGACAGCGAGCGCGCGTTGGTCCCACGCGACCTCTATCGGACGTTCCTGATTCCGCGCCTCGTCACGCCTGTGAAGGTCTCCGGTGGCGTGCTGATCCTGCCGTCGTCGGTGGTGATCCGGGCTTTCATTTCGCCCATCGGCGCGGTGGTCCGGGACCTTGTGCGCCGACCACCTCAGCCGCTGCCTCTCACGCCTCAGCCTCTTCTCTACTCGGTCCTGGGACCCGGGACGGGCGTGATGCAGGACGGGCGATGGCGGGTGGCGCTCGATGCGAAGATCCACGAGCGTCATGCGCCGTTGCTCGCCAACCTCCACCGGACCTTTAGCGAGCATGGGTTCCTGGCAGCGGAGCGCGTGTTCGACGGCGCGCGCAGCGAGCCGCCGCGGCTCGCGGGCCCGCTGCCGTTCACCGACTGCATCTTGCACATGCGGGTGCACGTCTACGAGATCGCGCCGGGTCATTGGCTGGCGCTGGATGTCGAGAGTGCGCGGTGGCCGTACGACGAGCCACGCGAGATCGACGTCGTGCGCTGGGTGCGCGAGGGCGAGCGCCCTGGCGACGTGCTGTATCGGCCGGGCGGTCGGCCTGGACTGGCGGACGATGGCCAGATCGACGTTCTCTCGCAGGAGGATGCGCATGAGGGCGCGGATTTGGCGATGTGGGCGACAGGTGGCCCGGCATGGGAGGCGCTTCCCGTTCGCCATGAGACCCGAGAGCCTTATCACCGCGACGAGGAGCGCTGGGTCGGGGTGAAGAGCGGGAACCCGAGCGAGGTCGGCTCGCTGGGTGGTACGGGGCCTCACGGTGACGTCGAGGCGGTCACGTTCGATCAAGGTCCCAAAAAGCCTTCGCAGATCGAGCCGATCGCGCGGTTCGAGGAGATCCTCGCGCTTTTCGACGAGCTTTGCGCGCCAGATCCACGAGAGCGGAGAGGGACGATCACGTCCGCGATCCCCTGTGTTCAGGGATTAGAGGTAGACCGGATCATGGCTGGCAATTGCCCGGTATGGCGATTTCGGAATAGCCCCAACAAGCCCGACAAGCCCAATCCCTGGGTCGTGTGGAACCCTGGGGCGATGCCGGAGCGAAGCCGCACGGCCCTCGTCTGTCGGATCCCGGTGCCAGGGCATGGCGATGCAACGTGGTTCGAGATCGAGGGCCGCACGGCGAACGATCTCTACCGGGCGCTGATCGTGGGGCGTCTTTTGTGCGATGCGGAGATCATCGCGATCCTGGACGCTGTGAGCGAACAGAACAACGTGCTTCACGTCGATTACGGTGCGATCCTTCCCCATTGCCCGCCGCCCGCCCTGTGGAAGCATGGGCGGGTCAAGGAGACGGGGCGGCTGAGTGCGAAGAGCGCCTGGGCAAAGCTCGTGGCGGCGTTCGGCGGCTGATCCGAGGGGATCGGTATCCCTGTTCCGCGGGTGTAACCCGGATCAGACGCTGGTCTTGTCAGCATCGCCCGCCGTGAGTTCGGCGATCTTATCGAGCACGGCCTGCCGGATTTCGGCGGCGTCGTTCATTCCAGGAACGGCTTGGATCTCGGCCGGGGTCGCTCGTGCGAGCGCGGCATAGTTCGTGAGACCAGCCCGCTTCCTGACCGGGGCGGTTGCGGCATCACCGCCGAGCTTGCAGGTGGCGAGGCGTTCGAGCGCATCGCTGTCGGCCTCAGGCACGAGACAGGTCCGGTCGCGTTCCTCGGGGCTGATGGTTGAGCGCTTGAGCAAAACCTTGAGCGCGTTGGTGAGCGCTTCGGCCGCTCGGATCTTGGCAACGCGGGCGGCAGAGGCTTGCGAGCGCGCTTGGGCGGCGCGGTCGCGCTCGATTGCCTTGAGGACGCCGTCTCGCATGTTGCCCACGAGTTCCGACTGTGCGCCGGGCAGGGCGAGGATTTCGGCGGGCGTCGCGCGGGCGAGGGCGGCCATGGTCAGGAGGCCGGCATCCTTCATGGCCTGGCGGAAGGCGGGTTCGCCAGTGAGCCGATGGCGTACCAAGGCCCCGAGATCCGCCGCGGTGGCTTCAGGGACGAGGCAGGTTCGCTCGCGCTCCTCGGCGCTGATGATCGAGCGCGCGAGCAGAACCTCGAGCGCATCGGCAAGGATCTGGTCCGGCGTGCGGCGGGCCTTGCGCTCGGCCGGTTGCGATCGCGAAGGGCCCCAGGTCGAGAGCCATGGTGTGTCGGTCATGGATGTCCTCGTGGCGCTGACACGCGGCAGATCAGCCTGGACGCTCGCTCGAGGTGCGCGATTCAGGCAAACTGCTTGTCCAGCCTTCAGATGGACGCTTGAGCCCCCTGGGTCATCTTTCCTTTGTCCGAGGCGGCCAATGTGCAGTCCACGGCACCGAACCGGATCGGGCAGAGGCCGAGTGTCTCGGCGAGTTTGACTAGGATCGCCATCGGCATGCTGCGGCGACCGTCCTCGACGATGACGATGTCGTCGAGGGAGACCCCGGAGCGCGCTGCGATATCCTCGCGGCTGAGCCCGGCGGCGGCGCGGGCCTTCGGTAGGATTTCCTTGGCTTGGCACCCTCGGCGAACGATGCCGACGCTCAGGCGGTCCGGGATCTGGCGCAGGATCTCCCAGCCGAAGGCCTCGTAGGCTTGCTGGGCGCTGATTTTCAGCCCTCCCGCGTCCGGGCTGTCATGGGCGATCGCGGTGTGGCAGCGAACGAAGCGATGCGAAGATTGGCGTGCCCTCTCGGCCGGCGTTTCACCCGGTCCCGGCCCGAACACGTCGTCGAGTTCGAACGGGTCTGCATTTTCAATCATGGAATGACGGCCTCAGAGATCCTTGATCTCGGCAGAAGCCTTCGCGCGAAGCCAGGATCCCCTGAGCTCGGATCGACCCTGAACGACGACGCGCTCGCTGGCGCGAATGACGTAGGGAGAGCTTGAGAATTCGGACAGGTACTGAGCGTCGGTCGTTTTTGTTCTCTCAGACATCGTGTTTCGATCCGTTTTGGTTGCTGGAGGCGCAGGGGGATCGCGCAAGCCTGATGTCGCATGAAACCCGGTCGGCCGAGGGGCCGTTCCAGACCGCGTCCGGTTAAAGCGCGCCCCTGGCTTCTCGGCGCGATCATCCGAGCGCCTGAGCGGAATGAGTTTCTCGGCCAACCCGAAGCACGTGTACGTTGTGTTGGAAGGGACGCAGGTGGCGTTCAGTCCTCGGCTGGCTTCAAGTTGGTTCGGGCGAATGTTTTGCGGATCCGGTCCTGCTCCCGCCAGGCCGGGAGATAGGCAACGGCCTCGGCAATCTGTTCGGCACTCCAGAAACGGCAGTTCGTCGTCTTCTCGAACGTCGTTTTTTTGATGAACAGGTGCGGGAGTCGCCCGTCGGAATCCCATCGGTTTAGCTCGGACGACGTGCACTGGAGTTGTCTGCGCACGTCGTCCGACCTAAGCGCAGTTTTGCGCATGGCAATGGCTGCCGTGCGCTCAGGGCCTGTGGCGATGCGGTCGCGCTCTTCTGAGGTCAATCCGGCGAGGGCGGTGATCCGCGCAAGCCCGGACAGAAGCGCGAGCGAATTCTGGAGTTTGCGAAGGCGCGCCTGTTTGCGTGCGTTCTCGGCCTGCTGCCGCGCCTCGGCCGCATCGGCCTTGTCCCGCGCGGTCCGGAGGACCTTGGCCGCGTGGACGTCACCGATCTTTCGGCCGTGCTCGGCGAGCGGGATCGGCAATTGGTTGAGGAAGGCCTCGCTGCCGGCGCGCTCGGGTTCCTGGACTACGACTTTGCCGAGGTAGAGTTTGGCTTTGGCGGGATCTATGGTCCACAGACGCATCACGCGCTTAAATATGGGATCATCGGTCATGTGGCTCAAATCCGTCCGGTGAGACGCGCGTAGGCGTCCCGGATTGGCGTGTGGATGCGCTGCCCATCGCGTGAGAGGATCCACTGGCCCTCGCCACGGCCGCAGAGGCGCACGGTGCCGTGCTGGTCGATCACCCGGAAGATCCCGGGCGCGAGCCCGCTCTGGTCGTCGTGCAGGACGGCCACGCTGATATGACCGCGGATCTCGCCGCTGCCATCGAACAGGCGATGGCCGGGCGAGGGTGGCGACAGGGCGTCGATACCGATCCGCGAGAGCGGGAACAGGCCGGCGCGATCTTGCGCGTCGTAGGTGATCGTTATCTCGTCCTGGTCTGCGTCGTCATCCGGCTCGCTGACGACGAGGGTGATGTCGACGCGATCGCCGCGGCTGGTCACGTCCTGGATCGGCAGGATGTCGCCGGGCGAGACTTGCGCATCGCCCTCGCCGTCGGAGCTTTCGACGAAGCCGTGAAGCTGCACCACGACACGGTCGCCGGGCATCAGTGTGCGCACGTCGTCCGCGCGCAACCAGTCCTGGGTTCCCCGAGCGAGGATCGCGGCGACCCAATCCCGGTAGCCGAGGTCGGTGGCTTCGCTGTGCACGGCCGCGCGCCAGTCCTCGCGCAGCAGGCTGGGGTGCTCGAACGCGCGTGCGTCGATCTCGGTTGGCTTTGCGCCCGCGATGAGCGCGGCGATCGTGGCGGCGCGCGTCTCGGCGTCCGTCCGATCAGCGAAGGCGTGGGCGAGACCGCCGGACTGCGCCGCAACCTCTGCGGCGAGACGGACGAGGTCCGCGTAGACGGTATCCTGGAGCGTGACCATGTCTGTCCTCGGATTGGTCGAACCCCACCGGGTTTTATAGGCCCGTTCTTCCCTGGGATTTGAAGCGGGGTCGGCAGATCCGCCGCTTCTTCTTGGGTATTTCTTCTCCGGCGCTACGGCCGGTCCTCAACCGATTGTCAGAACTGTCGGTTCTGTCGCTGTCTTCGGATTGGCCAATCGGGACAGACGGCAGGGGTACGACAACGGGCGTGAGGTCGTCTGACAGAAGGGACGGAAGCGCTGAACCCCGGTCGGCGTCGTACCCGCAGTCGGCAGACGCCTTCGTCATCCCCGCCTCCGGATGAGCCTGCAGGACGCTGCAGGCCAGCAGGCCCGCGAAGCTCTTCCGGACGTGTCGTGTCAGAATAGCCGATCCGAGAAGCGGATATAGGCGTCGACCGCGGTCACGAGCGGGGCGATCTCGGGGAAATCGAGGTCCTCCAGGAAGCAGAGCTCGGCCTCGACCTGGTCCACGTCGACTTCCCGATGCCAAGCCCGGTAGCGCCCGTCCTGCCCGGCATTCCATCGGTAGCCGTGCTCGCGCAGGCGATCCTTCACCTCGAATGGGGTTCCGATGGCCCAGATTTTCCGGGTCTCCCGGCGGGCGGCGTCGAGGAGCGTCGTCATCGTGATCGCGTGCGAGCGCGGCAGCGGCATCTCGAGGAGTTCGAGCAGGGCGTAACAATCGTCGAGCGCGCGATGGCCCTCGAACCAGAACGCCTGCTGGTAGGCGACGTAGAACAGCTTGGTGCCCTCGACGCCTTCCTCGCGCCAGGGCACCTGGCTCATCGAGCAGGCCCAGGCCTTGTCCACAAAGACGGTGTTCAGGCGCTCGCAGAAGCGACGGTCGAAGGCGGCGTTGTGGGCGATCACGAGGTCGGCCGAGCCGACGAAGTCGCGCACGGCGTCATCGTCGATGTGCTGCCCCGCAACCATCGCGTCGGTGATCCCGGTCAGCTGCGTGATGTGCCGGGGGATCGGCCTGGAGGGCTCGCGGAAGCTGTGGAACTCGGCGAGCGGGCCCAGGATGGTGCCGCTGGCCGTGTAGGCGAAGCGGAGCATGCCGAGTTCGATGATCTCGTTCTCGTGCGGATCGAGGCCGGTGGTCTCGGTGTCGACGATGACGCCGATCTTCACCTTGTCGGGCAGGGGCCACTCGTAGAGGGGACGACGATCGAGCTTGCGGAGAACCCGGTAGTGAGGTGAGCCTTGCAGAGCGATCGCGTGCAGCTCGGCTTCGAAACGGTCCATTTTGGGCCTCCGGAATCCGAAAAGCCCGCGTTCGCTCCTAGGAATTCGGAGCAGTCCGCTGGGCTTCTGGTCCGGACGTTAACTAAGAACAAAAGAGGAACAAGACCTCGCCGACATCGCGTTGCGATCGCGAATGGGTGCGACGGACGGGGACTTAGCGGGGGGTCTGGACTCGCAGGCGCGCCAAATTCGGTTTCGCGTCGTACCCGGCGACGTCCGAACGCCATCCCCGATATCCACAGGCTTCCCCAGGCTCGCGCGATCGTTGCCGTCGGCGCTTGCCTCAGCCGGAACCGACGGCGCATCTGTTCGCGTTCTGTTCCATAATTGGAGAGGCGCGGTGGGGATCGCTCGGATCGAAGAACTCGTGTCCGGCAGCGCCGACGCGGTGCGGATCCCGCTGATCGGGCAGAGCCTCTGTGCGGGCTTCCCGTCGCCGGCCGACGACTTCCTGGAGGGCGCGCTCGAACTGCCGCGCTGGCTCGCGCCGAACCCGCCCGCGACCTTCCTCTGGCGCATCGCCGGCAACAGCATGCACGGGGCAGGGATCTTCGACGGCGACCTCGCCTGCGTGGACCGCAGCTTGCAGCCCGCCGACGGTAGCGTCGTCGTGGCGGCGATCGACGGCGAGATGTCGATCAAGCGCTACCGCCTGGAGGGCAACCGCGCCTGGCTCGCCTTCGAGAACCCGGACCTGCCGGTGTTCGCGGTCGAGGAGCTTCAGGACGGTGTGATCTGGGGCGTCGTGCGGTTCACGATCCACTGGCACACTGCGAAGGCGGCGTTGAAGCGATGAGCCGGGCGATCGCGCTCATCGACGGCAACAGCTTCTACTGCTCCTGCGAGCGGGTGTTCGACCCGAAGCTCGCAGGCAAGCCCGTGATCGTGCTGTCGAACAACGACGGCTGCGCGATCGCCCGGACGGCCGAGGCCAAGGCGCTCGGCATCAAGATGGGCGCGCCGTACTTTCAGATCCGGGACATGTGCCGGGCGGAAGGCGTGCGCGTGTTCTCGTCGAACTACACGCTCTACGGCGACATGTCGGCCCGCACCAACGCGGTGTACCGCGACTTTGCGCGGGACGTGGAGATCTACTCCATCGACGAGAGTTTCTTGGACCTCTCCGACGTGCGCGAGCGGGACCGCTTTGCGCTCGCGCAGGATCTCAGGGCGACAGTGCGCGCCTGGACCGGCATCCCGACCTGCGTCGGCCTCGGGCCGACGAAGACGCTGGCGAAGCTCGCCAACCACATCGCCAAGACGGTGCCGGACCTCGGCGGTGTCTGCGACCTGACCGATCCGGTCCAGTACGACCACTGGCTCTGCCGGATCCACGTCGGCGAGCTCTGGGGTATCGGCCGGGCCTCGCTCGCCAAGCTCGAGGCGATGGGCGTCGACAGCGTCGCCGATCTGCGCGACCTCGATCCCCGACCGGTGCGCAAGGCGCTCACCGTCGTCGGCGAGCGCATGATCCACGAGCTGCGCGGGCTCTCCTGCCTGCCGCTCGAACTGGTGCCGGCGCGGCGCAAGGGCTGCGCGGTGACCCGCTCCTTCTCAGGCCGCGTGACGGACCGGGAGACGCTAGAGGAGGCAGTCGCCGCCCACGCCGCGCGCCTTGGCGAGAAGCTGCGGCGCGACGGGCTCGGCACCGATCAGGTGACGGTCTTCTACCACACGAGCGAGCATGACCGCGGCGAGCCCATGCGCTCGGTCTCGACCGTGGTCAGCCTGCCCGAGGCGACGAGCGACAGCCTCGCCCTGATCAAGGCGGCGACACACGGCGTCGCCAAGACCTGGCGCGAACCCGGCCAAGTGCCCTGGCGCTACTCCAAGGCCGGGGTGATCACCACCGATCTCGTGCCGCTGGCTGAGAGCCCGCGGGCGCTCATCGGCCGCCTCGACCGCGAGCGGTCCGGGCCGCTGATGGCCGCGCTCGACGCCTGCAACGCGCGCTGGGGTCGCGGTGCCGTCGTCCCGGCACGGGCTGGGCTCACGACGAAGCGGGACTGGAACACGAAGTTCGAGATGCGGACGCCCCGGTACACGACGCAGGTATCGGATTTGCCGGTCGCGTGCGCGTGAAAGGCCAAGCAACGCTTGGTCGAGACCCGCGTTAACCTTGTTGTGCAAGGGTGAATATCGAAAATTCGATGTCGAACGGGATTGAGCCGGCGCAGTCGCCGGAGCGGAAACGCATTGCCGTGTTCCTCGACGGGACGTGGAACACGCTTGACGACAACACCAATGTCTGGCGACTGAAGGCGTTGTGCGCGCAGCGCGGCACCGACGGTGTCCGTCAGGTCGTCTACTACAGCCGGGGCGTCGGGACGACGGTCGGCGAGAAGGTCCGGGGTGGCGTCCTCGGCGTTGGCATCGATCGCAATGTCGCCCGCGCGTACGAATGGCTGGTCGAGACCTACGAGCCGGGCGACGAAATCTTCATCTTCGGCTTTAGCCGAGGGGCCTACACGGCGCGCAGCCTCGCCGGGTTCATTGCCCTATGCGGCGTGTTGAAGCCCGGGGCCCCACTCGGGACCAGCCAGCTATTCGACCGGTACCGCCGGGGCGACGAGCGGCGCACGGTCCGGTGGCTGCAGGCGCGCGCGGGGGGCGGCAGGCTAACCGACGCCTCACCCGAGGAGCGTTGGATGGTGACTTACGCCATGCCGGTGCCGGTCAAGATGCTCGGCGTCTGGGACACGGTCGGTTCGCTCGGCGTGCCGACGACGATCCCCGGCCTCGCCAGGATCCCGGGCCTGAGCCGGTCGGGTTACGCCTTCCTGCACACGGGGCTGCGGCTGCCGATCGAGAACGGCTACCACGCGCTCGCCATCGACGAGCACCGGGCGGCGTTCGCGCCGACGCTGTGGACGAAGAAATTTCGCGAGGGCGTCCCGCTGACCGAAATGGCACCGCCCCGTCCGGTCGCAAACGTCGAGCAGCGCTGGTTCGTCGGCGCACACGCCAATGTGGGCGGCGGATACCGGGACGACCTCCTCAGCCAGCTCCCGCTCAGGTGGATCATGGAGAAGGCGGCCGGTCATGGATTGGCGTTCCGCGCCGACGTCGTCCTCGAACCGGGTGTGTTGGAGGTGCGCCCCCGGGACAGCTACGGCGAGTTCGCGAGGGGGCTGTACCGCTACGTCGCCCAGCCATTCTACCGCCCGATCGGCGCGCCGCCGGAGGTCTCGCAAGGCGAACGTGACGAGATCGTCAACGAGACGATCGATGCGTCGGTGTTCGAGCGCTGGCGCGCGGATCGGGGCTACCGGCCTCAGAATCTCGAAACCTGGGGGCAGCGCTACAAGGTGGAGCCCGGCGCGCTGACGGAGGCCGTCTTCGCCCACGATCCGCACAGCGTCGTACCCGTGCTCACGAAGGTTGAGAGTGATGTCCCGGCCGCCTAAGAATGCCGTCCATGTGAACTGGACGGTCTTCAGCTGGGACATCGGATATCGTCGCGCACCGGATGCGGACGTTCGCGTGTGGATCGATATCGATGCTTTTGATCGCTGTTGGTTTCTGTCGGACCAGTACATTGCGGTCCCCGGCGATGCTTCAGACGACAACTCGAACAGATTTGCCAAGGCGGGCAAACGATTTCTCGCCGGCGAGCCGATGTGGATGCCGGAAGTCTCCGTAGAGCGGCACGGAGCGCTCAGCTTCCGCGATGGCCGCCACCGCTATCTTTGGATGCGGGAGCATGGCGCGCTGTCGATGGAAGTCGCGGTGGCGAGGAGCCAAGCGCCGGCCGTGCGAAGACTCTGCGGCACGCGTCGCCGGACGTCGTGGTTCATCCCGCCGCGTTCACGGGTTCCGACGGCCTTGGTGCTTGGGGTGCTCGGCTTGGCGGCGGCTGGCCTTGTGGCCGTGGCTCGTTCCTGACCTATTGTCAGAATCGTCGGTTTTGTCAGCCGGGTACGACGGACGCTATGAGATTTGCCGGAGGCTGTCTTGGTCAGACGCGTCTGACAATAGGGACGAAAGCGACACAAGCTGTGGTGTTCGGGAGCTCCGTTCGGACTGTCGTACCCTTCGAGCATTCGACCTGAGAGGGTGAATCGCAGACTGGGTGTAAATTTGCGGACCTGCTGAGCTTGGCGTAGCTTAGCTTTGCGTTCGAGCGGATGGCCGAGCGGTAGTGACGCGATGCCCTATCGACTGCACGCTGGCCTCGGATGGAGGCCTCATCCGCCCAGGTGCGGTGCGTGACAGGTGTCTGTGTTGCGGGGAGGCCAGGAACGGAGATTAGCTACCTCTCGCCCTGAGCCTCCCTCGCCACGCTCGCTTACGCGGCGATCGTCCGCACCTTCTGACCAAGCGCTGCAGTCACAGCATCGGCGACGGCATCGGCATTGATCCGGAACCACTCGGTCGCGCTGTGAGGCGTGCCGTCCGGTCCCGTGACCTTCAGGGCGACGTGGTAGGGCCGCAGCTGCTTGTGAACCAGTCGCTCGGCCTCTTGGGCCGAGTGCCCCTTGAACTCGTAGGTGTCGACGATCTCGACGTCGGCATAGAGGTAGGTCGCCTGCGTGGCGGCGCGGCTGATCCGATCTTCGACCCGCCCGGCGGTCGTACCCACCTTCAAAAGCCCGGCGACCTCGGGGCGCGGGGACAGCGACCTAAGCACGTAGACGTACCCGGTCGACGCGCCCTCAAAAAGTGGGCCTGCGCTCGTCGTCGGAATCCGTCGGGCATCCTTATCTTCGTAGAGCCGGCGTACCAGTGACGACATCAGGAGATTGGACTCGGTGCCGTTCTCGAAAACGACGCGCAGACGCGCGTCATCCTTGCCGTTGCGCTGATGCTTATCGCGGACATCCGCCACCTGGAGCATCTGGCCCTTGAGGACGAAGAACTCGCCGATCTCGACCCGTTCCTGGCTGAACGGGACGGGCTTTCTCAGGCGCTCCTTCACGCTCTGGCGCACGCTGTCGAACAGGCCCTCGAACCGATCGAAGTCCTGGCAGGGCACACGATCCGCGACATAGTCCGGCATGGCGCGCGGCTGGAGGGCATCGCGGACCTGGAAGATGTCGGTCCCGTCGGCGAGCAACGGATCGTCCATGGGATCCACTGCCTGGCCTGTCACGAACACGAGGCCGTGAACGTCGAAGGGCTCGAGGCCGGTGAGGGCCGCCTTGGACGCGCGCAGGCCTGCGAGCTCATTCGCCAGCATGCGCTCCAGAACGCTCCGACCCTTCTGCGAGACCGGCTCCGTCCCGTTCTCGGCGTAGAAGGCGTTGATGCGCGCCAGTACCTCGGCGGCCTGTTCGACGACCGGTGTACGTGCCGCACGGACCCGCTCATCGGGCGTCGCGAGGAGGGGGTCGTTCAGATAATCGATGGCGTCCTGGGTCTCAGCCATTGGCGGCTCCAGCAGTGCGGCCGGCATCGGCCCCGGCAAGATCGGCGCGACGTTGCCGTGCGAGCCTGCGCATGAAGGCGAGGGCATCGGCGAGACGGACCTCACGTCCGTTCGGCGCGTTCAGGTTCGGCTCGCGGCCCTCGCGTTTGATAAAATCCTTGATCCGGTCCATCAGCTTCTCGGCCTCATCCTGCGTCATCGCCACCTTCATGGCGCGGACCTCTCCGTGGAGGCGGGCGAGGATGTCCTCGTTCAAGGCTTTGGACAGGATCTCGTAGGCGTCGATGAACTCGCGCCGCCCGCCGAGGAGATCGACCTGAAGATCGCGCACGTCGAGGAACTTGTGCGTCGCGCGGATGAAGTTGTCCCCGCCGCCGGGGAGTTGGGGATCCTGAGGCTCCTGCCCCCCGGACGCCGGCGTACGGTCATCCAGGTCGAGGCTCATGGTCTGGATGACGCTGGGATCCTCCTTCACGGCCCGGCCGAGTTCCGTCCGAGCCCCGAACAGCGTGACCACGTCCTGTATGACGTTGTCGGGCTGGTGGGGATACCGCCGTCGCACGATGTCGGTGCAGATGACGTCGTGCATGACGTCGGCATGGTGGGCGTCGGGATTGAGCATCACCGTGATCGTCCGAGGGTCGCTCTGCACGTTGGCGACGAGATCTGGGAAATCGGCGTCGATGATGCGCTTGGCCTCATCCGACACCATGGGCCCGTTGATGACCTCGATCTCGCCCGCGTTGGTCACGGGCTCGGGCTTGCCCGTCTGAGGCTGCTGCCCGGTCATGTCGTCCGACCCCTTGTGGGTGCGGAACTTGAAGGTCGGGGCCATCACCTGCTCCATGAGCAGGGACACTGAGATCGCTTTCAGCATGTCGTTGACGGCACGCGAGACGACATCGTCCTTCGCGAACGGGGCCGAGACGAGGTTCGTGAAGCGTGCCTCGGTCTTGCCCGGTGCGTCGCGGGTCGCGCGGCCGATGATCTGGACCACTTCCGTTAGCGAGCCACGATAGCCGACCGTAAGGACGTGCTCGCACCAGATCCAGTCGAAGCCCTCCTTGGCCATGCCGAGGGCGATGATGACGTCGACGTCGTCGCGGGATTTGACCTTGCGGAGCGAGGCCATGACCTTCTCTCGGCCGGGGCCGTCATCCACGAGGTTGGCGATCTTCAGGATGCGCCGGCCGTTGCGCACGCGCACGAAGCCGGTGACGGGATCGACGCCGAGCGGATCCCCGAGCGTGTCGACGATAGCGTCGACCTCGAACATCTTGTCGGCGACGGCCTCGCTCGATCCCACGTGCGGGATGTGGACGATGGTCTTCAGCGCCGGATCCAGGGCCTCACCCATCCGGTCGAGGTAGCGACCTTGATAGAAGCGGAAGCCGATGTGCAGCGTCTTCAGGTACTCGTATCCGTTCAACTGCTCATAGTAGGTGTAGATCACCCGCTCGAACCGAGCCTCGTCCTCGGGATGGAGGATCGCTTCCGTGTCGCCCCGGAAGTAGGAGCCGGTCATCGCCAGGACGTGGGCGCTGCCGCGGTCCATAAGGCCGCGCAGGAGTGAGCCGAGCTTGTTCTCGTCGTTCGACGAGGCGTGGTGCAGTTCGTCCACGCAGATGAGAGCGCCGTCGAAGATCTCGATGCCAGCCCTGGTGAACGCAAAGCGCAGCGTGGCGTGGGTGCACAGAGCGATGCTCTCGCTGCTGGAGCCGAGGAACTCGATGAGTTCGGCGACCTTCGATCCGGTCTCCGAACCGACCCCGCAGAGATCGCGGTCGAGCTTCCAGTCTCGGAAGAATCCGCCAGCGGTGAGCTTCGTGTCGCGGAACGACGCGCCGATCGACCGCTCGGGCACCGCGACGATGACCTTGCGAAGCCCCTGGTTTTGAAGCTTGTCCAGGCCGATGAACATGGCCGCGCGCGACTTGCCGGACGCCGGCGGCGATTTCACCAGGATGTACTGGCTGTCGCGCACGTCCCAGACGCGGCGCTGCATGACGCGCATGCCGAGCGCGTCCGTGCGCTTCGAGGATCCGTCCGCCGCATAGCGCAGCGTCGTGTCGGAGAGTTCAGCCACGGCGTTTCCCCTTACGCTCTTCTGCCGGGTTCATCGGCGATGGCGCGCTCGTAGAGCTGCAGCATATGCTCGATCCGGTCGGCGTCCGAGCGGTACTTGCGCGAGCCGAAGATCGCTTCGACGGTTTCGTCGAGCTCTTCGTGGGCGCGGCGCAAATCCCCTGGCATGGCTTTGGGCGCATAAAGGTCGCCAAGCGTACGCCCGAAACCAGCTTCTTTGCGCGCGCGATCGATTTCCCACCAGTGCTCCTCAAGCTCTTCCTTTCTACGATCGGAGAGAATAGGCAGTGGGAAGTTATTCCAAACGATTGTGTTGGAGTATCGAACGCGAGTCTCCAGCTTGCCGCCGATGGTTTCCAGCCAAAGCCTGTGAATGCGCGACGACAGTATAGCTGCCTGCCAAATTGATCCGTCGTAGATGGCGAATGCCTCGCTCGAAACTATGTTTTCTGAAGCGAGAACATCGACAGGAAGATAGATCCTATCTTCGCTTGATGGCCGTGGCACGACGATAGTATGAGACGATGAGCAGTTTTGCTCTCGAAATGACCAAGGGCGTTCAGCCATTTTCTTGGCAGACGCGTCCGAGCTAGCGAGCCGCTTTGCTCGAACTCGCTCAAATCTTTCGGACAACATATTAATACGGCCCGCGGACTCCGCCTCGTCGGGTCTGATCCAGAGACACCATCGCTCGATGCCTTTCATCAGCTCCTGGCTTCCATAGATTCGGCGGAGATATGTCTCAGCTTCTGGATGCTGATCCAAAAGAGATTTTTTGTCTTGAGCATTTAACAGGAGTGCATCGCCATTGTTCGGCATATTTCCGAATTGCATGAGCTCGAAATCACGCGAGATCGGCTTGGACCGCTTCGTAACGATTGTTGTAACGTTTGGCGCAAGATAGGGACCGATAAGATCGACGGATCTTACTGTGTCTGCATCATACAAATATTTAGGCGCTGATGTTTCAGGCCCAAGACCAACGATCACGCAGGTTACGCCTGCGTTGCGCGTGGCCAAATTGGCCCATTTGAATGATCTATGGGCGAAATAGATCTCTAATTTCTTTAAGAGTCTCGGCCAGAGTGTCGGAACGGAAGCGCCCTGGACAATCGAATTTGTGGAAACGAAAGCGAATGGAGAACCAGTTGCTTCGGCGTAAAGCACGCCTTTGAAGAACCAAATGGCGACGTAATCGAGTTCGCCGTAGTTCGGGATCTTCCCGTGGAAGACCGTGACCATGTCGGCGCGCTGGTCGCTGCTTTGATGCTTTGAGCCTTTGAAGGGTGGGTTACCGACGACGTAGGTTTCCATCGTCGGGTCTGGCGGACACGCGGTGAGCCAATCAGCGCGCGCCGAGTTGGCACGCGTGATCCGTCCTGCAGCCGTTAGAGGCAGTGCAGGAGGGGCCTTGCCCATCTTTTGCCGGAAGTTCTCGTTAACCTGATACTCGGCGATCCACAGTCCGAGGCGTGCGGTCTCGCAGGCGAAATCGTCAATCTCGATGCCATAGAAGTGCTCGAGCTTGACCACCGGATGGGCGAACTCACCGAGCCGAATGAAGATCTCCATCTCGATGGCGCGCAGATCCTTGTAGGCGAGGATCAGGAAGTTGCCTGATCCACAGGCCGGATCGAACATCCGGATCCGACCGAGGCGGGTCAGCAAGTCGTGCAACCGCCCCTTATTCGATCCTGCCTTTTCGAGTTCTGCTCGTAGATCATCGAGCAGGATCGGATTGAGCACTTTGGCGATGTTTGACGGGGACGTGTAATGCATCCCCATCTCGCCGCGCTTGTCGATATCAACGACGGCCTGAAGCATTGATCCGAAAATATCGGGATTGATCGTGCGCCAATTGAGTTTGGCACAGGCGAGCAATTGCTTGCGGCAGCGGCTATCGAGCGTCGGCATCGGCGACGTCTCTTCGAAGAGGCCACCATTGACGTAGGGCAGCTTGCCCCAGCCCTTGGCGGGCTGCGTCCGTTTCTCGGGTTCCGTCGCCATGTGAACGAATGCGCCGTCTAAAAAGGCGGCGAGGTCAGAGCCATCGACCTGAGTCGATTGGATCAGTGCGCTCTTGAAAAGGTCGGCCTCGAAGATGCCGACGTCCTCGGCGAACAGGCAGAACAGGACCCGGACCATGAACAGGTTCATGGCATGCCGGTCGGCCTCGGTGGACCATCCAGGGTTCGCATCGCGAACGGCATCGAAGAACCGGGAGATGTGCTTGGTCGCCCGCACATCCGCCTGACGCTCCGGGGCCGGGACGTAACGCTCATGCCCGCCGAGGGGGAAGAAGAACTCCGCCTCCATCGGCAGGACATCGACACCCTCATGGATGTCGTCGCCGATCTTCGTGTCGTGAGCGGCGATACCCTCCCCATCGTAGGCCACCAGCAGGCGAGGCCGCTTCGTCTTGGCCGCGCTTGCAGCCTCGGCCTTCATCCGCTCAAGGGTGCGGTCGGCATCGCCGAGAGCCACGGTCTCGAACCGAAGCATGCGGGTCCAGGAGAAGGATCCCGTGGCGGCCTCGTCCTTCAGCTTGGTGATGGTGGCACGCGGCGCGCCAACCGCCTCCATCAGGGCCAAGCCGAACTCGCCGCCGACCAGCTTCTGCTGCGCGAGCGCATCGAAATTCTCGTAAATCTCACTCGGGCTGAGCATGCGGCCTGGGCTGTGAACCATGGTTCTGGACGGCTCCGTCGATACCACGCCGGTCATGTGAGGGCAGCCGCTGTTCGGCTCAGGTTTGAGCCATCCGCCAGACGATCCACAGATAAGTATTTGTGATAGTTGAATAATTTTCTCATCTGGAGGCCCCTCGGGCGGCTGCGAGACGCATTGCTCCATCGCGCATCAGACGAAGCCTTCGTTCACGAGGCGTACGCCGGCGGACGTGATCTCGTGCCGCTGTCCAGAGCCTTCGACGACCCTGCACCAGCTCTCGGCGACGAGACGCGCATTCGCGCCGTCCGCGACCAGTCGGTAGGCGAAGCCTCCGTACATGCCTGGGACGGCGAACCAGGCTGGTTCAGCGTTCAGGGGTGTCTCCAAAAGGTGCGCGATCTCCGGCAGGCGTAGCCGTGCATCGCGAACGAGGTCGTCGGCACGAGCCCGGATCACGGTGTGGAAGTGATCCTGGATCTTGCGCAGCACGCCGAAGGGGACGCGCGACACTCGCACAGGCTCCAAGATTGCCATGAGCCGGTTGTGACCAAGGCGCTCGGCGACATCGACCGCGCGCTCGCCCCGGGCGTTCTCTAGCATCCGCCAAGCTCCCAGGCGGATCAGAGCTTCGCAGACCTCACGCGGCGCATTCCCGTGCGCAGCCTGGTGGAGCGGCGCGTACAAGGACTGTCCGTCCGGTCGCGTGGTGTTGGCGAGGGCCGGATCGGTCTCAAGGAGGGAGAGAACCCTCGTCCACTCATAGCCCTTTGCGGCATCGGCAAGGGCGTGCCGGCGAGCGGCATGGTCCCCATGGAGAACCTGGCATGCTGTGACGCCGTCCCAGACAACCGACACCCACCTATCCCCTTGTGGCGTAACGACATGCCACCTTCTGAGGGTGACGGATGCGCCTGATGGCGACCTGAAGTTTCAGGCCGCGGTCGTGATCACGCAATTGCGAGCGCGCAACACCGGGAGCGCATCGCGCGCTGAGGCCGACGACGGCGTGGCCGACGGGTAACTTCTGTCGATCGTCCGAAGCCGCAAACCTGCACGACTACGCGGCGTCGAACGAGGATCCGATCAAAGCCCGCGGTGCTGCTCTTATAGGCCCCACCCCCGTAGGCTCAGAACGCATAGGGCAGGGTGCCCTCCTGGTCAGGCATTCGCCGAGCGACGGCCTGGCCGTTTCTGCGTCCTGCCACCCCGACCAATTGTCAGGATTGTCGGTTCTGTCAGCGGCTCCGCATTGGAGGGGATGGGCTCGACGAGCTTGGCGGCCTAGCCCGGTGCCGTGGCTTCAAAGGAGCACGGGGCCGCCCGCCTGGATGAGATCGAGATCCTGGGCCGCGAGGATGGCCCGCAGGTCGTCCAATGCCGCCTGTGCATCGGCGAAGGATGCGAGATCGCGACGTTCGACGGTCATGCCTGTGGTCGTGGTGACAGAGATCGCGATTGCGCCATCGTTGCCGGAGTGGATCTCGTAGGTGACACAGCACGACGACACGGGAGGGGCCTGGACCTCAAGGGATCTGCGCCGGAACTGGGGACCCCGGGTGAAGTCCGAGGTCGGCCCGAGCGTTCCGCCCTCGGTACTCACGACCGGGGATGCAGAAGTAGGGGTACGACGAACGGGCAGATTTGGTCTGTCCGCCCGGGGAGTTCCTGACAATAGGGCCAGTAGCGACAGAAGCCTGGCTTAGGCGGCTTCGTCGGTCGGCTCTGCTTGGGGAGCGGCGTCCGCGGTCGAGGGTTCCTGCGGGAAGATCACCCGGGCGTTGACGCGATATTCCTCTCGCTCGCGACCCTTGGTGGTGCCCTCCCGCTCGGGCTTCCACCAGAGGAGGCCGGCCTCGACGAGGAGGGCGCAGGCGTCCTTGCGGAGCCGGGTGTTCGCGAGCCGTCCACTGGCGACACGCTGGAGCTGCCGCCCGGTGAAGCAATCGCGCCAGTCGCGTTCGCGCAGGATCGCGAGCACGGCGCGGGCATCGGCCTCTCCATCGCCGACGGTCGCCGTCTGCCGGACGCGCTTGGCCTGTTCGAGGAAGTAGGCGTCCATCAGGTGGATCGCCTCGGCCATGCGGTCGGCGTCGATCGTCGTCGGCGATTCTGCGTCCTCCGCCCCGCCGCTCCACTGCAGGAACGTCAGGACGGCGCTGAGGCGCAGAGCCTGGCCGGGAGCCTTGTTGAGCGTTGAGGCGTACCACGCGCTCTTGCCCCGGGCGTCGTCCATCATCCTCTGGCCGAAGGCCTGGAGGAGGTCGGTAGCCTCCTCGGACACCGCGACCTCGTCGGGCCGGTTCTTCACCCGCGTCGATAAGTCGTCGATCGCGATCAGCGCCGCGCGGGCCCGGTCGTCATCGGCCCGCGCGTGCGTGTCGGACTTGCGCGGTATCCGGAAGCTGGTCGGGCCCTCGGGCCACATCCACAGGAAGCGATGGGCGAGGCCGTCGTCGGACTTCGTCAGGAAGTCGCGCAGCGGCTCTGGCTGGACGCTGCCGATGACGCCGATCGATAGGTGCGAGATCTCGACCGGTGCGCGCACGCCGTTCTTCAGGTCGCCGCCCTTGCGAATCACGGTGTAGGGATCACCGTCGTAGGCCTTCAGCCAGAACGGCCGGTCGGCGCTGACGCCCTTGGCGCGATAGCGGTCGAAGCCGCCGAACCAGCCCGCGAGCTCGTCGGAGAATTGCAGCAGCCCGCGCGGCGAGCCGGCGGCGGTCGTGATCAGGCCTTCGGTCGTAGCGTCGACCACGTGCAGGACCGGCATCACCGGCGTCGCCGGGATCTCGGCGTCCTCGGGCCACTCGGGCGGCGGCTTGTCCTGGGCGAGCGCCTCTTCGACGGCGCGCCGCCACGCCTTGTCCTTGAGGTCAGCGACGACGGCCTTCAGGCGATGGGCCGCCCCCTCGCCGTCGATGGTGGCGGCACGCTTGGCCTCGATCTGGTTGATCAGACGACGCACCGGGCGCATGCCGGGGCTCTTGGCGGTCGAGGGATTGCCGACGAGACCGATCCACAGCACGCTCGGGTGTTCCCAGACGCCCTCGACGTTGGGCCAGCGCACATTGCCGAGCAGCGCCCCGACGGTCGCGAGCAGGGTGCCGGCAGTGTAGTCGACCGGGGCGTTCGCGGCCCGAGCCGATTGCTCGACCCAGGTCTGCCAGAAAGGGCCGAGCACCTCGACCGGAAATCGGGGGGCGTCGACGAAGCTGGTCCTCAGCAGCGACGTGTCCGGATCGGCCCACCGGGACTTGGTCGGCTTCGCGTCGGCCTGGAACGCCGCTTTCAGCGCCTCCTGCTGCGCATGGGCGTCCCCTGGCTCGGGGTTCTCATTGGCGGGGGCGTTCGGATCGGACATCGCGTGGGCCTGGTGGGTTCGAGACGAACCTCAGGAGGCGCGGCCAAACCTAACGCAGCCCTGTCGTACCCGCTGTCCCCAGGTCCCTAGCGGAGATTGGTCTCCACTATCCTGAACCTGCGGTTTCCAAACATGCGCTTCTTGGAAGTTCCGAATTTTTTAGTTTGGTGGAAATGCAAATACCAGATGCAGGATGGAGATGTCCGGGAGTTCGAGGGCTGGTCTCGGCACTCCAGAATGCAGTGCGATGCCGAACTGAGGCTGAACGGCATGCAGCGTCGCTCCGTATTCGCCGCCGCGCAGAGCGCCTTCAATCAGATTGGCCCACGGCGGATGCTCCTGAGCCGCAGAGTACGCGAACATGAGCGCTACGCGCTCGCGGGTGTAGGTCGAGTCTGTCGTGAGAAAGCAGCCGAGCCCATCTTCGCCGAGATAGGCAGACGTGACGTCGCCGTGCTGTCGGAGGAGCTTGGCCTCGACGGCCAGGGAGGCTGTGCGACGGCTTCCGAACCGGCGCTTGATCCGGAAGTCCATGCGCCGTGCTGTTGGCCCGCGTCGTGTGCGGCTTTCCACGGGAAGCTCGGGGACGAATTCGATGTCCCGAAGAGGATTGTCGATCCTAAATCTGTCTTTGAGACGGTCGATCTCATGGAAGAGGGCGACCGAGATGTCGACTTCGCCCATTTTCTTCTCAGGCCTAATGGCACGCTGTGCGTCCCAAGCCTTCTGACGTCGCAGGCGCTTGTAGGCGATGGCGACGGCACGAAGAGACGTGACCGTCAGGGCGCTCCAGATGCTGGCTTCGTCGCGGACCATTCCGGCCGCCATGAACGTCTCGATGAGAGCGGCTTGCCTCTTGGTCTGGGCGATCATGCGTGGGGCGCGAGGATACCGGCCGCGACGCGATCCGCGTCGATGAAGGCTTGGGCAATCGTCCAGTGGTGGGCCTCGGACGGCTTGACCAGGACGAGGCGCGCGGCATCGGGATCGCGCCAGTAGAACAGGCTGTCTTCGAACGCCGCTCCAGCGTTCTGATCGTAGGATCGCAGCGCCGGTTCCAAATCGAAGCTCTGGGAGGGCACGCCGGGATCGAGCGAGGTCTGCACGACGGTGACGTTGCGAACCGGATCTCGAAACTCGCATTCCGGTCCGACGCCAGCGACACCGATCAGGCGCTTGCGGATGGTCTGCACGTAGGTCGTGTGAGCAGCCTCCTCGGCGTCCAAGAAGGCTTCCTCTGGAACCTTGGCGTTCGCGAACAGGCGACGATAATCCAGAAATTCCTCGATGGCAGAGCGGAATTCGCCAGTGATCCCGAGAAGATCGTAGCAGGCTGCATCGAGATCGGTCTGGGACTGCTCGAAGAAGCGCTCGAGCCGCGGATCCTCGGGGCCCCGGAAGGGCAGCGGCAGCGACGTGAGATCACCGAGGCTCAAGCGGGGGCGATCCATCATCGCGGAGGGGGCGTGCAGGGTCAGGTAGTACTGGGCCCAACGGCTGTTCAGCACCAGGGTGATCGCTCGCAAGAGTGTCCGTCCGTGGTCGGCTTTGGGCTCTTTGAGGCCGATGCCGATGAGTGTCGTGTTGAACGCGACGGGCCGCGTCGCCAGGGCTGCCGGTCCTTGCTTGCGCGGTACGAGGACGACGTCGTTCAGGAAGAGCGAACGATACTGGCCCTTGATGCCCTTCTGAACCGCCTTGGCCAGGGGGTAGATGCCCTCGGTATCGCCGAGCTTCAGTGCCGAACCGGCACCGACGAAGTTCATATAGTCCGTCCGAGCATCGCCGCGTGTCGTCAGCGTATGGTCCATGGGTACGCCCGAATAGCGTGTCTCGGCCCCGAGCTTCACCACGAGTTCTGGTGTCAGGGACCCGAGGGTCGCGAACCGCTGACGGGCGATATGTCCGTCGACATAGTTCATGATCAGGCGATCGACCGATCGCCCGTTGATCCCGCGGACCCAAGCCGTGTCTGTGTCGAGTTCCGCCTGTGGGATGCCGACGCTCTCGCCTGGATCGAGGACGAGCGTCCAAGCCGCGGTGCGCCGCTTGACCGGCTGAGAGATCGCCGTCGGCGCGTCGAAGCGGACGAGGTGATCAGGCTCGGCCACGCTGTTTGACATGATCAGGATCGCGGCGGCCTGTTCGGCTTCCTTGAAGAGTTCGCGTCGGAACGGGGCAAGGTTCGTCACACTGACGATTTGGTACGCCGTCATGGCATGCCGGAACGGCGCGGCGCGATCGTTGCCGAAGGAACTGGCGGGCAGCAGATAGGCGGCGATGCCCGTAGGCGCGATCGCACGATCGAGCGTTTCAAGAACGAAGACCTGGGCGGCCTGAGCGTTCTCGACCTTGTCCTTCCACCGAAGCGCAGCCTTCTTCAGCCATTCGGCATCGCTGCGAAGCGCATTGCCCCACGGCGGATTGCCCACGACGATATCGAACCGGGCTGAGAAGCGCGTGCTTGGCGCGAAGAAGTCATCGGCGATGAGGTTCGTGCCGACGAGCGGAGGGAACAGCTTCTTGGCAGCCCCGCGCTTGCCGAGGGAGAACGCCATGATCTCCTCCTCGGCGAGGTAGTCGAGGAGGGTGAGATACAAGCTAAAGGCTGCGACGTGACAGGCCTGCGGCTCGAGTTCGGCTCCGAAGATACCGGTCGTCAGGATCATCTGGAGGCGTTCGGCTGGCAGGACAGACTGCCGTTCGGCGACGAGCGCGTTCTCGATCTTGCGCCGGTATGCGCCGACGAGAAAGACACCTGAGCCGCAGGCCGGATCGAGAACGCGGTCGTGCTCCGTCAGGAGCTTCCGGTCCTCAACGGCATCCAGGATGAAGTCAGCGAGGAACGGCGGGGTGTAGAACGCGCCGTCGGCCTTCTTCCGCTTCGGGTTTGTCTTGGCGAGGAACAGTTCATAGACGGCCGAAAGCGTCTCGATCCGGATTGAGCCGAGATCGATCTCGAACAGGGCGAGTTGGAGGCTGCCGTCGCTGTTGGCCCGGCCGAGCCTGATCGCGTCGCGCAAGTAGGTGAGATGCGCGGCTTCGATGATCGCGGGATCCGTCGTAAGCGGGAAGATGGTCCCGTTGAAGACCCCATCGAGCTTTGCGTTGAGGGCGAGAAATGTCTCGACCGGCCAGGGATGATACGGCTCGACGACGGCGCGGCGGTCCTGCTTCTGGTGCTCGAACCAGGCTTCATTCAGGATGCCCCGATCAACCAGCATGTAGATGTAAATCATCCGCCCGATGAGCGTATGGGCGAGCTGGATCGGCAGCTTGCTGAGCCCGGCCTGTCCCCTCGTCAGAACGTCGGAGAGGCTGCCAAGGTTCTTCAGCAGCACCTCGTCGACGCCGGTTTCCGAGACGGCATAGTCGCGCCACGTCACGCGCGAGCGCAACGCGTGAGCGTGCAGCTTGGGAAACACGGTATCGCTTGGGCCTGCGAGGTCGTCGACCGCGACCCTTTTGCGCGTGCGTTGCTCGCGCGTGTCCGATGAGAAGCCGAACCCGTCGCAAAGCCAAGCGCTCTGAGGCGTGACCACGATCAGATACGGTACCAGTCCCTGGCTCCAGACGCGCCGGTGCAGGTTCAGAACTGCGCTGTCGTCCTCGGCTTGTGCGATCAGGACGAGCGGCTTGAAGCGGGGACGGTGGTGGGACGGGCGAAGACCGAACGCCGCGACCACCTGCATGCGGGCTGCGGCCGTCGCGAGCGCCGCGCGATGAGAGCCGAGAGCATCAAAGGCTTCGGCCCAGACCAGACCGTTGGCCTCGCTGTAGCCGAGCCGCTCGATGACCGCATGGACGGTCGCGGATACAGGGAGCGCGCTCATCGCGCGTCTCGGTTCAGCAACGGCGTGTCCGCAGAGCGCCCGGCATCGTGCAGACGGCTGGCGACGGCGAGAAACACGGATGTGTCGGCTGCGGCGAGTTCCTCGAGCATGGCGAGCCGTTCCGGCGTAGGCAGAGCTTGGATGCGGCTCAGAACCCGGCTGCGACGCCGCCGGATTTGCTCGCGCTCACGGAATGTCGCTCCGATGTGTTGATAATCATGCAGGTGGTCGGAGGGGGTGTAATTCACCCAGAGCGATTCGACCACAGCGCCGGCCTGGCTCCAGCCGGGAACGTCGATGCGCTGCCAGCCGGGCAGCAAATCCGTATAGAGATCCGATGCGTAGCCGGACAGGATGACCGGGCAGGGTAGGTTGCGGAGAACTGTCAGGGCCGCAACGTGCTCGGCCTCGCTGTAATCGTGGCGGTAGATCCGACTTCGCGATCGCCGGGTCGCGGCGAGATAGGGCGGATCGCAGTAGACGAGTTCCTCGCCGGTGAAGCGCCGCTCCTTCAGGTGCGCGATCCCGTCGCCGACCTGGATCGTGCAACCCCGCGGCGTGCGGTCTCCCCACCACGCGATGACGGTCGGGTCCAGATCGTAGCCGAAGCTCTCGTGCGCAGGTTTCTTGTGCCGCAGCACTGCGCCGTGGCCGAGATGGGTCTCGATGTACGTGCGATGCGGCGGCATCAGCGAGATGATCCGCTTGTAGCACCGCCCTTTTCCACCCGGGTACGTCATGCCCGCACCATCGCCAAAAAGGGCGATGGACGCAAGCACGCCAGAAGCTCTGTCCCGTGGCTGATGTGTGACACCCCGGGCCGGCTACAAATCCGTCTGCCTGAGTGAGGGGCGTTGTCACGATCCATTGCGTGTCGTGGCCTCTAAGATGGCCGCCGTCGGCGCAGGATCTCGACCGATCGCTCTGGGCGCTTCGACGAGATGGCGAGCGCGTTCGGTGCAAACGCGATTTACGCATGCGCCGGCTCCTCGACGGGCTTCCGTCAGGGCGTGAACCGCATGCCGCTCCGGCGCTGGCACGGCGACGGGAATGCCGGGGCCGTGCAAGACGAGGGATTGCACCGGGTTATCGATCAGGAAGCCGGTGAGGTCTGATGTCTCGTCGTTGGCCTGATCGAGGCCGACGACGGCGACCTGCACGCCGGTCGCCGAACGGCAGAGGCCAAGGTCCTCGGGCCCGGAGGCGAAGCTGGGATCCATCGTGCGGAGGGCGTCGAGGATGCCGCCGACCCGGCCGGGATCCCGGAGGGCGATCTCGACCGCGGGATCATCCCTGGTTCGCTGTGGGCGCTTGGGGAAGCGCACGCCGAGGACGCCGTCGTAGGTCTGGAAGGCGGCCTCTCCGAGGAGCACGGCGTGGTCGGGAAACAGGCCGGCGCGCGCGAGCGCCTCGATGATCCGGCCGGTGATCCGGTCGGGCCGCGGCATCCCGGCTCCGATCAGGGCGCTCACCGTCGTTGCGCGCTCGGCGCGCACCGTCTTCACCCGCTGAAACCGCGCGATCCGTGCCACGACGTCAGGATCGTCGGCGCGCCCGAGATAGCGGGCGTAGCGCTGGCCTCGGCCGGCATCACCGGCGGCGGGGCGGTAACCCTGGTAGTAGGCGTGGTCGGCTGGCGCGCCGGCGCGGTTCGACCGGACCAGGATGCTGCCGTTCTCCGGCATCTCCGGATCGAATAGATCATCGATCCCCTGGTCGAGAAGGTCAGCGTACAGCGTATGCTGGGCGAGCGAGAGCGGTCGGACCATCGTGGGCGATGATGTATGCAAAAACGCAACATGCATACATCGCGAAGAGCGGGCGGGCACGCCCTGTGCATGACCTTTTGTCAGGATCGTCGCTTTGGTTGGCGATCTCACACCTTTGGCGGATCGCAGAAGGGTTCGCAGCCGACCTCCGCTCAGTCCTTCTGACAGTAGGTGCGTTAGCGACGATAGGCTCGGACTTGGCCCTCGATTGGCCCGAAGCGCCTGCAATCGCCGCCCCTGCAGGGCCCGCATCCTTCCTGCCTCAGTCGCAGTGTGGTTCAGTCAGTGAGGGGCAAGGGGGATCACATGGTGGGATGGCGTCCGGGCGGCGAGATCTGTCCGGTCTGCGGCGGTGAGGGACGGGGATCGGTCTCCTATCCCGCCGCGATCTGCCGGGATTGCGAAGGCCGCCTCGTCGACTGGGCCGACCGACCGGTCGACATCACGAACACATCGTTCCTCGGAACGGGCATCCAAGTTTCGAACGGCGAGGATGTCGTCGCCAATGACGACACCCCGATCTTCGTCGACGGGATTGCGTGCTGGGCGCGGGAAGCCCGCTTTGGGGGTGTGGTGGTCCAACCCGTGGCGGGTTGGCTCATGCCGCCGTTTCCGAGCGACACGCCAGATGAATGCAAGACTCTTGCTGCGTTCGGGTACGATGGGCGGGCGGTGCTGGATTTTCTGATCGCCGCATCCCCATGGGGATCGATCGATCAAGCGATCGCGTCCCTGTCGCTCTTCGCTCATCCCGACGTTGTCACGGCGACCGGACGCCGAGCCGTCTTCCGCACGGTACGGGGTCGGACGGCCGACCGGGGCACGATCGTCGACGGCGTGATGGTCGATGACAATGCGAGCCCGGCGGCCGCCTTCGAGTGGAGCACGGGTTTGAAGCGCGCGACGACACGCGACCTGACCTGCTGCCACCTCTACGCGAGTTCGAGCGACCCGGAGGCCTACACGGACCTCCGCAACATCTTCTACGCGCCGAGCTTCATCGCGAAGCTGACCGACAGCCAAGCTCGATCGCTTCCGGAGGTGCATGCCCTCCACGTTCTACGGTACCGCGCATTCGCCCTGCACGGCTATTGTGGGCCGGGCAGCACGATCCGACCACCGAAGCCACAGAACTACGATGCCCTGACATGGGCCGATCCAGCGGGCGCGGGTGCGACCGCGGACCAAGTGCAAGCCAAACTTCGCGCTCGGCTTGCCCAGAAGCCGAAAGACCGGATCACCAAATCGGTCGCGCGATGCGGCTGGGTGTTCACGGGCGGACACCCGGACCCGCTGGTGGTCTATGACGGGCGTTCATAACCTGCGCCGATCGTTCTCGGCCGTCGTAGGTTCTGATCGAGGTGGTAGGCGATCGCCGCCTCGGACCCGATCACCACCTTGCCAAGCGCAGGAAAGGGCTGACCCCTGATTCACTCTGACTCAGGGGTGACGTCGCTGGAGCCTCTTGTCTCGCCGTCGTGGGATGCCACCTTCGACGTCATGATGGACTGCCGTGGAGATACGGCGGACCATCATTGCATCCCAGCCTGTTGCGAAGTGGATGGCCGACGGTTCGTGCTTTGACGTCGGCAAGAGAAAGCGTCACCGGGGACGTCCGAGTGCTAGACGGGCGTTACCCGGTGATCGCGTCCATTCTATTCCATCATAGCTTCTTTGCCTGATCTTTGGCCTTGCCGGATAGGTGGTAGGCGATCGCCGCCTCGGACAGAGGCTGGTGCCCGTGCCGACCGGGGAACGCCCAGGGGCCGGGTCGACTGCTCCAACCCGATGTCCATCTGGCCCAGCGCAGGAACGTGCTGGCGAACGGTTCTTCGAGGGCGATCGCCTCGGCCGCCGGCCACAGCGTGACGCTGTTGCGGGTGACCACGATCTCGTCGCGCCGAAGCGTGAGAACGCGGGTCATCGGCAGGGCGTAGATCCTGGCGAGGAGCAGGATGAGCATGGCCCGTGCCTCGCCGGCGCTGCGCGGCTTTGCAAGGCGCTTCCGCCAGGCTTTGATCTCGGCGCGCAGCCGCTTCTCCTGAGCGACCGGACTGAGAGGGCGCGGCTTGGGCGAGGTCAGGGCCGGCCCGCCCTGGGTGGCGACGAAGCTGAGAAAGCCCTGAAGCGCGGCCCGGTGCCCGGGGCTTTTGCGCAGCGCACGTGCGAGGTGGCGCTGGCTCAAGTCGCCCAGCGGGGCGTCGCCGAGTTCGGCGAGGAGGGCGAGGGCGGCCGTGAGCGAGGTCCGCTGGGTGATGGGCTTCCGGTTCCGGGCCGCGAGGCTGTCGCGGTACCGGCGCAGGAGGGACGCGTGCGGGCTGTCCCGATGCGCGGTCAGGATCGCGTCGACTCGCTCGTTCTCGATCAGGACCTGAAGCCGGGTCCGGTCCCAGTCGAGCACGCCGACATCGCTCATGAAGGCGATCAGGGGTGCGACGCGTCTCGCGCCGTCAGCGCCGAGCGCGGCGTGGACCGCGTCGGTGGTGAGGCGACCGTAGGTGGGATCCCTCACCGCGATCGCGCGGCATGCGTCTGCCGTCCGGGCGATGCGCTCGGCGGCGAGGCCGTTGTCGAGGGGGATGCGGCCGCTCTCGCAGAAGGCGATAAACATCCCGGACATCCACTGGATCGGGATCGTTGCGGCCTCCTCACCGATCTGGCGCTCGGAACGGCGTCGCTGGCTGCAGGGGTAGCAGGGAGCGTGGCCGCTTCCGGGTATGACGGCCTGGCAGATCGGGCACGTGTGGGTGATCCCGACCGAGCAGGGGAAGCAGATCCGGTCGTTGGCCATCACGGGGCGATGGCGGCGACAGATTCGGCAGGTCGCCTTCATCGGCGTTGGGCCGTGGCGTCGAGCAGGCGAGCGGCACGCACGCGCCGGTACCCGGCACGGTTCTGGCGGCGGAGGCGTTTGAGGTCGCGGTCCTGGAGCACGGGGACGAAGGTTCGATCGCGGGCAAACCCTTCGGGCAGGCGCAGGATCTGGAGCGCGAGGTCGCCGGGTTGGGCGACCTTGCGGAAGCTGCGTTGGGTCAGCCCGGCGCTGCCGGCCGCGACGAAGAAGCGGTTCGGCCAGTCACTGAGCCAGTGACCGACGGTCTCGAGGATGACGGCGCGATCGCCGGCGCGCATCCGCTCGAACCGGGTCACCGGGATCGCCGCGGCGTCGAGCCCAAGGGCGCAGCGCAGCAGGGGCAGCACATCGGGATGCCGCGCCACCGTCACAAGGCTGCGCACGCCCCGAAAAGCAGCATCCCCCTGCCAAGGCCCGACCGTCGTACCCGGGTCGTTCGCGAGCACCGCGAGCAGGCGGGTCTGTAACTCGTTCACGGCCGGCAGGACCACCGCGGGATGCGGATCGCGATGGGCGAGATCGAGCCCGCACGCGTGGCAGGCGTCCAGTCGCCAGCGGTAGCTGCGATGGGGCACGATGGCGGCCCCGCAATGGGGGCAGGCATCGCGGAGCGGTGTCATGCAGGTCGGGCAGGCGAGCACGAAGCTGTAGCGCCACGTGCGGCGCATGTACGGCTCACCGTCACCAAGACACCGCGGACAGATCTGAACCGCGTGTCGCATCCGTGTGCGGTGAAAAATCCCGGCGGACAGGATCAGCGCCGTATCGCCCGATCCCCGGCCGAACCGGCGGCGCGGGGCGTCGAGCGTCATCGCCTGCACCCGTTCGAGGGTGAGACCGGCGCGGTTCGCGAGATCGGCGAGCCAGGCGGTATCTTCGCCGCGGTCGAGATCGCGGTTCCAGACCGGTCGGTCCGGCCACCATTGGGCAGCGAACACGGTTGGTGGCAGGCGGTGCCGGAACGCGGCGCGTGCGAGGTACGAGCTCAGGATCTCGTCGTCGTAGGGGGTTGAGGGCAGGGGCCAGCGCATGGCACCCTCAGCCGGCTGCGCGACGCCGTTCCCCGCCATACGGCAACCGCGACGCAGCCTCGATAAGCCCGAGATCGACCCGAGGCTTGCCGGCCTCGATCGCGGTCTCGGTCGCTCGCTGGATGACCCGAACGACCCGGCCGACGGTGCCTTCGGACACATTGAACAGGGCCGTCAGGGGCTCCTTGTCGGCGAGGTTCGAAGGCTCGGGCATTGGCAAAAGCCGCTCGTAGCTCGCCACGAACGAGCGAAATTCCTGGTTCAATCGCCAGCGCGGCAATACGAACGGCTCGAACCGGTTGGCGGTCTGCTCGTCGGTCTTGAGCGCGGCCTCGGCGTCGCGTGTTCCCGCCGCGACGATGGGCAGACGCAGGCGATTGCTCAGGCTCTTGAGCAGGAGCAGCCGGTCGCGCTGGGCGCGCGGGGGCAGGCGCGTGATGTTGTGCAACTCATCGATCATCAGCATGCGCACCGCGAGCTGATCGAGGATTGCGCAGGTGTAGCGCATCAGGTTCTCGCTCCGCCGGGGCGGTGCGCAGCGCATGCGTTCCAGGATCGCCTCCCAGAACAGGGCCTCGTTGGCCTCCTTCGGCATTTCGATGAGGACGACGGACAGCGGCCGATGACCGGTCGGCCCGTCGGGCTCGCGCAGGCGCACCGGATCGCCGTGGCGCGCAGCGAACGTCTCCAGGATGGTGCTCTTGCCGTTGTTGCTGTCCCCGATCAGCAGGCAGTTTTCCATCCGCCGAGCCCGGGCGTGATGGAGGATGCTCTCCAGGCGATCCATCGCCGCCGTCGCCGCCGGGTAGCCGATCCACTGGTCGGATTGGACGAACGCGATCCGCTCCTGGCGCGAGCGTTCCACGAGGAGCCGGACATCCGGCTGGAGGTGGGGATAGCGCTCGGACATCGGCGGCCTCGCAGATCGAGTTCCTGTTTTGTTCTAATCTGGGACGGTGTTCAACGGGCTTGGGCCCGCTGTCCTCAAGCCTGTGGAGAACGGGGATAGGTTCCGACGGCTTGCGCTAAGCCGCCTTCGGAAACGTCCGGAAGAACCGCAGGTAGGCGTGCTCCGGTCCATAGACAGCCTCGGCGGACCCGAGTTCGGCATGGTCCAGAAGCGCACGCCGGACGGAGATCAGCATGTCGCAGACGACGTCCTTGCGTCCGCCCGCAGCCTCGAACAGATAGGGCAGGTCGGCGTCCGCAATGAAGCCGAGCGCATCCATCCCGTAGTTCCAGGCGGCACCGATCCATTCAGGGGCTTCGTGGTGATCCGGATCGTAGGGTGCATTCTCGTAGGCGAGTTCCTGCACGGTTGAGAGGTCATCGCGCGGATTGCTTCGTGCCCGATCGAGGAACGCTCTCTCGTCGCCCGTCAGATCGCCGAACAACGGTGGCCGGTTGGGCGGTATGCCGTCTTGGTACGGGATGCGGTACAGGGCGTCGCCCTGCGGCAATCCTGCGATCATCCGTCTGCCCGCGACGGCGAGGTGGAAAGCCTTGGCCCGGAATTCCCAAACCTCCCAGTTTCCCCAGTCTTTTTCGATCTCGGCGAGTGTCGGTACGGCTTTGAGGGCCTTGCCGAAGGTCGTGCATCGTTCCTTCACCAGGACATTGCCGACCCAACTCAACATGAGGCGGCTGTCCTTGATGGTCATCTCGGCGAAGCCCGGTGGCAGGGGGCGCTTGGCGTAGACCCGCAAGGCTTCGGCTTCGGAGGGCCGGTCGAGATGGGCCTGGATCGTTTCGCGGCAGGCTCGGACCTTCCAGAGCGGAAGTCCCCTCGCGAGCAGGGTCGCGGGGCTCGCGGTCATGGCGAGCCCTGCGAGGGTCTCGATGCCGAGCGCCTTGGCCCGGACGAAGACACCTGTCGGCAGGTTCAAGCCGTACAGTGTGATGGTCGAGAGAGCCTCAGTCTCGGTCTTGCTCAGATCCCGAACGAGCGGACCCGTGTCCAGCCGCTCAAGGATCTCGGCCTGAAGGTTGAGCAGCGTCGTGAGTTTGACGCCCGGCAGGCTGAGGACCTCCTCAGGCAGGCAGAGGGCGAGATCGGCGAGAGTGTGGACGCCGCTCGACGCCATCTCGGCGACGAGGGCGGGCTTCGTGAACGTCCCGGACGGTGGCACGTCGGTCAGATCGATGACCTGATCGCTGAGGATGCCTGGCACGAGGCACCAACTCCGACGGAATTCCGCCGGCAGGGGATAGACGTTCATGGTGGTCCTGCTGGGTGGATAGGGGTGCGTTACCGAGGCTGGCGTGATGTCAGCCCTGGGTTCGGTCGCAGCGATCGGGCGCGGCCTCGAACGTCGCGGGATCGTCGGTCCAGCGCTTCGCGGATCCGTCCATGCCCCGCCAGCACATACGACTGCAGACCTCGCAGCAGCGCTGGACGCTGCCGTAGGGCTGGCCGCGCTGTGAGACGAGGTGAAGCGGTTCTTGGGTCGGATCGGTGGCGGTTAGCGCACGCATTTGTGCGTCCTTGGGTACGACGAAGGGAGGGGGCGAAGCGTCATCCGTTGAATCGGCCTCATCGCGCGTGCTGCGCACGAAGTGGACGATTTCTTTGTCGGTGAGGTGCACGAGATACGAGAACGCCGTGCGCATCGCGGCCTCGGCGTCTTGGATCACCGCGACCTGTTAGTTGTCGGGCAGTCGATCCCACGCGGCGGCACGCTGGATCTGTCCGCGCCGTCCCCGGCGTGCGTTGGCGATGGCGATCGCGCCCGCGTGGGTGGTGCTCCACAGAATGTTCTTGTCGTCGCGGTCTGTGGGGGTTGCGGTCGCTGGCCTCGATGATGCGGGCATGGTGGCGTCCTGGGGCACGCCTCGAACGCAGGTCAGCGACGGTGGGCGCGGACGAACCGGGCGATCGTGGCGTCGTCCCACTCGGCCATGATGGCGAACGTGGCGCGGATCGCAGCCTCGGCGTCGTCGATCAGGGCGATCTGCTCGCCAGCTTTCATGTGGTGAAAGGCGATGTGCGGTTTCCCGCCGGGAGAGCGAGCGCAATGTATGGCCTCGGCCGCCAGTTCCTTGGCCCGCTCCAAGGCTGAAGAGTGGGGATCGATCGAGGCTTGGCGTGCGCGGGTGTGAGGCGCTCCGGCGGTGCGGCGTCCGGCCGGGCTCAAACCGGGGTCGATCTCGCCGTAGAGAGCGATGCCGGAACCGGGCGTGCGGGACTCCATCAGCGCGCGCCTGACAGCCGCGATCATCGCGCAGACCTGAGAGGCGTCGCCCTGCGCGACGTCCCACAGGAAGGCGAGATCGGACCGGGCGACGAGGGCCAGGCTGTCGATCCCGTGTCGGTCCAGGGCTTTGGCCCAGTCCGGGACGCCCTGCTGCTGGGTCCAGCGCACTGCATCGAGTTGGATCCCCTCGGTGACCGACCAGCCCGACGGCATCAGGCGCAGGGGGACGTAATCCTCGGTGCGATAGGGAACCCGCGTGGGCGTCGTGCCGGTGATCGATGAGGCGGCTTCAAGCGCGACGAAGTGCTGGATGCCCAACAGGGCTGATGACAGGGAGAGGCGACGGTCTCGACTGTGAGGTTCGTCGACGAAGCGCATGGCATCCCCGTATGTCGTGAGCCCGATGCGTTTCAGTCTGGCTCCGAGCCAGCTGCGACCGAGATCGTCCTCCGCGAACGGCCGATCCGCGAAGCCCACGGGGAGGGGGCGAGCTTGAAAGGCCCGTTTTCGCGCTGCGTCCGATCGGTTCGGCCAGTGATTCCGGAAGGCCGCAATACAGCCGCGCTGCTGCACGAGGCTCAATCCGAGCGTGTCGAGGACGCCGTTGTGCGTTCGAGCGACTTCGCCGAGCGTTGTGATACCAGCGGCGACGAGAAGGTCCGCGGTACCCTTCGGCAAGGCAGCCTCGCGGACCCACGCTCTGTCCAGGCGTTTGAGGGCGGCCGCTCCGAGACTTCGAGCGGGCGGCCGATCGGTCACGACGAGCGACACGTACACGGCCAGTTCGTGGAGGACGTCCGGGCTTGCATTCGGCAGGCCCAGAATTTCCTCGGGCAGCAGCCGCGTGAGGTCGTCGAGCGTGGTCATCCCCAGAGCCTGGAGGACCGGTCGGACCTCTGGCGTTTCGAAGAACCCGGGGAGCGGTTGCCGTCGCAGGCGTTGGCGATCGGTCTTGCTGAGGGATGGGAACATCGACCACGCGATCCTGAGATCGCGCGGCAGGTCGTAGAACGGCATGGTCGTTTCGCACCCGCACATGCGTCCGCAGATCTCGCAGCAGCGCTGGGCGCTTCCGTAGGGTTGGCCGCTCTGGGAGGTGGGGCGGATCGCGGGCATGCGGACGTCCTGGAGTACGGCGGGAGGTCTTTCGCGAGGGCGACAGCGGCGTTGTGGCCGACCGTCCAGAGCATCGGCGTCGGGCCGTCGATCGCGGCGAGGCGTGCTCAGGGGCCTGACGGGTCGACCCCGTGCGGGCCGTAGACGGCGACGCTGGACCCGGCGACCGTGCAGTCCATCCACGCGCGGCGCAGGGCGACGATCATCGCGCACATCGCGTCCGTGTCCCCGTCGGCGACGATCCAAAGGAAAGCGAGGTCAGCTTCGGCGAGAAGGCCGAAATTGTCGATCCCATGCCGGTAGAGCGCTTTGGCCCAGGTTGGCGCGGAATCCGCGTCGGTCCATCGGACTCGTGAGAGGATCGAGCGTTCGCGATGCCCATCCGCCCCCATCGGCACAATCGGTTGGTGGTGGGAACGATAGGGAAGCCGATAGAGCTCGGGCCCGTCTGCGTGTTCGGCCCGAAGCTGGTCGGCGTCGTGGTCGAGGAGGTGTTCGATCCCGGCCCGGGTTTTGGGCCCGAACCGGCGATGCGCATCCTCGGGCGTATCCGCGAGGAACGCCATGACGTCCGCATACGTCCTGAGCCCCTCCGCCTGCAACGCCGGGCCGAGCCATGATCGGCCCAGGGATCCGCTCCCGAACGCCTGAGATCCGAAGTTCGGCGGCAGAGGGCGTTGATCGCCGACGTCTTCCTGTTCCAGGGATGGCTCCGAGATCACCCGAAAAGCCGTGATACAGCGGCGTTGCTCGTCGAGGCTCAATCCGAGCGCGTCACGGGTGACCGCGGCCATGCGAGCCACGTCTCCGAGCGTCTTCAAACCGGCCATCTTCAACGCCGCGGTGGAGCCAGCCGACAGGCCGGCCTCACGCAAGGGAACCGTGTCCAGCCGCGCGAAGTCGTCTGCGGTGAGCGTGTCCGAGGACGGGCAACGGACCGTCACCAGCGACAGGCACTGCGCGATCCATCCGAATGCGTCGATCGTCGCGCCCGGAAGGCTCAGGATCTCCTCGGGCAGGAGCTGCACGAGATCGGCCAGCGTGTGGACCTCCCACGTCGCTAACACTAGGCGGACCTCTGGACTTGCGAAGTACCCTGGGAGTGGGTGCCGGCGCATGCGCAGGAGATCCTGCTGGCTGAGATGCGGATAGAGGGACCAGGCAGACCGGAGATCGGGCGGCAGGTCGTAGAACGGCATGATGGCCTCGTGGGTGCGACGGAAGCGCTGACTGACGGTGGCCGTGCTGGCGCTTCACCAGCCTGCGCCACTCGACGAAGTGCCGGGGCTCGCCGGGAAGACGGACGGCGTCACTGATGCAGTGACCATTGGCGATCCGAACGCGTGAGTGCGGGTACGACGACGTCCGAAAAACGGGTCGTCGCACCCTGCGTCAGCGCTGGAACTCGGCCGGCTCGATGTCGCCGTAGATGACCGGCGGCGTATCGAAGAGCCCGTCGTCCTCGCGTAGGCTCGGCGTGCACGGCTGAGGTTCCTGCGCCGGTGCTGCCATCGGGGCTGGTTTCACCCGCGTAGCACGATGGAACTCACGGCGGGCCGCCTTGGTCTTGGCCCGCGCTTCCTCGGCGTAGCCCTCTCGGCGCGCGATGGCCTTGAACAGCCCGTCCTCATCGACGTCGAGAACGCCCTGGCGTTTGAGTTCCGCCTTCGCCGCCTTGATCTGCCACAGGCTCACCGACGGGTGGCTGAGATCGCGATAGGGAATCGCGAAGTATCGCTGGATCTCAGGGTCCCAGAACCAGATCCGGCTGACGTCGCGGGGATCCCGGCGGAACTCGAACTGCCGCGGCCGCTTCGGATCGTCCGGATCGGTCGCCCCGGCCCAGCGATACAGGACCTCGTCCTGGTAGCCGATCTTGTCCATCTCGACGCCGTAGCGCTGGATCGTGCGCTCAAGGCACGGCGTGAAGTCGAGCCGGAGCTTCTCCGCGTCGGCGATCTTTTCAGGCAACCCCGCCCCGGGTTGGACCCCGTCGCCCAGCAGACCCACCTGCCACCTGCGCCGCGGCGTCATCTCGATCTCGCTGTGCAGGCGCATGTGATAGGTCGTGGTGAGAAAGTCGACGAGGTACCGCTCGACCTCGCCGAGGGTCATGTTGGCCATGCCCTCGGAATTATAGCCCTCGCGCTGCCGCGTGTTCGAGAACGTCGCGCCGTCGAGCTTGCGCACCTCGTTGGCGGTCGTCCCCATCAGGCGCTCGATGTGGCCGCCATAGTGCGGGGTCTTCACCGGCCGGAAATCGAGGTCGATGCCCCAGTCCCGGCACGCCCGCGCGAGCAGCTTGCCGCGAAACTCCTTGGCGTTGTCCGCCATCACCTTCGCCAAGCGCCCATAGACCGGCCACTCGCCGGGCACGCCTAGCGCCTCCAGCACCGGCCCCTTGGGCAGCATGCTCATCGACAGGCACAGGCCGACCGCGTTGGCGTTCGGTCGCTCCATCGACAGGTGGTAGCCCGTGACCATGCGCGAATACACGTCGATCGCGAGCGTCAGCCACGGCCGACCCATCGGCAGCCGCGTCGTCTCCTCGACCACGATCACATCGAGCTGCGTGTGATCGATCTGGACGACCGCCAACGGCTTGTCCGCGCCCGGAAAATGCCCTCGGACCGGCTTGCCGAGGTTGTCCGCCTTCGCCCGCTCGCCGCGGCGGCGCAGGACCAGTTGCGGATGCAGCGCCGCGATCCGCGCCCGCACCGTGTTCTTACCCGGCACCGGCAGCTTCGCTTGACGGCATGCCGCTTCGACCTTCTCGATGATGTCGGAGGGCTTCAGCTTCTGCCTGGTCAGGAACGCGTCCTCGATTGCGCCGGCGATCACCGCCTCGACCTCCGGCGACAGCGACGTCCGGCCCCGCGGGCGGCCTGCCGTCGTCGGGGCCAGGCTCGAGAGATGCCCCGAGTGACTGTAATCCGAGAGCCACCGGTAGATCGTGCTCGGATCGACCTTCGCCTGGGCCGCGACGGCCTCAACCTCGGCGCGCGGGATGATGCCGCGGTCCACCAGCGGCTTGATGATCGCCCAGCGCTGCTCGGCGACCGACCACGCCTTGTCCGAGATGTCGCTCGCCCGGCGCTGCTTCTCGGCCGGCCCGCCGGCAACCGGCTGCACCGCCTCGATGTCGGCGACCTTGAGCCGCTTGCGCTCCCCCGTCGCGACGTTCTCGCCTAGGACGCTGTCGAGATCGATCTCATGGGTGATGCGATACGTCGCCTCTCCGCAGCGGACCTCACAAGAGGGCGCAAGGCGTATGAATGCGGATCGCTCCATGTCGTGGCCTCGTCCTCGGCGACCCAGATCGGGGTCTTCATCGTCAGGTCCAGGGTGAGATCAGCCTCGATCCGACCCTGCGCAAGTAAGCGCCACAGGTGCGGGAGTGCCTGCAAGCGGCTGGGCTCGTCGGAGAAACTCGCGAGCAGCACGATCTCGGGCGTGGCCTCCTCGTAGGCCATCAGCGTCGCGATCAGCGTCTCCTCGAACCCGTCGTGCTCCGCGCGCCGGAGGTACGGGCGCAGGAACGTCACGTTGGCGAGCAACGGCGTGCGAATCTCTCGCTCTGTCAGAATCTTGAACGTCGCCCCCTGCTCGCGCGCATGGGCGCGCGCCGCCAGGAACGCCGGCTTCAGGCGCGGCCACTGCGCGATCAGGTCCGCCCGGTACTTCACCTCGTAGATCATCGGCGTCGCCGCGGCGGTCGAGGGCTGGGCCGCATTCGGCCCGACGAAGTCGACGGCCACGTCGGGTGTGTACCGGCGGGGCTTGTGGGTGACCGGATCGCGGAAGGGGATCGTGATGGGTTGCCCGCGCACCCGCTGGGCTGAGGGCATGAAGTCCAGGATCGTCAGGAGGTCGCGTTCGAGCGTGCTCTCATGGGCGATCGACGCGCCCTTTACCTGAACCATGCCGCGGACCGAGCGGTGGCCCATGCCGATGGTGCGCGCCGGCGCGCTGGCGTGCGCGGAGGCCGTCGATGTCGCGAAGGGCGCGAGCGGTGCGGCTGGCGTGGGCGAATCGCTTCGCGCCGAAGATTTCGGGGACTGACGTGGCATGCGCGGGAGTGTCCCGAAGCGGAGGAAGCATGGAAAGGGAGGCGGGATCGCGAAAAATCGGCGGGCTCGGCGCGGCCGTGTGAGGCGGCGAAATCCGGTCGCGGAATTTCCCGGAAAAGGCGATCCAGTCGCGGAATTTATGGGTGTAGAGTCTTGGGTTTTTGGGGTAGAAACTCTGTTAAAGCGTTGTTTTTGCTATTTTCGATTTGCAGTGTTTGGTGGAAGTGACAGCGGCCTCGGCGCCCGGCCGGGGGAGGCCTCCCTCGCCCATGGCGGCGTGCTGTTCCTCGACGAGCTGCCCGAGTTCACGCCCCAGGTGCTCGATTCCCTGCGCCAGCCGATGGAGACGGGCGAGATCATGATCGCGCGGGCGAATCACCGCGTGACCTACCCGGCCCGGTTCCAGCTCGTGGCGGCGATGAACCCGTGCCGTTGCGGCATGGCGCTGGAGCCGGGCTATGCCTGTCGCCGGGGGCCGAACGAGCGCTGCGTGGCGCAATACGGCACCCGCATCTCCGGGCCGCTGCTCGACCGGATCGACCTGCGGATCGAGGTCGCGGCGGTGACCGCCGCCGACCTGATCCTGCCGCCCCCCGAGGAAGGCTCGGCGGAGGCCGCCGCGCGGGTGGCGGCGGCTCGCACGCTCCAGGGCGCGCGCTACGCCACCCTCGGCCTGCCGGCCTCCACGACCAACGCCACCTGTCCGGCGACGGTGATCGAGACGGTGGCGGCGCCCGATGCCGAGGGGGCGGCGCTGATCCGCGATGCGGCGGAGACGATGCGGCTCTCCGCCCGCGGCTTCCATCGGACGCTTCGGGTCGCCCGCACCCTCGCCGACCTCGACGGTGAGGCGACGGTGCGGCGGCTGCATCTGGCCGAGGCCCTGTCCTATCGGGCGCGGGGCGAGCGGCCGGCGGCTGCGGCCTGACGCCTCGCTGCGAAACACCATCCGCGAACCGGCACCGGCCGCGGCGCGCCGGCCATTGCCACGTCCCTCCGCCGGGCACATAGTCGTGCACAATATGTCAGGGGCGGCCGGCCAGCCGGAACAGACCCCCGCGCGAGGGAGTGGGACGGTGGCGCATGGCACGCAGATGCGGCGGCATCTGTGCGGAATCCAGACGGTCTGGACGGATGCGGGCGAGGCGGAGGGCGCGGTCGCCTCCGTGGCGGAGGCCATCGACCGGAGCATCGTCGGCCACCTCATCGTCTTCTTCTCGCCGGCTTACGAGGCGGAGGTTCTCACCGCGTCCCTCGCCGCCCATTTCCCCGGCGTGGGCGTGAGCGGCTGCTCCACCTCCGGCGGCATCAGCCCGGCGGGCACCATCGAGCGCGGCCTCGTCGTGATCGCCTTTCCCCGGCAGGGATTCCGCATCGTCTCGGGCCTGCTCACCCAGATCACCCGGCTCGATGTCGAGGGCGCTGCCTCCACCGTGCGGGGCTTGCGCCGCCTGCTCGACCAGGGCCGCCCGGAGGGCGTCGGCGGCCACCGCTTCGCCCTCTCGCTGATCGATTCCCTCGCCAATGCCGAGGAGACCGTGGTCTCGGCCGTGGCCTGGGCCCTCGACGGCATTCCCCTGATCGGCGGCTCGGCCGGCGACGACCTCGCCTTCTCCAGCACGATCCTGATCCGCGATGGCGTCCTGTGCCGCGACGCGGCGGTGATCCTGCTGGTCGAAACCGATTTCCCGATCCGCATCTTCAAGAGCGACAATTTCGAGCCGACGCAGCGCAAGTTCGTGGTCACCGCCGCCCGCGAGGAGGAGCGGCGCGTCAGCGAACTCAACGCCGAGCCCGCCGCCCGCGAATACGCCATGGCGGTGGGACTCGACCCGGAAAACCTGTCGACGATGAGCTTTGCCGCCTATCCGCTCGCGGTGAAGATCGGCGGCGAATATTACTGCCGCTCGATTAGCCGGGTGGAGCCGGACGGCTCGCTCACCTTCTTCTGCGCCATCGGTGAGGGCGTGGTGATGACGCTCGCTCAACCCCGCGACATCGTCGAGGCGACGCGGGCGGAGCTTGAGGGCTTGGACGAGGCGCTGGGCGGCCTCGATCTGGTGATCGGCTTCGATTGCGTGTTCCGCCGGCTCGATGCCGAGAGCCGCCAGGTCCGCCACCGCATCGCCGACCTGTACAAGCGCTACGGCGTCGTCGGCTTCGAGACCTACGGCGAGCAGTACCGCGCGATGCACCTGAACCAGACCTTCACGGGCATCGCCATCGGTCGGGCCGAGACCCCATGAATCGCCCGACCCTGTGGATGGAGCCGCCGCCGGACCCTCAGACCATCGAGTCCCTGAATCTGCGCGTGGCCAAGCTCGAGCGCATCAATGCCTCGCTGATGGCGCATGTCGAGCGCACCATGGATCAGCAGGGCGGCGCCTACTCGCTGTTCCAGACCGCGATCATGCTGGAGGGCCGGGTCCGCGCCCGCACGGAGGAATTGACCGCGCTGATGCACAGCCTGGAGCGGTCCAACGAGGCGCTGCAGGCGGCCAAGGAGGAGGCCGAGACCGCCAACCGCTCCAAGACCCGCTTCCTCGCGGCGGCGAGCCACGATCTGCTCCAGCCGCTCAACGCCGCTCGCCTCTCCCTCTCGGCGCTGACCGATCTCGCCCCCGGCCCGGAGGCGAAGGCGGTGGCCCGGCAGGTGGAGCGGGGGTTGGAGACCATCGAGGATCTGATCAAGACCCTGATCGACATCTCGAAGCTCGATGCCGGCATCGTTCGCCCCGTGGTCAAGCCGGTGCGGCTCACCGATCTCGTCGCCGGGATCGAGGCGAGCTTCCGCCCCTTCGCCGAGCGCAAGGAACTGCGCCTCGTCACCCGCTGTGCCGACCTCGTGGTGGAGACCGACGGGCTCCTGTTGCGGCGCATCCTCCAGAACCTCGTCTCCAACGCGATCCGCTACACCGAGAGCGGCGGCGTGCTGATCGCCGCCCGGCGCCGGGGCGGCGCGACGGGCAAGCTCTGCCGGATCGATGTGGTCGATACCGGCCGCGGCATCCCGGAGCATGAGCGCGGGCTGGTCTTCGAGGAATTCTATCGGGGCGGGCACGATTCCGAGGAGGGCGGTATCGGCCTCGGGCTCGGCCTGTCGATCGTGCAGCGCATGGCCTCGACGCTGCGCCACGACATCGCCCTGTATTCCCGCATCGGGCACGGCACGCGCCTGAGCCTGACCCTGCCGATCGCCGCGCAGCGCCCGGATGCGCAGGTGCCGCTCGCGCCGCTGGCGACGGCGCTGACGGGCGCGCGGGTGCTCGTGATCGAGAACGACGCCTCGACGGCGGAGGCGCTGCAACGGCTGCTGCGCAACTGGGATGCCGAGGTGCGGGTGTTCCGCGATCTCGCCGGTGTGGTGACGGCCCTCGGCACCGGAATGGCGCGGCCGGACGTGATGGTGATCGATTACCATCTCGACAACGGCGCCTGCGGCCTCGACGTGGTCGATTACCTGCGGCGCAACCGGGGCTGGGTGACGCCGGTGATCCTCACCACCGCCGATCACGGCGCCGATATCGCCGCCCAGGCCCAGGCGACCGGCGCCGAACTCGTCCATAAGCCGATCAAGCCGGCGCAGCTGCGCTCCCTGCTCGCCTACATGCTGGCGTGAGGATTGAGGACGCTCAGAGGGCGCTGAAGCGCCGCTCGCCCATCAGCCGGTCGCGTGCCCGTGCGACGAGGGCGGGGCGGATGCGGGCCACGTCCTCGGCATCGAGCAGCGGCGAGCCGGCGAGCGCCCCGAGATAGGCTTCCTCGCGGTCGTGGCAGAGGGACACCGCCCTGGTGGCGGCGAAGCTGCGGCTCGTGGTGCGGGCGTGATCGGCGAAGGCCGCGTCGAGGCAGGCCTGCCACGCCGCGTGGCGCTGGCCCTCGGGGCTGTCCGCCCGCGCCGGACCGGCGGCGAGAACGAGAGCGGGGAGGAGGCTGATGAGGACGCGGCGCATGGGACGGGCGGACCCTGGGACGGCGAACCTGAGGGAAACAGGGAGTTTTCCAGGCCGGTGGGCCTTTATTGGAAACCTCTCGTCAACCTTGGTCGCCGCCCCCTTAAAGGCCGTTAACGCACGGTGCGCCGGCCCGGTCCCGATCCGGGACGCGCCGGCTCCGCTCAGCGATTGGCGGCGGTGAGCGGCGAGGCGTCGCGGCCGAGGGCCACCCAGCCCAGCGCGTCCTGGCTTTCGCGCTTGATGAAGGTGTAGCCGGTCTGGGTCCAGGGCAGCACCGCGTTGGTCTTGTTGTCGAGCACGAGGTCGCCGCGGTTGGTGAGGATGGTGAGGACGGCGTGGCCCTCGCCCTTCTCATCGATCACCACGGTCATCCGCATGGCCCGGCGCGGCAGGCCGGCCTCCACCAGCATGTGGCGCTTGAGCAGCTGATAATCCTCGCAATCGCCCCGCCCGTCCTCGGCGAGATCCCAGCGGTCGGCGGCGCGCCAATGCTCCTGATCGGTCACCGCCTCGATCGCCCGGTTGATCCGGCGGTTCACCGCGTTGATCGTCTGCCACAGAGCCGGGGTCAGGGTGACGAGGGCCGGCTCGGTGCGGTCGACCGCGCATTCGCCAGCGTAGCGCTCGCAGAACTCGGCCCAGGCGGCGATCGGCCGGGCCGGGCCCACGGTGGTGGCCGCCTGGGTCACGGCCGGGAGGGCGGCGGTGCTCTGCGCCTCGGCCTGCGGGGCCGGTGCGGCGAGGAAGACCCCGGCCAGGGCGAGACCCGCGAGAAGGCGAGCCGTGAGAGCCTTGCGGGGCCGGACGACACAGAGCGGGGAGAACGCGATACGCATGGCCCTGACCGAGCAGTTAAGCTTCCGTTAATGAAGCTCTCACAGGCTTCGGGTTCCCGCAATCGGCAGGTTAAAAATCGGTTAACGCGATCCGTCTCATTTGAGCGAATGCGCCCAAGCGACTGGGGCATCGCGCGGAATCCGCCTCGTGCGAGGCTGCGCAACACATGCGGGCCTCCGTTACCCGGTCCGATGGTCCGGCCGGCATGGCAGCTGCTAGGCTCGGCGCCACCGCCGCTAGCCCAAGACTTCCTGCCTCCGATGACGTCCGAACCGATCCCTGCCAAAGCCACGCAGCCCACCGACCGAGGGCCGCCGGTGATCCGCACGGTGGCGATGCCCACCGACACCAATCCGGCGGGCGACATCTTCGGCGGCTGGCTGATGGCGCAGATGGACATGGCGGCGGGCAATGTCGCCGCGCGCCGGGCACGGGGGCGCTGCGCCACCATCTCGGC
>NZ_NKUI01000379.1 GCF_014845115.1 Methylorubrum zatmanii | reverse complement strand
CCCGCCCCGGCCCTCGCCGAGAATTGACGCGCCGGGCGCCGTAGCGCACCCCGCGAGCGAGCGGGCCGGTCCACCTCCCTTGCGGCGCCTCTCCCGAGCCCGTAATCACCGAAGCATCCGACCGAACCATCTTGCGGCCGCCCTGGAGCCGCCTTGTTTCGGACATGCGGGGGCATCATCGCGCCCGGATTCCTTCTCACGAACCGTGATCGAGCGAAATATCATGGCCTTGAAGCTGACGCCCCTCGTCTTCGCCCTCACGGGCGCGGCCATCCTGTTGGCCGCTCCGGCGCAGGCGCAGCAATCGAAGCGCGGCAACGAGACGCTCAAGAAGTACTGCACCGGCGATTACCTCAGCTATTGCGGCAATCTCGATCCGGACGATCCGGCCACCGATCAGTGCTTCAAGACCAACTGGGCGAAGCTCTCCGAGAATTGCCGCCGGGCGATCGACGCCTACACCCCGCCGAAGGACGCCGGGCGCGGCAAGAAGGGCTGACGCCCCATCCCGGCCGCGCGCGGGCACTTGGACATCGGATCCGGGCCGGCGCGCGCGGCCTCCCTCCCGACCTGCCGGCAGCCATCTTTCAGGGCGGTGCGCGAACGGCTAAGCTGGCGCCGCCGACATGCCGGAAATCCCGATGCC
>NZ_NKUI01000378.1 GCF_014845115.1 Methylorubrum zatmanii | reverse complement strand
GCATCGCCATCGGCGGCGCGCAGACGGCCAAGACGGCGAAGACGGCCATCGGCCAGGACGACGCGCCGGCCCGCCTTGAGGATCGCGCCGAGGCCGCCTGAGCCCGGAGAGCACCGGCCCCTGACGGATCCCCTCGGGAGCCTTCGAGCCCCCGGGGGGCGCACCCCTTCTTCGCTGTGATTCACGGCTTTCAGGGAGGATGATCCGTGTCGACGATGGATACCCACTGTCTTCATTCCGGCCCGATGAACCCGGCCGCGATGCAGCCCGCCTCGTTCGAGGCATGGCAGGCACTGGTCGCGCCGGGTGACGTGTTCCGCCATCCGCGGGAGGTTTTGGCGCATCCGCAGCTCTCGCGGGCGGACAAACACACGATTCTCGCCGCCTGGGCCTCGGATGCCTGCGCCCTCGAAAACGCCCCCGGCCTGCGCTGCCTGACCGGCTGCAAGGCCGAGCCGGTCTCCGTCGATGCCGTGCTCGCCGCCCTGGCCGAACTCGATCCGGCCCCGGCCCGGGAAGCCCCTGCGCCGCCGCATCGGCCGGCCC
>NZ_NKUI01000377.1 GCF_014845115.1 Methylorubrum zatmanii | reverse complement strand
ATGAAGGCTACGGGCCATGGCAGGATCTCCGACGGCAAAAGCCGAGATCCATCAACTCGCCTGCACCAAAAGTGAGTCAGAGCCCCGATTGGACGCCGATTGACAGGCACTACGAAGCGCACGCAATCTGGCACCGGCTGGGACGAGTAAAATGGCACCAACGACCTTCTAGAATGGCACCGACAAGCATTCGTGGGCGAAGACGGGACGAGATGCTTACCTCACTGTCATAGTTCAGGGCCGCAGCGGTCGTCAGGTGCCATGTCCGGTCTCCTCGACTGACGCCCGCGGCGGCGACCTGATTAACCATTCCATTTGAAGACGGTGCAGCGTGTCACGCTGCCGATTGACCGATGCGGCTCGGCCCATCATCTGTTCGTGAATGGTCCAGCTCCACGCCCCGCGCCTGAAACCCATATCCTGACCGGCGTCAGCCTGGTCGGTCGCGCCCGCTCGGACCGCCGCTCCCCCACCCCTTGCCGTCCAAGGCACGTCGAGCACGCCCCTCAGGCGCGCGAGTCGGTGCCGAAACAGGGCACCCAGGGCATATAGCCGCAACGTGCCGAAAGGCGTCCGCGACTCGCGTGGGAATCGGAAGTCCCTCTACCTAAAATTCTGTCAAGTGCTTGGTGCAGCGCCGGAAACGAGTCGCCGCCCCTGCCGCGGTTACCTACTGATTCCTGTTGCGTCGGGGCTCGCTCTCGGCATGCTCGCATCAGTGCCGGCAAAGTCGGCGACAGATTTTCGAGGTTCGGCCAGCAGCGCATCGAGCAAAAAAAGACCCGCGCCGGGGAGGCGCGGGCCGGTGCAAAGAAGTCATCCCCGTCAACGGCGTTCCCTAGAGGCTGTTATGGACCTATCGGCCGGGTGGCTCAGATGATGGGCCATGAGCCTGATCCGAAAAGCCTACCCGTCCGATGTGTCCGATGACGAATGGGCGTTGGTCGGCACGGTACCTGTCTT
>NZ_NKUI01000376.1 GCF_014845115.1 Methylorubrum zatmanii | reverse complement strand
CGGGCGAGCAGCCGCCCGGCGATGACCGCCGCCGGCACCAGTTCGGGGGCGAGTTTGACGGCCTTCAGGGCCTGCTCGGTGGCGGTCTCGGGCTCTCCGGCCTCATGGCTCTGGGCCGCCGCGGTGAGGAGCACCGCCCGCTGGCGGCGGGCCACGCTCTTGTCCATCAGGCCGAGGGAGGCCCGGCGTTCCACCGTCTCCGTCGCCGCCGACCATTCGCCATCGGCACATTGGGCTTCCAGCACCGCTTCATTGGCCCAGGTGACGCTCGGCGCGAGCCGTGCGGCCTCGGTGGCGTAGGCCCGGGCGGCGCCCTCGTCCTCGCGGCGGCGTGCCTCCACGAACAGGCCGCGCAGGCCGAGCACCCGCGTCTCGGGGTCGTCCGCCATGCGCTTGAAGGCCTGCTCCGCCGCCTCGCGGTCGCCGGAGATCTGGGCGGCCTGCGCCTTCAGCAGCAGGGTCAGCGGCTGGCTGCCGAGCAGCCGCTCGGCATCGCCCGCGTGCCGGCGCGCGGCG
>NZ_NKUI01000375.1 GCF_014845115.1 Methylorubrum zatmanii | reverse complement strand
GGGGACTTGGCGGGGTCGGGGCGGGCCGCGGCCGTGCGATGCAGCGGCAGGTAGCAGGCCGCGATGGCGACCCGGCGCCAATCCGCCGCGCCCGCGTCGGCCTCGGCTCGACCGAAGCCCGCGCACAGGGCCGCCAGGGCGACCTCCTCCTGCTCGTCGGTGCAGTAGAGGTACTCGTTGAGGAAGCACTGGCGCGCCAGGGCGCAGGCGAGGGTGAGGTCCGGTGCGGGCGGCGCCCCCTCCCGCGCCGCCAGGAGCAGGCTTCGCCGCACCTCCGTCAGCAGGAGCTCAAGCCCGAGATCGGGAATGGGGGCGGCGGCGAGGAGCGCGCGGAACAGCGCGTCGTCCAGCAGGGCGCGGACGACCGCATCGGCTTCGGCGACGGTCTCGCGGGCACGCGGGGGATCGGCCGCCAACCGGGCGAGCAGGCCGTCGACGGCCGCATCCTGCCGCAGCGCCGCGACGGCCGCGGTGGCGAGCAGGCGCGGGTCGACGTCGGCCCGCCCGAACAGGGCGATCAGCACCGCCCGGAAACGTGGTCCCGCCGGCACCGCGCCGAGGTGCAGGAGCTCGCGGGCGAGCAGGCGCGGGAAGCCGGGCTGGTCCGGCGCGCAGGCGACGGCCTCCGCGAGGGCCGAGAGGCCCGCGAGCGTCTCGCCGGCCCGGAGGCGGGCGCTCCCGAGATTGGCCCAGAGCGGCGCCCGCGCCGGCGCCATCGTGACGGGGGTGGCCCGGAGCGCGGCCTCGAAGAAGGGCACGGCTTGGCCGAACTCGCCCTCCCGCACCAGCAGGAGCGCGAAGCCCGCCAGGCAGTGGGCGAGCTCCGGCTTCAGCATCAAGGCGCTCTGGTAGGCCTTGGCGGCCTCCGTGAAGCGCCCGAGCGCGCGCAGCATCTCGCCCGCCTGGCCATGCGCCTCGGCGAAATCGGGGCGGAGCTCGGCGGCCTTCCGGAAGTGGCGCAGGGCCGAGCCCGGCGCGCCGGTCTGCCGGTGCGCCTCGCCGAGGTTGAACTGCAGCAGCGGATCCTTGGACCGCGTCGCACGCACCCGCTCGAAGTGGGCCAGCGCCTCCTCGGGCCGGCCCCGGTTCAAGGCGACGCAGCCGAGCACGTCGAGGGCGGTGGGCTCATGGGGGCGGGCCGCGAGCACCGACCGGGCCTGGTGCTCGGCCTCGTCGAGAC
>NZ_NKUI01000374.1 GCF_014845115.1 Methylorubrum zatmanii | reverse complement strand
GCCTCTCCCCTCCCTGGGCCGTGTCGCCCCGGATCAGGGGGGCGAGGGCGGCGCCGGGCTGGCTGCCGCCGCCATCCCCGGTCGCGGCGAGCTGCGCGGTGGCGGCGCGCACGTCGTCGGGGGTGAGGCCGGTCACGACCAGGGTCGGCACGCGGTTGCCGCGCGCGGGCAGCAGGGCGAGCCGCGGCCCGTTGATCGCCCCGAGTTCCTCGATGCCGTCCGTGCCACGGATCTCGGCGGCGGTGCCGACCAGCAGGTTGACGCCGCTCCGCCCGGTCAGCGGCGTGCCGAAGCTGACCGCCGGCCGGGCCAGCCGGCTCACCACGGCCACCGCCTGGACGGCGCCGATCATCCGCTCCAGCCGGGGCAGGGTCGGCTTCTCGTTGAGCAGCACGCCCAGGGGCAGCGCGCCGCTCTCGTCGGGCTCCAGGGCCGCGAGCGATTTCAGGTCGAGGTCGGCGGCGGGCGCCACCACCAGCCCGGAGCGGGAGGGATCGATCTGGGTCCACAACTCGTAGGTGGCCTCGATCGAGCAATCGACCCGGTGGCGCTGGCTCGCCGTCAGGGTCACGGCGTTGTAGCCGCTCTTGAGGACGCCCTCGGGGATCGCGAATTCCACGACCTTGACCGCGCCGGGGGCCTGAATCCGGGTCCAGCCGACCTTGGTGTCGTTCACGAGGCCGGCGAGTTCCGAGAATTCGGGCGCCACCGAGATCGAGGAGAGATAGGAGACCCGCAGCCGGGCCGCGCCGCGTGTCTGCGCCTCGGTCAGGTAG
>NZ_NKUI01000373.1 GCF_014845115.1 Methylorubrum zatmanii | reverse complement strand
CTGGAGGGGGCGGTCGCCCACGAGCCGGCAGGGGGGCTGGCGGGCGGCGGGGGGGGCGAGCGCGCGGAGGCCCGGAGGGGCAGCAGCGCGTCGAGCCGGTCGTGGCTCGACTGGTGGAGGTGGTCGGCCTTGGTGGCGGCGAACATGATCCGCTCGGCCCGCGGCGCGAAGAAGCGCGAGAGCAGGCTGTTGCGGCCAATGCGGAAGGCGAGCAGCACCGCGTCCAGCGCCTCTTCCAGCTCGGCCAGGGCCGCCGGCCCGGAATCGACCGCCGAGAGCACGTCCACGAGCACGATCTGGCGGTCCACCCGCTGGAAATGCTCGCGGAAGAACGGCTCCACCACCTTGCTCTTGTAGGCCTCGAAGCGCCTTTCCATCAGCGCGCCGAGGCTGCCGGGCGCCTGCATCTCCTCCAGCCGATCGAGGGGAGCGAAGGTGAGCATCGGCGATCCGGCCAAGTCGCCCGGCATCAGGAAGCGCCCCGGCGGCGTGGTCGCGACCGATTCCGCGCCGGCCCGGAGCGCCGCGAGATAGGCCTTGAAGGCGTTGGCGGCGCGCTCGGCCACCACCTCGTCGAGCGGAGCGGCGGGGTCGAGATCCTTCATCAGGGCGAGCCAGGGCGCGGCAATCCCCGCCCGCCCCGCCCGGCGGGTGCCGGCGATGGTCGCCCGCGACCACGCCACGTAGCTCTGATCGACCAGGGCCAGATCGAGCAGCCACTCGCCGGGATAATCCAC
>NZ_NKUI01000372.1 GCF_014845115.1 Methylorubrum zatmanii | reverse complement strand
CCACCTTTCGTCGGCAGCGTCAGATGGGTAAAAGAGACATAGCCACGACCGGCTCGACGCGCTGCTGCGCCTGCTGGTCTCGCGGGCGATGCGCCGCACCGAGGCCGCCGGCGCCCGGGTCGGCACCGTGGCGCTCGCCTCCGTCCGCGCCACCCGCGAGACCACGGTCCATGACGGCGGCGAGGTGCTGCGCGCCGTCTCCGGCACGCCGGAGGCCGGAGAGCATGTCGGCGACGAGGTGTTCGACGGCCTCTCGCAGGCGGCGGTGTTCCCCGGCGAGTTGCCGGCCGACCCGCAGGCGGTGCTCGACGGCGCGATCCCGCCGGGTTCGTTCCGCTTCCCCCGCTTCCGTCCGCCGCCGGTGAAGCCGGACGCCCTCGGCCGGCCGGGTCATCTGCCGCAGATCCGGCTCGACCGGGCCATGCAATTCCTGATCGGGGACAAGCTGACGTGACCACGCCCCAGCGCCCGCGCGCCTTCCGCATCCCCGCCGCCGATCAGGCGCCTTCGCCCGAAACCGCCGAGGCGCCGCCACGACCCGAGGTGCGCCTCGTCGACGAGCCCTACGAGATCGTGGATGCCGCCGACGGTGTCGCCGTGCCGGTGGCGCCCAAAAGCCGGGCACCATGGCTCTCGATCCTGTTCAGCGCCCTCG
>NZ_NKUI01000371.1 GCF_014845115.1 Methylorubrum zatmanii | reverse complement strand
GAACCCGGCCATCCGCGAGGACATCGGGTCGGACGCCGGGGTGCGGCTCATGGCCATCGACGCCGGCATGACGCACCAGGTCCTGAAGTCATCTGCCAAGGCTGGCATCGCGGTCCTACCTGTCCACGACTCGGTCATGGCCCCAGCCTCAAAGGAGCGCGAGGTGACCGCCATTATGTCCGACGTTCTGGCGTCCACCATCTCGGGTCTTTCGCAAGGTATCTCAATGGGTTCGATCCAATCCATCCGATATATGGGGGGCCGGGGTCGCGTGGAGGTATCCGTCGGGACCGTGGTGACCCATAAGGCGGAGCCTGTGGAGGCCTCTCCTGCGGAGCCGCGGGGGGGTTGCCGTACCGTCGAGGGGGCCGTGGTGTCTGTGGTGGCGCCCTTCCGTCCCGTGGTGAGGCCGCTCCCGCCTCGTGTGGCGGCCCTCCGTCCTGCGGTGGCTGCCGCGGTGCCGGAGGCCGTCGTGGCCTCCCTGGCGCCTTCCGTGACCCCTCCCTGTTCCGTGGTCGCCTATGCCTCTCCGGGGCCTTCCGGTGGCCGGGTGGCCCTCCCGGCGTTCTTGGCGGCCCTCCTGCCGGCCGTGGCCTCCGGGCCCTCTCCTGGGGGCTCTCCTGAGCCCGCCGCCCCTCCGGTGCCGCCCCTGCGCCTTGGTACCTCTCTCGGTGGTCTTAGGCCCTCTCTCCCGCCTGCCGACGTGGC
>NZ_NKUI01000370.1 GCF_014845115.1 Methylorubrum zatmanii | reverse complement strand
TCCGCCGGGCGCGCTCGGCGCGCTTCCGGTCAGCGGCGTCCCGACGCTCCCGGGCGGACCGCGCCGACCCGGTCTCGGGCGCACTCTCGGGCTCGGCGTCGTCGAGGTAAACATCCTCAGGCATCTGCTCGATCAGGCCGGCGAGGAGGTGGCTTGTCTCGTCATACATGGGGCTCTCCTGCGGGGAGGATGCCATCCCGCCTAGCAAGGCACAGCGCCCAGAACGAAGAAGGCCCCCCGTCCGTATGCGGACAGAGGGCCTTCACGATGAGGTGCATCGTCAGCCCGCGAGAGTCTTCCATCATATTGCCAGGGCGCGGAGCAATAGACAACGCCTATCGCACGCGGCGTTCCCTTTTCGCCATGGCCTTTAGCTCGGCCATTCTGGCGTCGGCGTGTGCGAGATCCTGGAGGCTGCGTTTGGCACGCGACTGGGCGATGATGCTCCCCAAGAGGCTGATACGCTCCTCCCGCGTCTTGGGCTCAGGGGGACGCGGGAGGGCCGCAGGGACCACGGGCGCAGCAGGGGCGAGAGAGACGACGATGGGCTCAGGACGAGGCGCAGCGGCCACGGGAGCGGCAGGGGCGCGGGACGGCGGCAAGTCCTCGGG
>NZ_NKUI01000037.1 GCF_014845115.1 Methylorubrum zatmanii | reverse complement strand
AAATCCTGCATAGCTCCCCGCACGGCGGCATCAACGGCAAAACACCCATCAGCCGCCTCGGCTTGGCCGAGGACAACCTATTGAGCCTCCACACATCCTCCTTCACCAATCAACGTCCCAACCCGCTCAGACACGGCTCTAAAAGCTAGCGCTCGGCGAGCCTTCAGGAGGCGACCCGGGATCACCGAACCGCTCGCGCTCCCTCGCCAACGATGTAGCTCGACCGCTTACGGGCAGCTTCCCCAGGTGGCAATCGGCTCGATGCTCTGGTAGGAGTTCCAAGGGTGTCTTTCGCAGCCTTTTGGCTACCACCACAAAGCAATCAAGAAGCGCAAAATTCGCAGCAAAACGAATACAGGTAGATCAAATGTCGCTCTATGACCTCTTTCTCAACAATACCGGACGGCCAATCCACAAGTCTGGCCACTACTTTTTCGCATACGAGCGACACTTCGGCAAGTATGTCGGCCAGCCAGTCACTTTTCTAGAAATCGGCGCGGGAAACGGCGGATCATCGCAGATGTGGAAGCGGTGGCTGGGGCCACTGGCTCGCATTGTAACAATCGATATCAATGAGGTTTGCCGTCAGTACGAGGACGAGCAGGTAGCTGTTCGGATCGGCGACCAATCGGATCCCAAATTTTTGCAGTCGATTATTGACGAGTTTGGCGTCCCAGATGCAGTGCTTGATGACGGCAGTCATCACATGCAGCACGTGACGGAAAGCTTCCAGTTTCTATACGACCGGATAGCTTCGAACGGCGTGTACATGATCGAGGACATGCACACTGCATACTGGCCGGAGTACGGTGGCGGTCGCGGCGATCCGAGGTCGATCATTGAGCGATTTAAGGGCCTCATCGACGACCTGAATGCGGACCATATTCGCGACGGCACTGTTACGCCCAGCAAGTTCACTCGCCAGACGGTCGCAATGACCGCATACGACAGCATTCTTGTCTTCGAAAAATCACCGCTCATCAACAAGCACATGAAAATGATCGGAAATGAAGACTTGCGAGTCAACTACTAACCGACCGAGTACTTTTATGACTTCATTGCAACGCTGCACGCTCCTATGGGGATCAGCAGATATTCATGACGATGACCCGCAAGTCCGGGTCGTCGATGATTGTGTCTATCTGCCATACAGTCACGGCAGCGTCTGGGGATTATTTGGCTCAGATGGCAGACCGGTCTTAGAGGCAATCGACTTCCGTGAAGGAGTTCACATACCGGGAGACCAACGTCTTCCGGGCGAAGGCCGGATCGATGTGGCAGCAGCAGAGAAACATGACACAACATATATTTATGTAGGGCGCATTAACTTTCACTATGGGCACTTCCTAGTCAACACTCTTCCGAGATTCTGGAATGTCGCAAAAATAAAAACACCAAATACTAAATTACTGTACCATGGGCCGATGTCCGTTGAGCAGATTTTTTCCGTCCCATACATAAAAACCATTCTTTCGATGCTGGGATTGGGGCCGGCAGATTTCGCAAGATTTGTAAGCCCAACGAAAATTAAGCACGTCGTTATTTCAAAAACCAGCTTCGAAGAGCAGCGTGCGGGTTTCGTCAAATATAAAACCCTCTGTCACGACATCGGCAGCAGGATATTGCAAAATAGTGACTTGTCGGAAAGCGTTGAAACTTTGTATTTTTCGAAAACCAGGCTTAAATCAGCCGTCGGTATCATTACGAACGAGATTGAAGTTGAAGAATACATGCGCGAAAAAGGCGCACAAATCGTTTATCCAGAGGAACTGATTTTTGAAGACCAGTTAATATTGATGTCTTGTGCAAAAAATATAATCGCGTCGGCCGGTTCATTTCTTCATACAAGTATCTTTTGCCCCCCCAGAAATATAATCTGCCTCAACGTTACGGAACAAATCAACTCAAACTATACTATAATCGATAGACTGAACCGGAACTCTGCAGGTTACTACTACCCGACCGCTATGCAAGTGCTGCCACAACAGGAGGGGTATCTGACAGCCCGATACCTGCCAGAGGCAAAAGTTGTCGCGGAAAAACTTTTCGAGATTTCAAGATCTTGAATCATAGACAGCCGCGACCCAACCAGTTTAGGAACGTCGCAGAGAAGGGCGCTGTCGAGGACATCTGAGAGCGCCAGAACACTGTTGTTATTTCTTGAAGTCTGCGATTGGCAAGACCGAATAATCGCTAGACTTTCGATCAGGGTGACACCCATAGCCGCCTATTTATCAATGAAAATCGTCGGACCTGCATAGGCCATCAGGCTTCTCTTATGTCATCAACAAAGCTGGCAGATTATCTTTCTGCCAGCTAGATAAATCTATTGTGCAAGCAAGTCGTTGCTTGGCCGCCTCTCTTCCGACTGCAGGCGATTTCACCTGCACCAAGACAACTTCAAGTCATGCGAAGACTAAAGGCGCGATGGTCATCTCATCATCGCACGGATACGACCAATCCCACGTTCAGCCAGCGCGAAATGTTGATCGCGGGTGACGCAGAGATAGTTCAGAACCCTCGCGCCAACGTGGCGCGCGAACCATTCCTGGGGACCGCTTTCGTCGTATGGGATGAGCGTCAGCGCCTCGTCGTCGATCGCATAGATGCGGTAACCATACGTTGCGAGAATGGTATGGCAGGCGACGAATTTCTCGTGACCCTGTACCTCCAGCAGAAGAGTCGGCCGCGAATGCAGCGTCTGGCGAAGCCCAGCTAATGCAATGTGCTCTACCCCTTCGACATCGATTTTCATTAGGTCCGGCGCAGATAGGTCGTGTTGTGGCAGGATCATATCTAACGGGGCAGCTGTCACGATCTCCGTACGGACTGGCAACCAGTCAGGCGCGTTTTGGCGCGATCAGTGACGAGCCGGTGTCCAAAATGCTCTCTCCCCAAGCGATGTGGAGGGCGAGCGTCCCGATCTCTTTCGCCACCGCATAGGGGACCACGGAGATCTTTCCGAACAGATCGTTGGCGACCAAGTTCGTAGAAAGCCGTGCACGGACCGCGGAGTTGGGCTCGACCTGGATGACCTTCGCGCTCGGCACCGCGATTTGAGCGAGCATGCCGTAAAGGCCTGTAAAAGCCCCTACGTCCGCAACCTTGGTGGAGATACGTGCGATCTCTAACCAAATAGCGACGCTCGCTGCTTCATAGCTGTCAGGGCCGAAGGCGTGGTAGACCATCGCCACGCCATCGTCAGAGTTCGAGTACATCGTAAGCGACAGGTCGTCGACCCGCACGTCTGCCCATCCATAGAATGGATGTGTCGCTCGAAAATCGTGGCCTTCCTGCGCATGCTGCGACATTGGCCGATAGCGGTACCCCGGCTGCTTCCACGGGCGAGCCGCTAAAGATGCCTCGTTCCGCTCATTAAGCGCTGCGGTTTTGGTTGTTGCTGTCAAGGTCATGCTCCCCACGATGGGCCGCGACCGTACACGCCGAGCAGCAGCAATCAAGAGCTGAGATGGAAGCGATTTGGACCGAGCTTGGTCTAGAGGCTGTTATGAACCTGTCTCTTTTACACATTCCGGGGCCCACGGGACAGCAAGAAATCCCGTATGCCGGCTTCGGCTTGGACA
>NZ_NKUI01000369.1 GCF_014845115.1 Methylorubrum zatmanii | reverse complement strand
CAACCGGATTTGGGATGACGCCCTGAATCGGCGTTATCACCCAGGTGCCGGAGGCGCAATGCGCCGCGTCTCCCGACCGGAATTCGGGCAGATCTCGCCTGAAGTCGGGCGACGAGTCGGTTCTGTCGGGATGACCCCTCCGGCGCGCGCACAGGATCGGGCCCGGATTTCGCAGCACGAGCGTCGGTCGTTCCTGCTGTCATCCTCCGAATTCGACAGCGGAGACGGCGGCCATCAGGCGAGGGAAAAAAGCCCTGTATGGGCCGAGATTTGAGGCCTTCGAGAAGCGATCCGGACCTGCGCCTGCGCAGAGACGCCCAATATCCTTGTATGAATAAGCATGCTGAGATACCTCAACATAGTAACTATCGTAAATATTTTTGCTTATATCGACGATATTGTCTTTAAAGATTTCAACACAGCAATCGAGGGATCGCTTCATCACTTGATGGAAACTATCGCCATTGTTAAGGAGAAAGGCGCGCTGCGCCAAGATAGGACCTGCATCGACCTTCTGGTTCGGCAGAAGTTTCTGCAATGTCACACCGTATCGGTCCTCGCCGTTACATAGAGCGGCGAAGATACAAATCTCGGCGAGACCGCGATATTTCTGAACGAGGCCGTTGTGGATATTGAAACATTCCGGGCCGGATTTCAGGATAGCGTCGGTCAGAATGCGCTTGTTGTTAAGGGAAAATAACTGACTGTCTTCGCGTGAGTTCAGATGCGGCAAGAGATCGACGTTCGGGTCGTTCGATTCAAGGACAGGCACGCCCAGTTTCTTGAGACGCGGAAGGGCCGAATCGCCGAACGGACAGCAAACGAGATCGATATTGATCCC
>NZ_NKUI01000368.1 GCF_014845115.1 Methylorubrum zatmanii | reverse complement strand
GCGCGGCGAGATCTCGGGCTATCGCGGGCCGCACGGATCGGGGCACGCCTATTTCTCGCTCAAGGACGGCTCCGCCAAGATCGACGCGGTGGTGTGGAAGGGCGTGCTTGGGCGGCTGCGCCAGAAGCCCAAGGAGGGGCTGGAGGTCGTCGCCACCGGCAAGATCACGACATTCGCCGGCAAGTCCTCCTATCAGATCGTCATCGACGCGATGGAGCCCGCCGGCATCGGTGCCTGGATGGCGCTGCTGGAGGAGCGCAAGCGCCAGCTCGCCGCCGAGGGGCTGTTCGGGGCGGAGCGGAAGCGCCCGATCCCGTTCCTGCCGCGGGTGATCGGGGTCGTCACCTCGCCCACCGGAGCGGTGATCCGCGACATCCTGCACCGGCTCGAGGACCGCTTCCCCCGCCCCGTGCTGGTCTGGCCGGTGCGGGTGCAGGGGGAGGGGGCGGCCGAGGAGATCGCCGCCGCGATCCGGGGCTTCAACGCCCTCACGCCGGGCGGCGCCATCCCCCGGC
>NZ_NKUI01000367.1 GCF_014845115.1 Methylorubrum zatmanii | reverse complement strand
AAAATCCTGCATAGCTCCCGGCACGGCGTGGAAGCCGTCGAAGCGTCCGGCGTAGGGGACCAGGGCTCCCCGTTCGGCGTCAAAAGCCTGCCAGATCGTCAGGTCGCGCTGCTCGGGATGCGGGTGGGCCTTGGCGTAGGCGACGACCCCGTCGAGCAGCAGGGCGTTGAGCTCGTCGTAGCTTCTCACCCGGACGCGCGGAGTGAACAGGCGCTCGCGTACCAGCCCGACCTGGTTCTCGACCTGCCCCTTCTCCCAGCCTGACGCCGGCGTGCAGGCCACGGGCTCGACGAGGTAGTGCGAGCACATCTGCAGGAAGCGGCGGTTGTAGGCGCGCTCGCGCCCGACGAAGATCGTCTCGACCGCGGTCTTCATGTTGTCGTAGATGCCCCGCTGGCAGGTGCCGCGGAAGAAGGCGAACGCCCGGTCGTGGGCGTCGAAGACCATCTCCTGGCTCTCGCGCGGATAGGCCCGCACGAACAGCATGCGCGAGTGGCAGAGCCGGACGTGGGCGACCTTGATCGTCGTGGTGACGCCGGCGATCAGGACGATCTCGTGGCTCCAGTCGAACTGGTAGGCCTCGCCCGGGGCGAAGGCGAGCGGCACGAAGGCGGGAGCCGTCACGCTGGCCTGCTGGCGCTTCCACGTCTTGGCGTAGCGGCGGACGGCATCATAGCCACCCTCGTAGCCGAGCCCCCGCAGCGCCTCGAAGATCCGGGTCAGCGTCAGCCGCTCCCGCGCCGGCTTCCCGACATTGGCCGCCAGCATCCGGTCGAGCTCGTCGCGCCAGGGCCCGAGCTTGGGTGCAGGCTGGACGCTGCGGGTGTAGCGGAAGGCGGTTGCCTCCGAGCGGATCACCTTCCTGACGACCTTGCGGGAGAGCTTCAGCTCCCGGCAGATCTGCTTGATCGGCTTATGCTGCACGAAATACGCGCGGCGGATCTTCGCGACCGTCTCCACGACCAACATCCTCCGCGAGCCTCCCGTTCCGAGTGCGGGAGGCAGTCTGGATGAAGTATCCTGGGGGTCCCGTTTGGACGCCGATCACCCCGGAAACGGGGTCCTTATTCGGGTCTGGCGCACTCTC
>NZ_NKUI01000366.1 GCF_014845115.1 Methylorubrum zatmanii | reverse complement strand
ACTTCGTGACGGTATAGATGGAGGCGCCTGCGCCGATGGGTGCGGCGACGGTGGAGAAGACGCTGAGGACCTTTCCGAGTTCGGCGAAGGGCGAGCTCGACACGTAGACGAGGTCGCGGTTGCGCATGCGGAAGCTCTGGGTCAGGAACAGGCCCTGGGGGTCGCGCAGGTTGACCCGGTAGACCACCGGCACCTGCCCCGCGGCCAGCAGCGGCGAGTGCGGCCGCAGCCGGCGCACGACGCCGGCCGGCTCGTAGCGGAAGATGAACACGCCGGCCGGATCGGCCTGGGTCTCGCGCAGGCCCGAGGCGCGGGCCAGCGCCTGCGACAGGGTCAAGCCGTCGGCGGAGAACGGCACCTCGGTGGTGTTGCCGAGCGCGCCCACCGCCAGGAAGGTCTGCGGATCGCGCACCAGGGTCAGGGTGTCGCCGGGGCGCACGAAGATGTTCTCGCGCGGGTTGGCCACCACCGTGCTCATCGGCACCGTGACCGTGCGGTTGCCGCGCGACAGGCGCACGAAGGTCTCGGCCACGGGGGTGCGCACGCCGCCGGCCTGGGCGATCACGTCGAGCAGGCGGTCGCCCCGGCCCGAGAGCGGGATGCGCATGCCCATGGCGCCCTCGCCGGTGACCGAGACCGATTGCGAGACCGGCTTGGTGACCGAGACCAGCACCTGCGGCTGGATCGCCTTGCCGGCGAGTTCGGCCTCGATCAGGCCCTGGACGTCCTGGGTGCGGCGGCCGGCGACCTTGATGCGCCCGGCATAGGGCACGCTGATCGAGCCGTCCTGGCCCACCACCTGCTCGGGGATCAGGGCGGATTTGGAGCCGGCGGAGAAGCGGTCGGCCACCAGCGGACCGGAGAACAGGCCGCCGGAGCCGGCCTCCCAGACCTGCACCGCGACGAAGTCGCCGATGCCGATCACCGGCTCGACCGCCGGGCGGTTGTCGCCGAAGGTGACGAGCAGGCTGTCCAGGGGGCGGGTGCGCAGGGCCTCGATCAGGGCGCTGTCCACGTCGATGATCTCGTAGCGGGCGAACAGGCCCTCGGCGGTGGACACATCCGCCCCCGACTCAATCGCCGAGGTCGTCGGACCCGCAGCCGGCAGGATCGAGCAGCC
>NZ_NKUI01000365.1 GCF_014845115.1 Methylorubrum zatmanii | reverse complement strand
GATCGGGCGCAGGCGCTTGCCGCCTGAGGCGATCAGATGGTTGGCAACCTCGGGGATCATCGCCACGTCGGAGCCCGTGCGCGACAGGATCGTCGCGTTCACCCGCTCCATCCCGGCCGCGACCAGGCCGACGAGATCGGTGAGGCTGGCCTCCGGATCGGAGCGGCCTTCATCGAGGGAAACGACGACGCCCAAGCGCGATGCCTCCGGAAACCTTTGCCGGCACCGTGCCGGCACCCCTGCCCTGCGGCTGCCCCTGTCGCACGGGGCCGTCTGCACTGCAACACGCGCCCATGCCGCACGAGCGTGGGAAGGGGTGGACAAGAGCGAGGCCGGGATTACGACGATCCCCAACCGGAGGAGCCACCAGGGGAGCCTTGGCGCCGTGACGGAACTGATCCGCAGCAACGACATCGTCCTGATCGGCTTCGCCCGCTCCCTGTTGGAGGGAGCGGAGATTCCGCTTCTCGTGGCCGACGAGCATATGAGCATGATGGAGGGCTCGATCGGCATGTTCGGCCGGCGCCTGCTGGTGCCCGACGACCACGCCGCCCAGGCCCGGCGCATCCTCACCGATGCCGGCCTCGCCGCCGAACTGCGCGATGAGCCCTGAGCCGGATTCGTTTCTCGGCGGCCGCCTGCATCTGCGCCAGCCTCCGCGGGGTGCCCATCGGGCCGGAACCGACGCGGTGCTGCTCGC
>NZ_NKUI01000364.1 GCF_014845115.1 Methylorubrum zatmanii | reverse complement strand
CGGCGGAGGTGAAGGCGGCACAGACCACGGATCCGGCCGCGCTCGCCGCCCTGAACGAGCGGGTGAAGGCGCTCGAAACGAACGGCGCCAAGGACCCGGCCGCCGACGTCGCGGGCAAGCTCGCCGCCCTTCAGGGCGACGTCGAGTCCCGCACCAAGGCCAACGAGGCGGCCGACGCCGCCCTGGCGAAGCGCCTCGACGAGGTGCAGAAATCCCTGGACAGCCGGATCGCCGCGGCGACCCAGGCGGTGCAGGAGGCCAGCCAGGCCGGCAAGCAGGCGGCCGAGACCGCGCAAACCCGCGTCGACGAGGCGAGCCGGAACCTGGACCGCAAGCTGCAGGAGCAAGCGGAGAAGATCGCCGCCCTCGACAAGACGGTCGATCAGAGCGCCAAGCAGGCCACGGTGCAGGCGGCGCTGCGGATGATCTCCGCCAACCGGATCGCCACGGCGCTCGAGGCCGGCCAGCCCTATCCGGAGGCGCTCGCCAGCCTGCGCAACCTGGAACCGCCGGATTCCAAGCGGCTCGATGCCCTGGCGCCCTTCGCCGACAAGGGGGCCCCGACCGCCGC
>NZ_NKUI01000363.1 GCF_014845115.1 Methylorubrum zatmanii | reverse complement strand
GGCGCGGGGTGAGGCCGGGCAGCGTGCAGCCAGCGCAGCCAGGGGCGGCGCGGGCCCTCCGGCTGTGACGACGCGCCGCCCGGGTCCCCGTCCCGGTCCCCTGGGGTCATCGGTCCTCTCCCCTCGCGGCGTTCGCGATCCCTCGTCACCCCTTCTTGCGCATCCGCAGGATCTTGAAGAAGCCGCCGGGGAAGGTCGGCGAGAGCCCGACGACCTCGACGCCGTTGCGTTCGGCCCAGGCCTCGATCCGGGTCGATTTGAAGTCGGAGGACCAGCCGATCTTGGTGCAGAGCGGGGCCACGATCTCCTCGACGCGGGCGACCGGCCCGTTGGACTGGCCGAAATGGTTGGCGAGCACGATGCCGCCCCCCGGCCGCACCACGCGCAGGAACTCGGTGAGCGCCGCCTCCGGGTTCGGCACCAGGGTGATCAGGAACTGCGCCACCACCGCGTCGAAGCTCGCATCCTTGTAGCCGAGGCGGCAGACATCCATCACCTGCAGGCCCTTGACGTGGGTGAGCCCCCGGCGATGCACCTTGTTGCGGGCGCGCTTCAGCATGTCCTCGGAGAGATCGACGCCGCAGACGAAGCTGTCGCGGGGATAATAGCCGAGCGACAGGCCGGTGCCGACGCCGGCCTCGAGCACCCGCGGCCCGTGGGCGACCGCCGCCTGCACCGCGGCGCGGGCGGCGGGCTCGGTCAGCTTGTCGTAGACGACGTCGTAGACCGGAGCCCAGCGGGCATAGGCCTTGCGCATCAGCTCGGTGGTGGGCCCGGCCTCGGGCTCCCGCTCTCTCAGCATGTTGACCGTCACCTTCTTTGACAGCGGCTCACATCGGCCTCCGCCCAGGCAGGAGGCCGTGCGGCGGAACGGGACGCGTGACCATCGAGGAAACTTGGAGCGCCGAAATCCGCGCGGCGCGACGGGCTCCCATCAGGCCGCCTCGGCGGCGCCTGCCTGCAACGCGCCGATGCGCCGGATGGTGCCGCCGCCGAGCACCTGGGCGCGCGGGCCGTCATCGGCGTAGATCACGCAGGCCTGACCCGGCGAGACGCCGTCCTCGGGCGCGACCAGCTCGACCTCGGCGCAGGCCGCTTCCGCGTTCCAGGACAGGCGTGCCGGCCGCGGCTCGCGGGTCGAGCGCACCCGCACCGCCACCGGCAGCTCGGCGAGGGATTCCGGTGTCCCGCCCCCGAGCCAGTTGAGGTCGGTGAGGCGGATGCGGCGGGTGGCGAGGGCGGCGCGGGGACCGACGACGACGCGGGCGGTCTCGGGCTCCAGGCGCACCACGTAGAGCGGTTCGCCGACCGAGAGCTTGAGGCCCCGGCGCTGACCCACGGTATAATGGATGATGCCCTCGTGCTCGCCGAGGTGGCGGCCGTCGAGATCGACGATCGCGCCGGGGCGGGCCGCCTCGGGCCGCAGCTTGGCGATCACGTCGGCATAGCCGCCCTGGGGCACGAAGCAGATGTCCTGGCTGTCGGCCTTGTCGGCCACCGCGAGGCCGAGTTCCCGGGCCAGCGCCCGGGTCTCGTCCTTCGGGCGCTCGCCCAAGGGGAAGCGCAGGAAAGCGAGCTGCTCGGGCGTCGTGGCGTAGAGAAAGTAGCTCTGGTCGCGGGCCGGATCGAGGGCGCGGAACAGGCCGCGGCCGCCCTCGGCCAGGGGCCGGCTCGCCACGTAATGCCCGGTCGCCAGCGCCTCGGCGCCGAGGTCGCGGGCGAGGGCGAGCAGGTCGCGGAACTTGACCGAGCGGTTGCACTCGACGCACGGGATCGGCGTCTCGCCGGACAGGTAGCTCTCGGCGAAGCGGTCGATCACCGATTCGCGGAACTTGTCCTCGTAATCGAGGACGTAATGCGGGATGCCCAGGGTCTCGGCGACCGCGCGCGCGTCGTGGATGTCGCGGCCGGCGCAGCAGGCGCCCTTGCGATGGGTCGCGGCGCCGTGATCGTAGAGCTGGAGCGTGACGCCGACGACGTCGTAGCCCTCGCGCTTCAGCAGCCCGGCCACCACCGACGAGTCAACGCCGCCCGACATGGCGACGACGACGCGCGTCTCGTGCGGAGGCTTCGGGAGATCGAGCGAATTCATGGCCGGTGATCGGGGCCGTTGCCGGCCGTTGGCGGGGCCTTCGGGCATGCCCCGGCTTGGAAAACCCGGACGCACGCAGTGTCTATAGCGATCCCGGCCCCGACTTTCCAGGGATGGGCCGGGATCGCTATAGAC
>NZ_NKUI01000362.1 GCF_014845115.1 Methylorubrum zatmanii | reverse complement strand
CCCCGGGGCGTTCGTGGCGCGGCTTGGCTCTGGGGCGCGGGGGCGTAAGCAGAGTCCCGGATTGCAAGTCAGCATTGACTTACTTCTCCCGCCTCCCGAAAACCCGCCCTCCCCTTCAAGGGGCCGCGCACGGCCAAAACACGGTTCGATCATGCCCATCCTGACCTTCCCCGACGGCAACACCCGCGCCTACGACGCTGCGGTGACCGGCCGGACCGTGGTGGAGGGCATCGCCAAGTCGCTCGCCAAGCGCACGGTCGCCATGGCGCTCGACGGCACGGTCCGCGACCTCGACGACACGATCGAGGGGGATGCCGCGATCGAGTTCATCTCCCGCGACGACCCGCGGGCGCTGGAGCTGATTCGCCACGATTGCGCGCACGTGCTGGCGGAGGCCGTGCAGGCGCTCTGGCCCGGCACGCAGGTGACCATCGGGCCGGTGATCGAGAACGGCTTCTACTACGACTTCGCCAAGGACGAGCCGTTCACGCCGGAGGACTTTCCGAAGATCGAGGCGAAGATGCGCGAGATCATTGCGCGCGACGCCCCCTTCACCAAGGAAGTCTGGAAGCGCGACGACGTCAAGAAGCTGTTTTCCGACAAGGGCGAGAACTACAAGGTCGAGCTGGTCGACGCGATTCCGCCTGGCGAGGATCTGAAGATCTATCGCCAGGGCGAGTGGTTCGACCTCTGCCGCGGCCCGCACATGACCTCGACCGGCAAGGTCGGCACCGCCTTCAAGCTGATGAAGGTCGCGGGCGCCTATTGGCGCGGTGATGCCAACAACCCGATGCTGACGCGCATCTACGGCACCGCCTGGGCCTCTCAAGCCGATCTCGACGCCTACCTGCACCGGCTGGAGGAGG
>NZ_NKUI01000361.1 GCF_014845115.1 Methylorubrum zatmanii | reverse complement strand
GCCGGGTGCCCCGGCCGGACGCGGCCACTGTCGGCACCCGGAACGGCGCGGTGCCGCCGGCTGTCCAACGCAACGAGTTTCCCCTGGCGGTTCCTCTCGACAATCCCCTGCGCTATCCGCCGGCCTCCCTGCAGCGCGCCCTCTCCGAGCCGGTGGCCCCCGGCTCCTATGCCCGCGAGCCCGTGACGGCACGGCCGCCCCTGGTGGCCCGGCGCGTGAACGGGGCGGGACCCATGCCCTACGAACGCTACGGCTTCACCCTGCTGCCGGGTTATAACGGCCTCGACAAGCCGGAAGGCCTCGGCACCCCGCCGCCCGGCACCCTCTGGCAGGATCAACAGGCCGAGCGCAGCCGCGGCCCCTCGCCGGAGAGCGACCGCTTCTCCGTGCCCTCCCGGATCTCCTCGGGCAATGGACCCAACGGGAAGGGCTTTCCGTGAAACCGCGTCATCGCGCCAGTTCCCGGAAGGGGACGACCGGCTCTCGCAGCATGCCGAAGCGCAGCCTTGCGGCTTTGGCCGCGCTGATCCTCGCCTTCGCCGAACCGGCCCTGGCCCAGACCGCCCCCGTCCTGCGCCTGCCCGGTGCCGGCACGGTCGCCGGGGTGGTCGAGACCCGCCTGCGCGACGGTTTCGATCAGCGCATCCGGTTAGAGGGCGGCGACGGCCGCAACCATGCCGAGATCGGCCTGCGCAACGAGACCGGAGACCTTCTCCTCGCCTTTCCGCCCCGTCTGGCCAAGCCGAGCCAGTTCGGCATCGAGGGTGAGATCGCCGTCCGCTTTCCCGGACAGGTCATGCGCATCGTGGCGCCCCGGCGCAACGCCTACGGGCCGATCGGCCTGGCGCTCGGGGCGGACTGCCTCTACGCGTGGCAATGGTTCGAGCGCGCGAGCGCGGCCCAGCGGGTCGCGAGCCGGACCGGCCTGTTCGATGCCGGTATCGCGCCGACCGCCGGCCGCCGCGCCCTGTCGCTCCGGATCCGCCTGTGCCGTACCGCGCAGGCGAGTCTCGACGATCTCGTCGCCTCGGTCGAGCGGATGACCATCACCCTCCCCGGCGAGGGAGGAACCGTCCGCTCCGCGCCGGTCCGGCCGCGCCCTGCTCCTCGACGGGCGGGCCCCGCGCCCGTGAAGCAGCAAGCCAATCGCCCCGCGGCCCCCACGCCGCCGCCCGAGGTCGCGCCGAAACCGGTGCCGTCTCCCCCGCAAGCCGCGCCCGCGCTCCGGCCACCGGCGCCGACACCCGGTGACGCCGGCCGCCGCTACCTCGCTCCGACGAATCCGGAAGGCGCCGCCCCGGCCACAGAGCCGCCGGCCTCCAATGCGGCACCGGGCGGCACGCAGCGCTTCATCACCGACGTGCCGAAGCCGGGCGAGCCGCAGGGGCGCGACCTGATGCCGAGCCCGGCTCCCGGTCGCTCGACCAGCGAAAGCCTTTCACGCGATCTCCCGGCGGAAGCGTATCGGCCTACCCCGAATCCCGGAAGCCGGTGAGCGCTCGTCCGGTTATTGGAAGTGAGGCAGCCCGGTCCGCGGGTCGCGAGGCGGAAGCTGCAGCGAGCCGGGGGCGCTGCCCGATCCGAACAGGCAGCGCGGGAGCGGGATCGCCCGACGCGGTTCGACCGGGGACACCCCCTCCCCTCTCGAGCCGGGGCTTTTGCACACGAAGCAAGACCTTGGCGCCTGGCCTGGCCGCGCGGCTCGGCAGTTGCGACCGTCGCTGGCTCTGCGCGGCATTTGGCCCTGCGGG
>NZ_NKUI01000360.1 GCF_014845115.1 Methylorubrum zatmanii | reverse complement strand
CGCTGGTGCGCGGGGCCGGGGCGGGGCACCGGGCGGGCTGGGACCTGACCCTGACCGCACCCAAGACGGTATCGCTGCTCTGGGCCGCGGGGGATGCCGAGGCACGGGCGCAGCTGGAGGCCATCCACGCCGCGGCCGTCGAGGAGGCGCTCGGCTTCCTGTGCGTGGAGGAGCTGGTCGAGGTCCGGCTCGGGGCCGGCGGTCACCGGCGCGAGGCGCCGGCCGGCCTGATGGCCGGGCGCTTCGATCACTACACGTCGCGGGCCGGTGACCCGAATTGCCACACGCACTGCGTGTTGATCAACGCCGCTGTATCTAAGGATAAAAAACCTAGGACCCTGGAACCGGAACGGCTCTACCGGTGGCAGCTCGTGGTCGGCAGCGCCTACCGGGCCGCGCTGGCCGAGCGCCTGGTGGGCGAGCTCGGCCTGTCCTTGCGTCCAGCGGGCCAGGGGCAGTTCGAGATCGCCGGCATTCCCGATGCGGTGATCGAGGCCTTCTCGAAGCGCTCGGCCGCGATCGAGGCGCGGGTCGGTGGCGATCGGGCTGCCGCCTCTGGAGCGCAGAAGGAGGTGGCGGCGCTCGCCACCCGCGGCGCCAAGGCCGATCTGCCGACCGGGCCGGCGCTGGAGGCGCGCTGGCGCGCCGAGTTCACCGCGCTCGCGCACGACCCATGGGTCGCGGTGCGCACTGCAGCGCGGGAGCCGGCCCGGGAGCATAGAGCCGAGCGTGCGCCGGAGCCTGCCTTCGATCCGCCCGAGATCGCCGGCGCGACGCCTGTGGCACGCGCAGCCTCCGCCCTGCTCCGACATGAGAACGTGCTCACGCGCCGAAGCCTGATCGAGCGGGCGCTCGACGAGGCGGCGCTGCAGGGACACGGACTCGTGGCGGTGCGGGACGAATTGGCGGAGCTGGAGCGGTCCGGCCAGCTCGTGCGCCTGGTGCAGGCTGAGCGGGAGGCCTGCTGGACGACGCCGGGGATCGCTGCCGCAGAAGCGGCGCTGCTGCGCGCCGCGGACCGGCCCGCGGCCGAGCGCGTCATACCAGTACCGGTCGTGGACGCGGTGTTGGCCATCGCTGCCCCGCTCGCCGAGGAGCAGAAGGCGGCCCGAGCTATGCAGGATTT
>NZ_NKUI01000036.1 GCF_014845115.1 Methylorubrum zatmanii | reverse complement strand
CCGCCGAGGGCGCGCACCAGGGCTTTCACGCTGGCGAGCCCGATCCCTTCCCCCGGCTGGTCCTGCGCACCGGCCCGCCGGAACAGTTCGAAGACGCGGGCATGGTCCTTCGGGGCGATGCCCCGGCCGTTATCGGCGACGGCGAACCGGACGCGATTGCCCGGAGCCGGCTTGGCCGTGATCCTGATCGATCCGGGCCGGGCGGGATCGAGGTACTTCACCGCGTTGTCGATCAGATTGCCGAAGACCTGTTCGATGGCGAGGCGGTCGGCGACGATCCCGGGCAGGTCCTGCGCCACCGTCACCGTCGCGCCCCTGCGGTCGGCCTGGTGACGCTGCGCGTCGGCGATACCGCGGATCAGGGCCGTCATGTCGAGCGGCTCGGGCGCGAATCGGCGCCGGCCCTCCCGTGACAGCTTCAGGATGGCCGCGATCAGGCGCTCCATCTTGACGATCGCCGCCTGGATGAAGCCGAGAGCTTCGCCCATCTCCTCGTCGATCCGCTGCGCCTGGGGATGGTCGCGCAGCAGGGCGCGCACCTCCTCGCGGGTCGCCTCCAGCTCGCTGGTGAAACCCATCACGTTGACGAGCGGCGCGCGCAGATCGTGGCTGACGATATAGGCGTAGCGCTGGATCTCGTCGTTCGACTCGCGCAGCTCGGCCTCCGCCTCACGCTGCTCGGTGATGTCGGTATGGACGCCGACCCATTCGCGGATGGCGCCGTGTGCGTCGAGTACCGGCACCGCGCGGATCGAGAAATGGCGCCACAGGCCGTCGCGGGCGCGCACCCGGTGCTCGTGGATGAAGGTGCGGCGGGCGGCGACCGTCGCGTTCCAGGCCGCGATGCTGGCTTCCCGGTCGTCCGGATGAACGGCCTCCGACCAGCCGAACCCCTGGTACTCGTCCCGGCTTTGTCCCGTCAGCGCCGCCCAGCCCGGTTGCTCGCCGGCCATCCGGCCCTGCGGATCGTTGGTCCAGAGCACACCGCGCACCGCCTGCACCGCTGCCCGGAAGCGCTCCTCGCTCGCCCGCAGCTCTTCCTGAATCCGCTGCTGATCGACCGCCGAGGCGAGCATGGCGAGGAACAGGATCACGAAGGTCGCCCCGGCCACGTAGAGGGCGAGGTTCTGTTGATCGACACGGGTCGCGGCGACATGCGCCGCGTGGGCGCTGGCCTGTTCGGCGCTGAAGGTCGCCGCCGCCATGCCGGTGTAATGCATGCCGGCCACGGCAATGCCCATGACGAGGGCCGCTGCCATCTTCTGCCAGACATTCGTCGGCCTGAAGGTGAGCCAGAGGGCGACGCTGGCGGCAGCGGCGGCGATGCCGACCGAGAGCGCCACCACCGGAAGGCTGTAGGCGAAATGGCCGGGCACCCGCATCGCGGCCATGCCGGTGTAATGCATGGAGGCGATCCCGACCCCCATGACCGGCCCGGCGATGAGCACATCCCGGGGGCCGGCCCGGCTGCGGCCGACCCAAGCCAGGGCGGCGCCGGTGACGCCGATGGCGATGAGCAGGGAGGCGAGCGTGACATCGAGGTCATAGGCTGCGGGCAGCCCCATCTCGAAGGCCAGCATGCCCACGAAATGCATCGACCAGATGCCGCCGCCCATCGCCAGGGCGGCGCCGAGCAGCCAGACCCAGCGCAGGCCGGAGGCAGAGGAACGCACGCGCCCGCCGAGGTCGAGCGCCGTGTAGGAAGCCAGCACGGCGATGGCGATCGAGAGCGCCACCAGGGCCGTATTGTAGCCGGTATGGATCATCGTCAGCGCGTCTCGGAACCCGTCGTCTCTCGTTCGCACCCGGTCTGGAGCAGGGGTACCGCCGGATCCCTGCGTGCGGGGAGAAGGAGAACACGCCAGCCGGGCGGGACGCATGCGCCCGAGATTGCTATAGGTTATCGATCCAGGCTCCCCGACGCCATCGGCGACGGACACGGAATCCGCTTGATCGGAGCGGGTTCCGTCTCAGCCAGCCGGCGCGGCGTTTGAGCGAAGCCCACATCCGCCATCCCGAAGGGATCAACCGGATTTGATACGACACGGCTTCCCAATCGGTATGGGGCAGCGACGCGGCGCAGCACCCCTGATATGGGAGACCACCTTAGGTAGGTGCCGGATGCCGCTGTGCCGCGAACCCTGCATAATGCGACGGCCTATGCGATCGAGTGTTGAATGCGAATGCGGCAGACCAGACCGGATCGCCTCGACGGCCCGCTGATCATGTCGGCAGCGGTCCGACCGCCGGCCTATGATGCGAGAGCCCAGAATTTGCGTGACTTCTCCGCGGGGACCGAGGACACGCTCCGCAACGGTTCTGCGGGAGGGCTGAGCATCGATCCCCTGTCGCGCAAGCTGGCTTCTTTCGTGGACCTGACCTCCAGTGACCACGCCGCCCTGGAAGACCTCGCAGCCGCAGGCCGCCGCTTCCCGGCGCAGACACCGATCCTGCATCAATCCGACGTTCCGGACAGCGCGATCCTGGTGCTCGAAGGGTTCGCCTGCCGCTACAAGTTCCTGCCGAACGGCCGGCGCCAGATCACCGCTTATCTCCTGCCCGGCGACCTGTTCGATCTCGATCTCGAATTCCGCCTTCCGGTGGATTGTGCCCTGGCGACGCTGACGGTCTGCCGGCTCACCACCATCCCGCGCGCCGATTACGAGGATCTGATCAGGCGGCGCCCGCGCATCGCCCGCGCCCTGCGGATGGCGAAGCTGACGGAGATGGCGACCCTGCGCGAATGGGTGACGAATCTCGGATCCCGCTCCGGCCCCGAGCGTCTGGCGCATTTCTTGTGCGAGATGCTGATGCGCCTGCAGAAAGCCGGTCTCGCCTCCGAGAACCAGTACAGCTTCCCGATCACGCAGGCCGACCTCGCCGACACGCTCGGCATGTCCTGTGTCCATATCAACCGCGTCATGCAGAAGCTGCGCCGCGATGGGCTGATCGAACTCACCGGCCGCAAGCTGACGATTCTGAAGCCGGACGGATTGAGCACGCTCGCCGAATACGACGCATCCTATCTCGAACCCGCCGCGGTTCCGCTGCACGCGGCCTCCGGAGACCGCCCGGCCGCCTGAACCGGCGAAGGCCACGTCTCGCGCCTCAGCAGGACGGATCCGGGATGTCGTCGCGCTTCAGAGGATAGTGGTCGGTCGCACGCCCGCCTCGGCCGCCATCAGCACGGCTTCCGGCAGGGTCCGCGCCCCGAGAATCTCCATGACATGGGACCGATGGATCTCGACGGTCCGAGGGCTGAGGCCCAGGGCGCGACCGATCGTCTTGTTGGTGCCACCCGCCAGCAACCCTTCCAGCACTTCCCGCTCCCGGGCGGACAGAGCCGCGATGCGCGCCCTGGTTTCGTCGTGGGCGCGGCTGCGCTCGGTGTCGGTGCGCAGGTCGGCGAGCGTGGCGGCGACGGCGGTCAGCAGCGCCATGGGCTGCCAGGGCTTCTCGAGATAATCGACGGCCCCGGCCTTCATGGCGCGGACCCCGACGCCGACATCGCCATGGCTGCTGCCGAGCACGAGCACGGGCAGGTTGAGGCGCTCGGCCTTGAGGGAGCGTGCCACAGTGAGGCTGTCCGGGCCCGCCGCCTCGATGTCGAGGACGACGCAGCCGGGCTGCAGGGAGGCGGCGACCTCCGCCAGAGCGGCCGCGTTGTCGAAGATCTGCATTTCGTAGCCGGCCGGCTGAAGCAGGGCGATCAGCCCCTGCCGCGCCGCGCCGTCCTCGGCGACGAGGTAGACCCGTGCACCGGTATGGCCCGTCACATCCTCGGCGATGCCGCCGATGCGGCGGATACGGCCGTCTTCGCCGCGGATCGGGAAGAACGTGTCGCGGATCCGTCGCACCGCCCCGTCTCCCGGACGCACGATGCGATATTCCAGCACGACGAGTTCGCCCCCGCTGACCCGTTCCACCGTCCGGTCGGCGCTGTCACGATCGTCGGGGTGGATCGTCTCGAGCCAGTGGTCGATGCTGACCAGCGCCTCCGGCGCCATGCCCCAGACCGGTTGAAAGGCGCGGCTGATGTAGTCGACGCTCCGGCTCTCGAGATCGGCGAGCCAGAGGACGTTGGTCGAGTGTTCGGCGAAGCGCCGGAACCGCTCCTCGCTCTCGCGCAGGCTCGCCTCGGACCGCTTGCGCTCCGTGATGTCGAGGGCCACTCCGGTGAAGCCGGTGGGCCGACCGTCCTCGAACAGGGTGCGGCCATGGCTGGAGACCCAGCGCTCGATCCCGTCGCCGATCCCGATGACCCGATACTCGACGTGGTAGATGCCGTCGCCCGAAGGATCGCGGCAGCGGGCGATCGCCTCCTCTACCCGCGGCCGGTCCTCGGCGTGGATCGCGGACAGCCAGAGTTCCTGATCGATGGAAGCCTCCGGCGTGAGGCCCCACATCGCCTTGAGACGCGTGTCCCAGAGCAGCGTACCCTTCTCCAGATCCCAGCTATAGGACGACAACCCTGCCAGATCGATGGCGGCCTGGAGACGGGCCTCGCTCTGTCGCAGCGCGTCCTCCGTCCGCTTGATCTCCTGCCTCTCCTCGACGAGGAGGATGACGGCGGGCTCCTCCCCGCTGGCCGATGCCCACCGGCCGGTTCCGCCCGGGTCGCCCGGAACCGGCAGGGCGCTGACCCGATTCCAGTGGTCGGCGCCGTCCTCCATCCGGCGAAGGACGTGCGCACCGATGACGGTTTCCCCGTGCAGGGCCCGCGTGAACGGGTCGTCCGGCCTTGCGGAATCACCGTCTCCCGCTGCGTTTCCGGTCCAGTACACGCGTCCATCGCGGTCGGCGGAGAGCGGGCGGTCCTGTGTCAGGAAGCGACGCAGGCCGGCATTCGTCACGAGCGCCCGGCCGTCCGACGCGAACAGGCCGGCGCCGATCGGCAGATGCTCGATCAGAGCGGTTAGGATGGCGTTTCGCTCCCTCGCCGCCCCCGCCTCTTCGCGGAGGCGGAGCCCCGCCACGGTCGGTTTGCGCTCGGCGTCGAGGTGCAGGCCAATCAGGTTCGCGAATTGCCGGAACATGCCCCGAATGCCCGGAGTATCGAGCTTGGCCGGGTCCGGTCCGAGGGCGCAGAGGGTTCCGAAGACGTCTCCGTCCGCCCACAGGATCGGGAAGGAGATGTAGCTGCGATAACCGTACCGCTCCGGTGCCGGATGATCGCGGTAGGATTTGTCCGCGAGGACATCGTCGATGACGATCGGCCGTCGGAGGCGGCGAACCTCGTCGCAGAGCGTCGTCTCGGCACGCAGCGTGTCGCTGGCGGTGATGCCGCAGCCAATCTCATCCTGAACCCGGCAGGCAATCCAGTCGTCATCGGTCACCCGGGCGACGGCGGCGAAGCCCAGGCCGGTGGAGCGGCAGATGATCTCCAGCATCGCCGGTATCGCCGCGATCTGCTTTACCGCGAGGAGATCGGCCGAGAGGATCGGTGCGGTGTCGAGGCTGGCCGCACAGAGGGTCATCGGACGCACTCCTGCCCGCGTCGCACGTCGCCAGAACCTGCGCCCTGTCGAGACATGCCGGGTCGTTCTCCCACGGTCGAGGCTGGATGCAGATCAGGGCGCGCCGGGCCGAAGGAAACGTCCTTCCGCCGTGGGAACCCGCATGGTTTCGACGGCCGAGGGCGGCGATACCATCCCTTGCGGTCGCTCCCACGGCCGGACGGTGCTCGAACCTCGGCACAAGCGCGCATCGGCCATGTTAGCGTAGGCGGGGCCGACGGAGATATCGGCGGCGGTTCGACGGAACATGGTCTGTCAATCTTCGATCCTCACCCTCCTATGGTGCCGGATGGACGGAATACGATCACTAAGAGTCAGGGACAAA
>NZ_NKUI01000359.1 GCF_014845115.1 Methylorubrum zatmanii | reverse complement strand
CCGTCCCGTTCCGGGCGGCAGCCCGGCCGCACGGGCCCGACTTCGGACGTGCCTGCTTTACCGGCGCCGGTGACGGCGACGGGGGAGGAATCGGCGGGCGAGGCGGAGGGGGCGGGCGGCGTCAGGGGAGGGGCGAGGAGAGCGCCCGGATCGGTCTTCGCAGCGGCGTCCTCCGCGTCGCGCGACGCCTCGTCGGACTCGCCCTTCTCGTCCACGGTCTCCGAAGCGGACGCGGCACCGGTCTCTTCGGCGGCGGCCTTCTCCGCCGAGGCCTGCTGCGCCGGCCCCGCAGCATCGGCTCGCTCCGGCAGCCGGGCCTCGGGCTTCGCCGCGACATCCTGGGCCCGGCCCGGCGCAGAAGCGGCGTGGTCGCGCGCCGTCCTCGCCTGGGTGAGATTGCCCTGAGCAGACTTCGTCTGTGGGGCGCGCTCGGCAGGGCGCGCGGAGGGCCGGCTCTCGGCCGATCCGGCCCTGTCCGTCCTGCTGGCTTCCTTGCCGACTTCCTTGCCGGCTTCGGTCCCGGTCCGGTCAGCGGGGGTGGGCTCCTCCCGGCGGACAATGGGACGCGCCGGTGCCGCCGGCTTCCGCTCCGCGCTCTCCACGGTGAAGCGGGCCGCGCCGACCTTCGCCTGCGCGGCGGCGGGCCGCACGGCCGGCCGTAGAAACACCTCCGCCAGATCTGCCCGTGAAACCGCCATGCCGTCCGTCCCCTGGGGCCGAAGCCGGTTTGATCCCGAGCAAGCCCCGCACCAACCGGAGCCCCTGGCTTAAGCATTGATACGGCAGAGGAAATTTCAAAGGCGAGAGAGCGGCGCCAGCCGGGCGGGGCCGGAACTGCCGGCCTCCCGGCAGAATCTGCCGGCTCCGGCCAGGCCCTCACCGGTTCATGGCCGGTTCTTGGCCGGTTCTTGCTCAATCCTTGCCGGTTCAATCCTTGCCGGTTCTTGCCCGGCCCATCCCTGGAAAG
>NZ_NKUI01000358.1 GCF_014845115.1 Methylorubrum zatmanii | reverse complement strand
GCCGTGTGGCCGGCAGGAGGGCAGGGACGGGGGCGTCGGCAATCGCCTCCGTCTCCCCGAGCAGGGTGGCCTCCGCGGTGTAGAGCCCGCGGATCAGCTTCAGCGCCTCGAAGATCCGGCCGGTCTCGATGAGGGTATGCGCCGCCTTCAGCCCGTCCCGGATCGCAGCTTCCGTGGTGGCGGCAAGGATCCCGTCCTCGATCCGCTGATACAGCAGCCGGGCCGGGCCGGCCTGGTTCGGGGCGATCAGCATGGTCTGCGCGGCGAAGTAGAGCTGGCGCAGGGGCGTCATCGCCTGCTCGGCCTGCAGGACATGGCCCTCCAGAAGGAAGGTCGCGTCGTTCATCAGTTCGAGGGAGACCTTGCGATCGACGCGCACCACCGCCCCGTTGATATAGACGCGCTCACCCGCCTTCAGGCTCAGATGCATGCTCCCGCCCGGGGCTCGGCTGTTGTCGCGCGGCATGGTCCGTTTCCTATCGCAGGCCGTCTCGGATCGAGGTGTTGACCTCGATCAGTGCCGCGAGGCTGCGCTCGGGGGTGCTCAGGACCTCCCCCACCTCGCGCATGGTCCACATGCCGATGGCGACGAGGTCGGCGCGCAAGGCCTTGGGCAGGCCGTTCTCCGGGTTGAGGAGGTCCGCGATCAGC
>NZ_NKUI01000357.1 GCF_014845115.1 Methylorubrum zatmanii | reverse complement strand
CCGGGTGTCGCCGAGCCGGGTGCCATGGTGCCGGTCGAGCCGGTGGTCCCGCCCGTCGAGCGGCCCATGCCGGTGTCGGTGTCGTTGCCGGTGTTGTTCCGCATGGGGCTGGCACTGTCCGTGGTGCCCCCGGTGCCGCCCTTACCGGTGCTGGACTGGGCCAGGGCTGCGGCGGAGACGGCGAGGGTCAGCGCGGCGGCCAGGGCGACGATCTTGGTCGGCATGGTATCTTCCTTCCCTGATGGGGTCTCAGGAGGCGAACCCACCCCTCGCGCCATTGTTCAGAGAGATATTTTTCGCCGAAGCCGCATTTGCCCGGATGATCGCCCGCGACGCTCCGTCCGCACTGCCGATCGGCGGAGAAACGCTATATTCAGCGCAGCCGTGACCGAGATCCTGTTCTACCACCTCCAGCGACAGCCCCTCGAAAAGGTGCTGCCGAGCCTCGTCGAGAAGTCGCTGGAGCGCGGCTGGCAGGCGGCCATCCAGGCCGTGAGCGAGGAGCGGCTCCAGGCGCTCGACGACGGCCTGTGGACCTATACCGACGAGAGTTTCCTGCCCCACGGCACCGACCGGGACACGGATGCGGCGACCCAGCCGGTCGTGCTCACCCTGCGGGACACCAACCCCAACGGCGCCTCGATCCGCTTCCTCGTGGAGGGGGCGGACCTGCCGGAGGATGCGCAGAGCTATCAGCGGATCTGCATCCTGTTCGACGGCACCGATACCGACGCCCTGCTCCGCGCCCGCGAGCAATGGCGCGGCGCCAAGGCCGCCGGCCACGCGGTCGCCTATTGGCAGCAGGACGAGGGCGG
>NZ_NKUI01000356.1 GCF_014845115.1 Methylorubrum zatmanii | reverse complement strand
CTGAGGCCGCGCCGGACGCGGGCGCGTCAGTGCGCCCGGGCGATGCAGAAATCGACGACCTGCAGCAGCGCCGACTTCATCGCCCCATTCGGGAGCGGTGCGAGGGCTTCGCGGGCCATGGTGCCGTAATGGTGGGCGCGGGTGATGGTGTCCTCGAGGGCGCGGTTGCGGCGCAGGATGGCGAGCGCCTGTTCGAGGTCGCCGTCCTCCAGCTCTTCCCGCTCCAGGGTGCGGCGCCAGAAGGCGCGCTCCTCGTCCGTACCTCGGCGCAGGGCCAGCACGATCGGCAGGGTGATCTTGCCCTCGCGGAAATCGTCGCCGACATTCTTTCCGAGCGCCGCGCTGGTGCCGCCGTAATCGAGCACGTCGTCGATCAGCTGGAAGGCGATGCCGAGATTCATGCCGTAGGCGCGGCAGGCCACCTGTTCCGCCTCGGGCCGCCCGGCCAGGACCGGGCCGACCTCGCAGGCCGCCGCGAACAGCTCCGCCGTCTTGCCGCGGATCACGGCGAGATACTCGTCCTCGCTGGTCTCGGTGTTCTTGGCGGCGGTGAGCTGCATCACCTCGCCTTCGGCGATGACGGTGGCCGCCGCCG
>NZ_NKUI01000355.1 GCF_014845115.1 Methylorubrum zatmanii | reverse complement strand
CCGAGGCGCTTGGCGGTGCGCTTGGCCTCGATCTTGTCGCCCATCACCCGGATATGGTCGGCCTTGGGGCCGATGAAGCCGATATTGTGATGGGCCAGCACGTCGGCGAAGCGGGCGTTCTCGGACAGGAAGCCGTAGCCCGGATGCACCGCATCCGCCCCGGTGATCTCGCAGGCCGCGATGATCGAGGGGATGTTGAGGTAGCTGTCGCGGGCGGCGGGCGGGCCGATGCAGACGCTCTCGTCGGCAAGCCGCACATGCATGGCGTCGGCATCCGCCGTCGAGTGGACCGCGACGGTGGCGATACCGAGTTCCTTCGCCGCCCGCAGGATGCGGAGCGCGATCTCGCCGCGGTTGGCGATCAGGATCTTATCGAACATCGCGGGGAGGCTACTCGAGAACGAGGAGGGCTTCGCCGTACTCGACCGGCATCCCGTCCTCGACGAAGATCGCGGTCACCGTACCGGCGCGGGGCGCGACGATTTCGTTGAAGGTCTTCATGGCCTCGACCAGCAGCAGCTTGTCGCCGGCCTGGACCTTCGTGCCGATTTCGATGAACGGCTTGGCGTCCGGTGAGGGGCGCAGATAGGCGGTGCCGACCATGGGGGAGGGCACGGCGCCGGGATGGCCCGCACCGGTCTTGGCGGTGGTGGGCGCCAGGGCCGCGGCCGGCGCACACGGCCGGGGCCGCCGCGCCGGCCGCCGGCAGGGGGGAGGGGCCCTGAAACGCTGGCGGTCCTTGCTTACGTGGGACCCGGGTCAGCGGGCTGCC
>NZ_NKUI01000354.1 GCF_014845115.1 Methylorubrum zatmanii | reverse complement strand
CTCGACCGGCGCATCGCCCCCGATCTGCTCGTAGCGATCAACGGCGCGCTCACGCCGTTTCCCGGCATCGCCAACATTCTGTTCCCGAGCATCGCTCGCGTGCTGTTCCTCAACCCGATCACCCCGAAGGTCTTCGCCTGGAGCGCCGACCGGGCGGCGGTGCGCCGGCTCATCGACGGCACCGGCTCGCGTCTCGATCCGCAGGGCCTCGACCTCTACCGCCGGCTGTTCACCCGCCCCGGCCATGTCTCGGGGGCGCTCGGGATGATGGCGAATTGGGACCTGCCGGCTCTGTCACGCGACCTGCCGGGCCTCACGACCCGCACCCTGCTGATCGTCGGCGGTGACGACAAGGCGATCAAGCCGGAGGACGCCTTCACCCTGCGCGAGCGTTTGCCGAATGCCCGGGTCGAGTTGCTGCGCGGCCTCGGCCATCTGGCCCACGAGGAAGCACCGGAGCGCGTGGCGGGGCTCATCCTCGCGGAGGCCGAAACGGCGCAAACGGCGACTCCGTGAGAGTCCTCTTGCGCTGACGAATTTCCGAGCCATAGTGTCAACGTATGTTGACACTCGCCGCCCAGCCGAGAGACGTGTCGGGGCCGGATCGCCGGCCGCA
>NZ_NKUI01000353.1 GCF_014845115.1 Methylorubrum zatmanii | reverse complement strand
CCCCTTATCCCCGCAAGGAATGTCCGCGCATGCGTCGCCGTCCCGCCCCCGCCCTCGTGCGAAGCGTCCTGCTTTCCGCCCTTCCGGTTCTCGGCCTGTCCTCTGCCGCCCTCGCGCAGGGCAAGCCACTGCCGCCGCCCGCGAGCGATGCGATGCCGCCGGTGGAATTGACCATCGAGATGCGGGACGGCCATCCGGTCTGCCAGCCCGCCGAGCTGCGCCTGCCCGCCGAGACCAACATAGCCCTCAACGTGGTCAGCCGCGCCGACCAGCCGGTGACGATCACCATGCCGGGTCAGTTCGAGAATGGACGCGTGCTGCACGCCGATGGCGATCTCGTTCACGTCGCCAGCGAGAAGGGCTACACGGTCAAGCGGGAGGGCAAGGGCACGCTTCGCCTGCGCACGATCTCCGCTGGCGAGAAGCCCTTCGCCTGCACCGGCGCCAACAGCCGGAGCAACCCGTTCGAGGGTAAAGTCATCCTCACGCCGCCCTCCGGCTGAGTAGGACGCCCGGCCGTCTAAGCTGTGCGGCCGCGTGCACGAAAGTATCGAGCCGGCGCGAGCCCCGGTTTCTTCCGCCCTCACATGGGATATGGAGTTTTGCTCCGAATTGGGTTGCCGGCTTTTCGAGCGAGGCCGGCGCAGTATCGTGGCAGCCGCATCATCCCGGACCTGGGACTCCTTGTCGATGCGCTGAAGACCGAGGCGAATGCGAATGTCGAAACCGGCGGACGAGGACGA
>NZ_NKUI01000352.1 GCF_014845115.1 Methylorubrum zatmanii | reverse complement strand
CGGCGGCGGACGCTCGGACAGGGCGAGAATCGCATCGACGAGATCGTCGATATAGGTGAAGTCGCGCTCCGCCGCGCCCTCGCCGAAGACCTCGATCGGCTCGCCGGCCAGGATCTTCGCGGTGAACAGGAACAGCGCCATGTCCGGCCGGCCCCACGGCCCGTAGACGGTGAAGAAGCGGAACGCCGTCGTCGGCACCCGGAACAGGTGGGCGTAGGAATGCGCCATGGCCTCGTTGGCGAGCTTCGAGGCGGCGTAGAGGGTGAGCGGCGACACCGCCCGGTCGGTCTCACGGAACGGCACGCTGGCATTACCGCCATAGGCCGAGCTGGTGGAGGCGACGAGCAGGTGCCTGACCGGATGGGCGCGGACCGCCTCCAGCAGATTGGCGAAGCCGACGAGGTTCGCCTCGACATAGGCGCCGGGCTCGATCAGGCTGTAGCGGACGCCGGCCTGCGCGGCGAGGTGGAAGACGAGATCGGGCTTGGTGCGCGCCATCACGTCGAGCAGCGCGCCGGGCGTTTCGAGCCGCCCTTCGATCTCTTCGAAGCCGGGATGATGCGCAAGCTGCCCGTGGCGGGCTCGCTTGAGCGCGACGTCGTAGTAGGGCGAGAACCCGTCGAAACCCGTCACGGTATGGCCCGCCGCCAGCAGCCGCTGGCTCAACGCATGGCCGATGAAACCGGCCGAACCGGTGACGAGAGCGTGCATGCGGAGGCCTCAGGCGCGCGGTTTGTCCGACGATGGCCGGATATCCTCGCCGCCGCCGTGTCGCAAGGAAGCGTCGGCGGGGCGGTTGCTGCTTTCCGGGGGATCCTTCCGGGAGAGCCTGCTTCCAGCGCGGACCTGTCGCGCCGTCGTAGGGCTTGTTTAACGGGGAATCGGGTTTACTTACACCAGACTATCAGCCGACTTACGCTCCATCCGCGTCCGCGATGCCGGTCCCGTCTTCTCGGCAGGCTCCGAACGACGTCGCCTCAGCCGGAGCGAAAGTCCGGCCGAGATCTCTCAACCGAGCTGTCGGGCGCGGCGTCGCCCTCGCTCGGGTACAGCTAAACCGAACACCGAGTGTCCGCCCGATGAACCAGCTTTTCCGCCTGCCGCAAGCCGGCGAGGCCAATGCGATTGCCGAGCCCTCCCCCGATCTCCGTGTCCCCTTCGCGCAATCCGGCACCTTCGTCTGCAAGTTCATCATCGGCGAGCCGAGCGATCAGGCTGTCTGCTGCGGCGCTCCCGTGGCCGATGGCAAGAGCTGGTGCGCTTATCACCGCCGCATCGTGTTCGAGCCTGCCCGCCCCGGCCGGATCCGCTGACACGGCGGCTTGACGGGCCGATCCCGTCTCGTCTTCCCGCCAAGCCCGGCGGAGCCAGTTTATCGACAACCCCGTAACGGTGCCCGCCCCTGCGAGTGCCGTTTTGCGCGTTGTGCCATCCGATGCCGCGAGTGCCCCTATTCCGGGTCGAACGCGTCCGGTTCCCATGGGCCGCTCCCGGCATAGCCCGGCGGAAAGGTTGCGCCGCGCCAGCGC
>NZ_NKUI01000351.1 GCF_014845115.1 Methylorubrum zatmanii | reverse complement strand
CCGTCGCCGAGCTGATGCAGACGGGCGCCACCGTCCTCGACGCCTCCCAGGTGATGGAGGGGGTGGCCGAGATGATCCACGACATCCAAGTGGAGGCCACTTTTCCCGACGGGACCAAGCTCGTCACGGTCCACCATCCGATCCGCGGCGCGCCCTCGGCGGAGGTGCCCGGCACGGTGACCACGCAGCCCGGCGACATCGTCTTCAACGCGGGCGCCGAGCCGGTGACCGTCGAGGTCGCCAATACCGGCGACCGGCCGATCCAGGTCGGCTCCCACTACCATTTCTTCGAGGTCAATCCCGGTCTGGTGTTCGACCGTGAGAAGGCCCGCGGCATGCGCCTCGACATCGCGCCGGGAACCGCCGTGCGGTTCGAGCCCGGCTCGACCCGCGCCGTGACTCTGGTGCCCTTCTCGGGTACGCGGACGGTCTACGGATTCCGCGGCGATGTGATGGGCACCCTGTGAGCCTGACCGACGAGGCCGATGAGCCTGACCGGGGCCTGATGGCCCTGGATGCGGAACCCCAACCGGCGGTCGCGGGAAAGAAGCGCGGGATCTGCGCGATCAGCGGCATCGAGATGGGGCGCCGCAACCTCGTATCGGTCGCAAGCCTCCGGGCCGCCCTGGCGGCG
>NZ_NKUI01000350.1 GCF_014845115.1 Methylorubrum zatmanii | reverse complement strand
TCGCATCTAATTCGCCCCGACCTTTTCGTCGACAGCTGCAGATGTGGATAAGAGCCAGGGTCGGGGCAGCGGCTCCGGCTCGCCGCCGAACCGGGCGAAGGCGTCGAACAGGATCGGCGCGGCGTGGCTGCGGCCGATCAGGCCCGGCACCGAGGCGCCGTCCGGCCGCCCGATCCAGACGGCGATGGTCACGCGGGCATCGAACCCCACCGCCCAGGCATCGCGGTAGCCGTAGGAGGTGCCGGTCTTGAAGCTGATCCTCCCCGGCAGGGCATTCTCCGGCGGCGGGGCGCCGCGCAGGATGTCGGCGACGTACCAGGCCGCGACCGGATCGGCGATGCGGCGCTCCGGCTCCGGCGGAGCGGCCCCGTCGAGGCGCCGCAGCAGGGCCGGCACGGTGCCGGACCGCGCCAGTCCGGCATAGAGGCGGGCGAGATCGGTGAGGGTGATGCCCAGGCCGCCCAGCGCCACCGGCAGGCCGGGCGCGGTGTCGCGCGGCAGCAGGATCGTCGCTCCCGCTCCCCGCAACCGCGCGACGAAGCGGGCCGCGCCGACCGCATCCAGCAGATCGACGGCGGGCAGGTTGAGGGATTGCTGCAGCGCGAACCGCGCCGTCACCGTGCCGCGATAGCCCATGTCGAAGTTTTCCGGCGCGTAGCTCGCGGCGAAGCGGGCCGGGCGGTCGTCGAGGAGGGTCTCCGGATGCGCGAGCCCGTTCTCGAAGGCGAGCGCGTAGATGAAGGGTTTGAGCGCCGAGCCCGGCGAGCGCACGGCCTGGGTGGCATCGACCGCGCCGGCCCGGGCCCCGTCGAGATAGCCGGCACTGCCGACATGGGCGAGCACCGCGCCCGTGCGGTTATCGATGGCGAGAATCGCGGCGGACAAGGCCGGGCCGGCGGCCGCCGCGCGCTCGGCGGCCAGCGCCTCGAGGCTGGCCTGAAGGCGGGCATCGAGGGTGAGGTGCTGCACTCGCGCATCCGGGTCGGCGGCGAGGGCCTGCTCGGCGGCATGGGCCGCCAGCATCGGGAAGTGTTTTCGCGTGGCCGGCACCGGCTCGGCCTTGGCGGCCCGCGCCTCGTTCGGGGTCAGCACGCCCCGTTCCGCGGCGATGTCGAGCACCCGGTCGCGGGCGCGCTTGGCGTTGGCGGCGAAGCGGTCGGGCCGGCGCGCCTCGGGCGATTGCGGCAGGGCGACGAGGAGCGCGCTCTCGGCGAAGGACAGGCGAGCGGGCTCGCGGCCGAAATAGGCGAGGCTCGCCGACCGGATCCCCTCGACCGGGCCGCCATAGGGGGCGAGGGCCAGGTAGAGATCGAGCACGCCGGCCTTGCCGAGGCTCCGTTCCAGCGCGACCGCGCGGATCATCTGCCGGAGCTTGGCGAGAAGCGAGCGCTCGGTCCGGGGCTCGACGAGGCGGGCGACCTGCATCGACAGGGTCGAGCCGCCCGACACGATGTGCCCGTGCCTCAGCCATTGCCAGGCCGCGCGCAGGGTGGCGGCGGGGTCGATGCCGGAATGGGTATCGAAGCGGCGGTCTTCGTAGGCCTTGAGCATGGCCAGCATGCGCGGATCGACCTCGCTTGCCGTCACCGGCAGCCGCCAGCGCCCGTCGGCGGTGGCGAAGGGGCGCAGCAGCTGGCCTTTCCGGTCGAGGATGACGGTGGAGCGGAGCGACGCCTGGGTCAGGTCGAGGGG
>NZ_NKUI01000035.1 GCF_014845115.1 Methylorubrum zatmanii | reverse complement strand
GCCGCTGATCGCGGCGGCCCTGAGCCTTGCCATTACCCCGGCCTTGCGGGCGCGCCCGGTCGCGCTCGCCCTCGCCTTGGCCGTCGCTTCCGTCTTCCTCGGCTTCGCGGCCGGCGTCTGGCGGGTGGCCTCGGTGGCGGGGCCGGTGCTGACACGGGTCGCCATCGCGCCCTTGGTCGGTGTGGTCGAGGGCCTCGACGAGCGCGAAGGCGGTGCCCGGCTGATCGTTCGGGTGGAGAGCTTCGGCACCCTCGACGCGGCGAGCCGTCCGTACCGGGTGCGGGTCTCCTATCGGACGGCGCAGATCGTGCGGCCGGGCGATGCGATCCGGGCCACCGCCCGCCTGCTGCCGCCCCCGGAAGCGGCGCGGCCGGGCGGCTACGATTTCGCCCGCGATGCCTACTTCCGCGGCATCGGCGCCGTGGGCTCGCTCGTCGGCAAGGTGGAATTGCGGCCGGCCACCGCACCGCTTCCGCTGTCGCTGCGCCTGGCCGCCGCCGTCGATGCGGCCCGCAACGCCCTGACCCGGCGCATCACCGATGCCATCGGCGGCCAAGCCGGCGCCGTCGCGGCCGCCCTCGTCACTGGCAAGCGCGGGCTGATCTCGGCCGAGACCAACGACGTGCTGCGGGCGGCCGGGATCTATCACGTCGTCTCGATCTCCGGCTTGCACATGGTGCTCGCCGCCGGGGTCGTGTTCTGGCTGGTGCGGGCGGGGCTCGCCCTGGTGCCGATTCTCGCGCTCACATGGCCGATCAAGAAGATCGCCGCCGGGGCGGCGATGCTCGGCGTGACCGCCTACTGCGCCTTCTCGGGCTGGGACGTGGCCGCCGAGCGCTCCCTCATCATGACCCTGGTGATGCTCGGCGCGATCCTCGTCGACCGGCCGGCGCTCAGCATGCGCAACCTCGCGCTCGCCGCGATGCTGGCGCTCGCCCGCGAGCCGGAGGCCTTGCTGGGGCCGAGTTTCCAGATGTCCTTCGGCGCGGTGGCCGGGTTGATCGCCTGTGCCCCGCTCCTCGACGGGCGTCTGTTCCGAACGGGCAGCCCGTCCCGGCTGGGACGAGCCGCATCGTGGCTGGCGACGACGGTGGTGGGCACCCTGGCCACCACCCTTGTGGCGCAGATCGCCACGGCGCCCTTCGCCACCTACCATTTCCAGACGGTTCAGCCCTTCGGCATCGTCGGCAATGCCCTGACCCTGCCGCTGGTGTCGCTGGTGGTGATGCCCTCGGCGGTGCTCGGCATGCTGGCCTATCCCTTCGCCCTCGACCGCCCGGTCTGGTGGCTGATGGGTCTCGCCGTGCGCGGCATGTTGGAGATCTCGGGCTGGATCGCCCAGTTCGGCCGGGCCACTCTCGTGCTGCCGGCTTTCGAGCCGGGGGCGATGATCTGGCTCGCCGCCGCCCTTCTGATCGCGACCCTGCCGGTGTCGCGGCTTCGCCTACTCGCTCTGCTCCCCGCCGGGATCGGCCTCGCCCTGGCGGCGGTTCCGACCCGCTTCGACATCTACATCGACCGGGACGGCGCGGGCGCGGCGGTGCGCGGGCGGGACGGCCGGCTCGCGGTTCTCGGCCGTCCGCCGGGTTTCGTCCTGGAGCAATGGCTGAAGGCGGATGGCGACGGGCGCAGGCCCGAATCCGCGAGCGGCGAGGCCGGGCCACGCTGCGACCGCCTCGGCTGCACCCTCGTTGCCGTCGATGGCCGCGCGGTCGCCCTCGTCGCCGACAAGCGCGCCTTCCCCGAGGATTGCGCGAGAGCCGACATCCTGATCAGCCGCCTGCGCGCCCCACCGGGCTGCGCCGCACCCGTGATCGCCGACCGCTCCTTCCTGGCGGCGCGGGGCGCCGCCGCGATCCGCTTGGGTGCCGGAAGGGTGGAGATCGTCGGCGCCCGCGACACGGGACGGGCGAAGCCCTGGCAGCCCCGGCCCCTCACGGGAATGGGGCCGCCGATGCCGAGCGAGCCGTCCAATCCGGACCCGACCGGAGAGACAGGCCCGGCCGATATCGCCGGGCCGCCTTCCGCGGAAAGCCTTCAGTAGCGGCGCACGAGGCTGACCAGCTTGCCCTGGATACGCACCCGGTCGGGCCCGAGCACGCGGGTCTCGTAGGCCGGGTTGGCGGCCTCCAGGGCGATCGAGGAGCCGCGACGGCGCAGACGCTTGAGGGTGGCCTCCTCGTCGTCGATCAGGGCAACGATGATGTCGCCGTTATTGGCGGTGTCCTGCTTGTGGATCACCACGAGGTCGCCGTCGAGGATGCCGGCCTCGACCATCGAGTCGCCGCGCACCTCCAGGGCGTAATGCTCGCCACCGGACAGAAAATCCGGTGACATCGCGATGGTGTGGCTCTGGCTCTCGATCGCCGAGATCGGCGTGCCGGCGGCGATCCGGCCCATCACCGGCACCATCACCGAGTGACCGTTCCCGTCATGGGCCTGGAGCATCGGCGGCTTCGGCGCCGGCGGCTTGCCGGACAGTCCGCCCTCGACCACGCTCGGGGTGAAGCGGCGCGGCTCGGCAGCGACCGGCTTCGCGGCAGGCGCGTCGGGCATGCGCAGGATCTCGATGGCCCGCGCCCGGTTCGGCAGCCGGCGCAGGAAGCCGCGCTCCTCCAGCGCCATGATCAGGCGGTGGATGCCGGATTTCGACTTGAGATCGAGGGCGTCCTTCATCTCGTCGAAGGAGGGGGGAACTCCGCCCTCCTGCATCTTCAACTGGATGAACTGGAGCAGCTCGAGTTGCTTGCGGGTCAGCATGCGGCACCTGCTGTCGACCGCGGGCCGGGGGCGCCGCAGAATCGTTAGAAACAAAGCGCGAACAGCCTAGACGTTCCTCACCTGTTCCGCAAGCAGAGGTCCCGACGCACGAAGGGCGGCGAAGCCGAAGCGCCGCCGCCCTTCTTCACGCCGTTGCGCCGGATCAGGCCGGGATGATGTCGACGATCTCGTAGGTGTCGGGATCGATGATGACGATGTCGTCGCCGACGAGGATGAACTGAAGGCCGCGATAGGCCGGAACCACCGAGAGAATCGCCGGGGGCAGCGGGTGCAGGGTCACCGAGCGCGGAATCGCCGTGCCGACATTGAGCGCGAAGTTCACGTTGTTGACCGGACGGACATTGGTGCGGGTGATCGACTGGCGGAACTCGCTGCGCTGGGTCGAGCTCAGGCTCTTCGATGCGCCCCGTGCCTCGGAAGCGCCGCGACCGCCGCGTTCCGCCGCCCCGTCGCGATCACGGGAACCGCGCTCGCCGCCCGCATCGCGGCCATTTCGGCCGTCGCGGTCGCCGCGCTCAGCCTTGCCGGGTTCACGATTGCCACGCTCACCCTGCGCGTCGCGCGCGCCCGGCTCGCCCGCACGGGACGCGCCGCCCTCCCGGCCGTCACGGGGGCCGGCCTCGCCGCCATCGGCACCGCCGCGCGTGGCCCCGGCGGGTCCGCCGGTGTCGCTCCCGCGGGCACCGCCGACTTCCGCGCCACCTGCCGCGCCGCTCCGGGCTCCGCCGGCTGCACCGCCGCCGGCACCCGTTGCGCCGCCCGGACCGCCGGCACCGCCCGCGCCACCGCCGGCTCCACCCGCACCACCTCCCTGAGCGAGTGCGGTGGCTGCGCCGAGTACGAGAATGGCTGCGGTGGCGGTGCTGCGAAAGAACTTCGTCATCGTCCGTTCCTGTCTCTGCCGGCGGCCGACACGGCGCCGTAACCGGGCCCGCAACGGCGAGGTCAGGAAAACCGTTCCCACAAGATCGAAATACGGTGGTCTGGATCGGTTGATCTTGTCCGGAGTCGAGTGCGATGCGTTCAGCTGAGCCGTCTTCTTCGATTGACTTAGATCAAGTCTTTCTCGACGGTTCTCGCGACATCGGGAGCCTCACGGGGCGGTCGACCCCGCTCAAGCGGCCACTCGAAGCGCCGAAGGGGGACGCATCACGACAGGTGCAGGAGAGTCCTTGCCTCGGCGGGAGTCGCCGGGCGGGCTCCGTGCTCGGCGCAGATCCCGGCCGCCAGCCGCACGAGGTCGGCATTGCCGTCCGCGAGCCGCTCCTTCGTGAGGCGGACATTGTCCTCCAGCCCTGTGCGCACGCCCTGTGCCCCTCGTGCAAGCGCCCAGCCCATCACCGTGCTCTGGAAGCGGCCGATACCGAAGGCGCCCCAGCTCGCCCGTGGCAGCAGGCGCCGGGTTTCGGCGAGCAGAAGGTCGAGCAGGTGCTGATCCGGCGGCAGGGCGTTGCGGATGCCCATGACGAACTGGACATGCACCTCTGCGCCGATCAGGCCCTCGTCCACGAGGCGGCGGGCGTTGTGGAGATGGGTGAGGTCGAACACTTCGATCTCGGCGCGCACCCCGGTCTCGCGCATCCGCCCGGCAAGCGCCGTGAACAGGGGGGCGGGGTTCTCATAGACCCCCTCGCCGAAATTGACCGAGCCCGCCGTCAGCGAGGCCATGTCCGGCCGGTGGGCGAGGCAGGCCCCCCGCTCGACCGGATCGCAGCCGCCGCCGCTGGTCGAGAACTGCACGATCATGTCCGGGCAGTGCCGGCGGATGCCCGCCTGCACTTGCCCGAAGCGGTCAGGATCGAGGGACGGACTCTCGTCGTCGTCGCGCACGTGGATATGGGCGAGGGCCGCCCCGGCCTCGTAGGCCGCATGGGTCGATTCGATCTGCTCGGCCGGCGTGATCGGCACGGTCGGGTTGTCGGCCTTGCGGGCGACCGAGCCGGTGATCGCCACCGTGACGACGACGGGTCGCATCATGACAGCCCTCTAGCCGAGCGCCTGCTCGACTGCCCGGCCGCAGGTCTGCGTATCCGCCGTGCCACCGAGGTCGCGCGTGCGCAGGGCCTTCTCGGTCAGAACGCGCTCGATGCCGGCGACGATCTCGGCGGCGGCTTCGCGCTCGCCGAGATGCTCCAGCATCATCGCGCCCGACCAGATCTGGCCGATCGGGTTGGCGACGCCCTGACCGGCGATATCGGGGGCCGAACCGTGAACCGGCTCGAACACGGACGGATAGCGCCGCTCCGGGTTGATGTTGCCGGAGGGGGCGATGCCGATGGTGCCGGTGCAGGCCGGGCCGAGATCGGAGAGGATGTCGCCGAACAGGTTCGACGCCACCACCACGTCGAACCGGTCCGGGTTCAGCACGAAATGCGCGGTCAGGATGTCGATGTGGTACTGGTCCCAGCGGACATCCGGGTAGCTCTCGGCCACGGCGCGCACCCGTTCATCCCAGAACGGCATGGTGATCGAGATGCCGTTGGACTTGGTGGCGGAGGTCAAGTGCCGCTTCGGCCGGCTCCGGGCCAAGTCGAAGGCGAATGTGAGAACCCGGTCGACACCGTGGCGGGTGAAGACCGATTCCTGCACAGCGAATTCGCGCTCGGTCCCGGGGAACATCCGCCCGCCGGCATTCGAATATTCGCCCTCGGTATTCTCGCGGACCACCCAGAAGTCGATATCGCCGGGCTCGCGGCCCGCCAAGGGCGACGGAACACCTGGCATCAGGCGCACCGGACGCAGGTTGACGTACTGATCGAATTCGCGGCGGAACTGGATCAGCGAGCCCCAGAGGGAGATGTGGTCCGGCACCCGCTCCGGCATGCCGACGGCGCCGAAGAAGATCGCGTCCTGGGGGGCGAGCTTGTCCTTCCAATCCTCGGGCATCATCTGCCCGTAGCGCTCGTAATAGTCGCAGGAGGCGAAATCGAACCAATCCTGCACGATTTCGAAGCCGTGGCGCCGGGCGGCGCGCTCCAGCACCCGCATTCCCTCCGGCACGACCTCCTTGCCGATGCCGTCGCCGGGAATCACCGCGATCCTGTAGCTGCGCTTCGCTTCGGCCATGCCACTCGCCCTTGTCGCCGCCCCGGCTGTTCACTTGCGCCCGGGCGTGGCGGCGTCAATGGCGCGCATGAAGGCAGCGGTTAATGGATCGAGCCGGTTGTCTCACCGGGGCAGGCCTCCTGGGGGCGGGCGCGCAGGACTCGCCTCAGGCGCAGCGGCTGTGCGCCGTCGGCGCCGTTGAGCGTGCCGGTCAGGGCGTCCGATCCGGCGGTGCCGTGGAAGCTGACGAGTCCGGCCGGCGTCTCGATACGGAAGGCCACCGCCTTGGTGGTGTCGTCGACGGTGACCGCCGTCTCGACGGGTCCGGCCAGGCCCGCACCTTCGTAGACGAGGTTGTCACCCTTCGGCCACCGCTTGAGCGTGATGCGCCGCCCGGCTTGGCTGCCGTCCTCCGGCATGGTGCAGAGATCGGCATAGACGTAGGTGCCTGAGACCCATCGGGGCTGCGCCGCGGCCGGGCTGAGGGCGGCGCCGACGGAGGCCAAGCCCAGCAGGGCCGCGCCGCTGAGGAATCCGGAGCGAAGAAGTCTGTCCGCTGAGGTCATGCCGCTCCTCCCTGCCGGCGCCACGCCCGCGCCGGGGACGGAAAGGTCGAGGATGCCTTCAGGTTCCTGGTGCCTGACCGCGCGGTGCGTGCAAGCACCCGGCGTGCCAGCCTCGCGCTCAAGCCCGTCTTTCAGGAGGAAGGACAGGTTCGCGGATCAAGCGCCGAGATTCTGCCACGCCTCGCGCCCTGCCCGGTCGAGGATCGCGAAATCCTCCTCGCTCAAGGAGAGGTCTGCGGCGGCGGCGTTCAGGGCGAGGTGTTCGGGATCGCCGGTGCCGGGAATCGGCAGCATCACCGGCGAGCGCCTCAGGAGCCACGCCAGGGCGACGGCGCTTCCGCTCGCGCCGAGGCGGCCGGCAATCGCCTCCAGGGCGGATTCGGGGCCGGCCAAGGACCCCTTGTCGAGGGGCGCCCAGGGGATGAAGCCGATGCCGTGGCGCTCGCAATGCTCCAGCACCGCCTCGCTGGTGCGGTCGACGAGGTTGTAGCGGTTCTGCACGCTCGCCACCGGGAAGAACCGGCGGGCCGCCTCGATCTCCTCGACCGATACCTCGGAGAGGCCGACATGGCGGATCAGCCCCTCCTCCCGCATGGCCGCGATGGCCTCGAACTGCGCCTCGCGCGGGCAGTCCGGGCCGATCCGGTGTAATTGCCAGAGGTCGATGCGGTCGAGGTGCAGGCGCCTGAGGCTCATCAGCACGCATTGGCGCAGATAGTCGGGGTTGCCGACCGGCCGCCAGATGTCGGGCCCATGCCGGGTCAATCCGCCCTTGGTGGCGACGACGAGGCCGTCATAGGGATGCAAGACCTCGCGGATCAGATCCTCGCTGACAAAGGGGCCGTAGCTGTCGGCGGTATCGATCAGATCGATCCCGAGGCCGGGAACCGCCCGCAGGGTCGCCCTCGCCTTCTCGACATCGGGCGGATCGCCCCAGATGCCGGCCCCGGTGATGCGCATGGCGCCGAACCCGAGCCGGTGAACGGTGAGATCTCCGCCGATCGCGAAGGTGCCGGATGCCGCGACGCTCGCCATGCCTGTCGTCCTCTCGGATCGGTGCCGATGCCCTGGAAACGCGACAGGCCGATGCGGGGTCCACGCGAGGCGCGACTTCAGAATTCGCGGATCAGGCGCAGGGCCGAGACCAGAGCTGGGGCGTGGCCGGTCCGGAACTCGACGCCGAGACCCGCCTGAACGCTCGTCACCTCCGTCAGCCGGCGGTGAAGCTGCGGGATGACCAGGGCGCGCGTGGCGTCGTCTCGCGCGATGCCCTGACTGAGGTTGAACTCGAGCCCGACCACCGTTGCCGGGTCGAGATCGTAGAAGATCGTGTGATTGAGGAGCAGAGAGGTCGGGCCGAGGCGCTGCAGGCCGACCTGACGCAGGCCGGCCATGCTCAGCATGCTCCAGCGCGCGTCGAGGCGGTAGCCGGAGATGTAGAGCAGGGCGTTACGCCAGGTCGCGCTGTCGCGGTCGTACTGGCCGATGGCCTGCCAGCCATGGATCCAGCGTCCCTCCGCGCCGGTGCCGAAGGTGCCCTGCAGGGCGAATTTGTACTGGGTGAAGCGCCCATCCTCGAACGGCAGCTCGATCTCGAGGGATTGCCCATCCGCGTAGGCGTATTCGAGTTCCGGTGCCCAATCGGTCGGGCCCCGGCCGAGGGGGCGGGTGGCCAGGATATTGACCTCGCGCTCCCCCGCTTGTGCCCCGAGGGGGCGTACCAGATCGAACACCATCGGTTCGGGGATGCGCGGATTTTCGGAGGCGAGCGGCTCGGCGCGGGCGATGCCGCCGCCTTGCGGCGCGCAGGCAAGCAGGAGGGCGACGACGCAGCCAAGGCCGGAGGGCCGGGTTCCGAACGGACGAGGGCGCTCACGTGGAGGCACGGCGCGTCGGCCCGGATCCGGCTTCCGGGTCGAAGCGCCGGTCGGGTGATCGGTGTGCGGTGGCGATACCGGTCTCAGGGCCCTGGCGTCTCGTCAGCCGGTCCTGTCTCAAGGTAGACCGCTCACCGGTAAACGCCGGCGAGCGGTCCTTTCATCCACCGGCCGATCAGGCCGCCCGGATCGCGGCGAGGAAATCCTCGACCTCGCGCTTCACGTTCTCCGATTGGGTCGCCAGTTCGGCGGAGGCCATCATCACCTGCTGGGCCGCCGATCCGGTCTCGCTCGACAGCGCCTGCACCTGCGCCACGCTCCGGGACACGTCCTGCGTGCCGCGGGCCGCCTCCGAGGCGTTGCGGGCGATCTCATCGGTGGCCGCCGTCTGCTGCATCACCGTCTCCACGATCGAGGCGGCGATGTCGTTGACCGAGACGATGGTCCGGCCGATCTGGTGGATCGCACTGAGCGCATGGGCGGAGGCGGATTGGATGGCGGCGACCTGATCGGAGATCGCCTCGGTGGTGCGGGCGGTCTGCGCGGCCAACTCCTTCACCTCGGTGGCGACGACGGCGAAGCCGCGCCCCGCCTCTCCGGCCCGTGCCGCTTCGATGGTCGCGTTGAGCGCCAGCAGGTTGGTCTGGCCGGCAAGGCCGGAGATCATCGTGACCGCCTCGCCGATCTTCTCGGCCGCCCGGCTGAGATGGGTCATGGATTCCGTGGTCGCGTGAGCGTCCTGGGCGGCATGATTCGCCACCTCGTTGGATTGCTGGACACGCCGCTCGATCTCGCCGAGAGACGCAACCATCTCCTCGGCGGCCGCCGCCACGGTCTGGACGTTCGTGGTGGCTTCCTCCGCGGCAGCGCTGGACGACACCGCCTGCCCGTTGGTGCTTTCGGCGACCTGGGTCATGGACCGGGCGGTGACGTCGAGTTCGGTCGCCGCCGAAGTGACGATGGCGATGGCCGACGCGATCTTCTGCTCGAAGCCGCGCACCAGGTGATCGACCCGGTCGGCCCGGCGCTGGCGGGCCGATTGCTGGGCGATCTGATCCGCCTCCAGCTCCATGCGCGCCACGGCGTTCTGGCGGAAGACCTCCACGGCCTGCGCCATGCGGCCGATCTCGTCCACGGCGTCCCGGGACGGCACGACGAGCTCAGTCTCGCCCGCAGCGAGGCGGCCCATGGCCTCCGTCATTCCCGAAATCGGGCGGAGGAGGCTGCGAGCGATCAGGGCCGCCAGGGCGGCGCCCGCCGCCAGGATCAGGCCGAGCAGGGCGAGCTGGATGTTGCCGGCCGTGGTCATGGCGGCTTTGCTCTGTGCCACCCCCTCTGCGAGGGCGGGTTCGAGCTTCCGGCGCACGTTCAGGCCGACGCTGCCGATGGCATCGACCTGCGGCTTCAGGGTGTCCTCGAAGAAGCGCTCGCTCTCGACGATGGCCTGCGAGGCCGCGACGAAGCTGGCATTGAGGCGCTGCAGCGCCTCGGCCACAGCCTTCAGAGCCTTCTGGTTCGCGGCCGTGAGATCCATCTCCTTCAGCCTCGCGACGGCCGCTTCGGCCCCGTTGAAGGCATGGGCCGAGAGCGCCCGCCCCTTCGGATCCTTGGTGGCGAGGAAGCGCCAGTTCATGACGCGAAACAGGAGCATCGCCCGGTCGACTTCCATGGCCTGGGCGATCACCGCCTCGTCGCCGCTGGCACGCAGTTGCGCCACGAGGGCGCCCGCGGCCTTCGTCAGGTCGTCGCCGTTGCTGTAGACGCCCGCCCGGTGCTCACGGATCCGATCGACCAGCTCGACCAGCTGCGGAAGCGTGGTCTGGAGTTCGCGGGTCTGCGCCCGGAGCTGCTTGTAGGCGGCGCGACGTTCCGCGCTCGGGGAGCGGGCGATGAGGGCGTCCGACAGCTGCTCGATCGACTGCAGGGATGCGACCATGCCGGTGGCAGAGTTCGGGTCGAGCGTCAGCCGGTATTGGGCGGCCTGGCCGATCAGGCGGTCGGTGAGGCCGTTGATGGTGTAGAGGTTGCGGGTTGCCGTCTCGAGTTGCTCCTGCACCTGGAAGGTCTGATCGAGGCTCGTGAGATTTCGATAGGAAAACGCACCCATACCGCATGACAGAAGGACGAGCGCGGCGAAGCCGCCATAGAGTCGCGAGCGAATGCCGAGTTTCATGGCGAGGAGAGCCGAGCTGTGGAATCTAACGAATGTTAAGGGAGAAATTCCTTCTCTCGTCTTAACATAAGATCATTTCGCCCGGGAAAGAGACAGTTGCACTGAGGCAGGCCTGTCTGCTGCCCAGGATGTCAATCGGCGTCCAATCGGGACCCAGGATCGGCGTCCAAAAAGGGCTCTGACTCACTTTTGGTGCAGGCGAGTTGATGGATCTCGGCTTTTGCCGTCGGAGATCCTGCCTGTA
>NZ_NKUI01000349.1 GCF_014845115.1 Methylorubrum zatmanii | reverse complement strand
CGGTGGCATAAGTATAGTCCGTGCCCTCGTAGCGGCCGGCCGCCGCGTAGAAGTCCCGCGACCGCGAGTAGCTCGTCCACACGTTGTCGCGGTCGGAGGCGACGGCGAGCGCGGCGAGCATGCTGGCTTGGGCGCGGCTCTGTTGCCTGTTGGCAACCTTCGGCAGCCCGACGGCGGCGATCAGGTCCTCTGGCACTTTGAACACGAAGGACAAGGCGCTCGCCTGCGCCGATTCATGGTCCTGCTCTCGCATGGGGCTCTCGCGGTGGACTGCCGCCCCGGGGCACCTCTGACCCGACGCGACGAAACCCCATCGTCCGCCGCCGTTTCTCTTTTATCCAGAGGCACTTATCCGGCCCCTAAGGACTGAAGATTCCGTTCTGGGCGTGACTGGGTTTCGGCTATCCGGATGCCAGCCGGCAGCCTCGGCACGTGCCCGAGTTTTCAAAAGATGATGCCGGGGTCATCCCAAGTGCCCGATCCAACCTGCGGGGCTCCCAGGTGCCTTCCCGGCGGGTGCGACAAAAGAGCATGACCTGTGGACGAGCTATGCGGTGCCGTGAACGGGGCATCGGGTCCTTGGGCGTCAAGGTCCGACTCACCGACCAGTCCGCCCCACTGCATAGCTTTCCGCCGCGGTCAACCCCGCCTGCTTGAATTTCGCCACGGTCTCAGGAAACCTAGCCGGCATCGCACTGGAAAACCGGGCGATTCGCCTTTGGGGGCACGCATTGTTCCACGACCAGGACCTGCCGGCCGACATTGGTCTCGACGCCAACATCGGCGAGCTCGCCGACACGGGGGCACGGTCGCCCCTCCCGGAGACCGGGTCCCGCCCCGACCTCCGCCCGATCCTCCTCCGTCCCTGCGGGACGCACGATGA
>NZ_NKUI01000348.1 GCF_014845115.1 Methylorubrum zatmanii | reverse complement strand
TTTATGTTTCTTCAAAGCAAAAAACGATAAACAGTATTCCCCCGGTCCTGTGGGCCCGGAGATGTTAAAAAGAACCAGCTTCGACCCCGCCCGCGCCGCGACCTATCCCGCCGTGATCGGCTGTGACGAGGTCGGGCGCGGTGCCCTGAGCGGGCCGGTGATGGTGGCCGCCGTCTGGTTCGATCCCCTCGCCTTCCCGCCCGAACTCCTGGCCCGTCTCGACGACAGCAAGCGCCTCGACAAGGCGACCCGCACGGCATTGACGCCGCTGATTCGGTCCCATGCGCGGGTCGCGCTCGCGGCGAGTTCGCGCCGGCTGGTGGATCGGATCAACGTGCGCGCGGCGACCCTCGACGCCATGCGCCGCGCCGTCACCCGCCTGGGGCTCGACGCGCCCGTGCTGGTGGACGGGCGCGACACCATCCCCGGCCTGACCCAGACCTGCCGCGCGGTGATCGGGGGCGACCGCCTCGTTCCGCAGATCGCGGCGGCCTCCATCATCGCCAAGACCCTGCGCGACGACATCATGCGCCGGCTCGCGCCGCGTCATCCGGCCTATGGCTGGGAGCGCAATGCTGGTTACGGCACCGCCGTCCATCTCGCGGGCCTCTCCGCCCAGGGCTGCAGCCCGCACCACCGGGTGAGCTTCACCGGGCGGTTCCAGACGGGGTGAGGCAGCGTCTCGTCAGGCGCCGTCAGAACAGCGCGAGCTGGTCCCCCACCGCCGCCGGCCTGCGGAACAGCTCCACCGTTTGGCGGACCGGCTCTTCGGGAAAGCCGAGGCGGCGCTTGGCCAAAGCGAAGCGGCGCCGGATCAAGTCGGCATAGGGCCCCTGCCCGATCATGCGCGTGCCGAAGGCGGCGTCGTAGACCTTGCCGCCGCGTGCTCCGCTGAGCAGGGAGAAGACGTGATCCTTGCGCCCCGGATAATGCTCCGAGAACCAGTCGCCGACGAGGTCGTCGAGCTCGTGCGGCAGGCGCAGCAGGACATAGCCGGCCTCCCGCGCCCCCGCCGCCCGGGCCGCCTCCAGGATCGCCTCGATCTCGTGGTCGTTGAGCGAGGGGATGACGGGAGCGGTCAGCACCATCACCGGCACGCCCGCCTCGCTCAGACGGCGGATCGCCTCCAGGCGCTTGCGCGGATGCGGTGCCCGCGGCTCCATGCGGCGGGCCAGATCCGGGTCGAGGGTGGTCACCGAGATCGCCACCTTCACCAGATTCTGGGCCGCCATCTCCGCGAGGATGTCGCGGTCGCGCAGGATCAGGTTCGATTTCGTGACGATGCCGACGGGGTGACGGAAGCGGGCCAGCACCTCCAGCACGGCCCGAGTCAGGCGGTGGCCGCGCTCGATCGGCTGATAGGGATCGGTCGCGGTGCCGAGCGCGATGGTCCGCGGCCGGTAGCCCGGCGCCGAAAGCTCACGCTCCAGCAGCAGCGCCGCATCCGGCTTCGAGAACAGGCGCGTCTCGAAATCGAGCCCCGGCGAGAGCCCGACATAGGCGTGATTCGGCCGGGCGAAGCAGTAGACGCAGCCATGCTCGCAGCCGCGATAGGGATTGATCGAGCGATCGAAGGAGATGTCCGGCGAGGCATTGCGGGTGATGATGTGCCGGGCGCGCTCCGGCGTCACCTCGGTGTGCAGGGGCGGCGCCCCCTCCGCCGGCCAGCCATCGTCGAAGGTTTCGTGCCGGGCCGCCTCGAAGCGCCCCTCGGGATTGGCGGTCGCCCCCCGCCCCCGCCGGGCCTCCGGCGCGGACCCCCCCCCCCCCCCCCTTGTCTTTTTAACAACATCCGGCCCCCCCGCCCGGAGGAAAAC
>NZ_NKUI01000347.1 GCF_014845115.1 Methylorubrum zatmanii | reverse complement strand
CAAAGTGACCGGCAGGGCGCCGGCCGGCCGTGCGCCCGCCACGGGCACCACGTTGAGCGAGCCCGAGAGCTTGCGCTGCCCGGCCCCCGCCGGGAGCAGGGCGGCGGGCAGCCGCACGGTGCAGGTCTCCGCCGAGACGCGTGTGATCGCCACGTCCACGGCCCGGTCGCCGAGGGTGAGCAGGCCGCGCCGGTTGACGGGCAGGGAGGGCGTCCGTTCGAGCTGGCGGCGCTCGGCGCAGACCCCGAGGGCCGCGCCGGCGGTGAGCAGGTTGAAGAGGTTCCACAGGCCGACGACCAGCATCAGGTTGGTCACGCCGGGCTCGAACAGGTAGCGCCAAGCCGCCACTGCGCAGCCCGTCGCCAGGAGCCCGTAGACCGCGAAGAAGGGGAGCGAGGCCGAGGACAGGTGGTTGTGGTCGAGGCTGATGCCCTTGTCGGTCACGTTGAAGGTCGGCTTCCGCGGCGACCAGATCACCGACACGATCGCCTTCGACAGATAGAGGCCCTGGACGTATTCGTAGAGTTCCGAGACGAAGGGCCAGCGGAATTTGCCGTAGACGTAATTCTGCATCATCAAGTTGATGACGATGTAGGTTGCCGTATAGGCGATGGATTCATCGACGCTGGCGACGAAGATTTTCAGGTCGAAGAAGATGTGCAGCAGCGGCGCGAACATGAAGATCAGCCGCGGCACCGGGAAGAACCAGAACGTCATGCTGGAGAGGTAGGCGATCTTCTGGATCGGTTTGAGCCCCTTCTGGAAGGCGGGGTTCTTCAGGAGCAGGATCTGGAACATGCCCTGGCACCAGCGCGAGCGCTGGCCGATGAAGGCCGTCAGCGTCTCCGGCTGGAGCCCGGCGATCAGGGGCTTGTCGACATAGGCGCTGGTCCAGCCGCGGGAATGCAGCTCGAAGGCGGTCTCGCAATCCTCGGTGATGGTGATGCCCGAGAAGCCGCCGGCCTCGTCGAGGGCGGTGCGGCGCAGCAGGGCGGCGGAGCCGCAGAAGAACGAGCCGTTCCACTTGTCGAGGCCGCGCTGCGTCACCGCGTAGAACATCTCGTTCTCGGACGGCATGCGCTCGAAGGTGCGGAGGTTCCGCTCGATCGGATCCGGGTTGAGGAAGGCATGCGGCGTCTGGACGAGGAAGAGCTTCGGATCCTCGGCGAAGTATCCGACCGTCTCGCTCAGGAACGAGCGGAACGGGACGTGGTCGGCATCGAGCACCACGACGATCTCGCCGGTGGCGAAGGCGAGCCCGTTATTGAGGTTGCCGGCCTTGGCGTGCTCGTTGCGCGCGCGGGTGAGGTAGCGGCAGCCGAGTTCCGCGCAGAGCGCCATCAGGTCGCGCCGCCGCTCCCGCGCGGCCCTGGCCTTCTCGGGATTGGGATCGGCGCATTTCTGATCCGACCCGCCGTCGTCGAGCAGCCAGACCGTGAGCTTGTCGGGCGGGTAGTTCATCTGACGTGCCGCCGCCAGCGTCATCGCCAGGATGGCCGCATCCTCGTTGTAGCTCGGCACGAACACGTCGACCGTCGGCAGCTCGGCGGCCCCGGCCGCCGGCGGCGCCCGGCGCTGGAGCGGGTCGGCATTGATGATCAGGCTCACGAACAGGATGAAGACGCAGTACAATTCGCCGACGAGCAGCAGCAGGCCGAAGCCGAAGCTGACCGGATCGCCGGGAGAGGGCAGCGTATCGGTGACCCGCCACAGGATGTAGCGCAGCACCACGAGGCTCCCGAGCGCCAGGAACACGAAGCGGGTGCGCGGCCCGTCGAGGAACAGCCACAGCACGATCATCGCCGCCATGGCGGCGAGGCTCATGGCGAGTTGGTTCTGTGTCCCGACCGGCTGGCTCAGGAGGACGAGGCCGGCGACCGTCGTCCCCATCCAGGCCAGCCACCGCAGCGCCCGTATCACACCCGCCACTCCCGCGTCGTGGACCGAACCACCATCGAAATACGACAACTTTTCGATGCGTTCGCGGAGAAGCCGCCGAACTCATCGAACAGGGTTGATATTACGCTTTGGCTTGCGGTGCGATCCGTGAAAAACTCTCTTATGGAATTAAGAGCGTGGGACAAAACCGG
>NZ_NKUI01000346.1 GCF_014845115.1 Methylorubrum zatmanii | reverse complement strand
CCGAGCAGTACCGCGCCAAGTGGGGCCTGCCGCCCGATTACCCGATGGTCGCGCCGAACTACGCCAAGGCCCGCTCCGACCTCGCCAAGGCAATCGGTCTCGGCCAGCCGCGCCCGGATTACGACGCGGCGGCGTAAGCCTCGTCTCGAAGCGGCCCCGCCAGCCAACCCCTCCTGTCAGGTGGGGCCGAATCGGGTTATCAACAGCAAAGTCCGGGAACGGAGCTTCCTCTGCCGCATTCCATTCGCATGAGCGAAGACAACCCTTCCGAACAGCTCTCCAAAACCAATGAAGTTCTGGCGGAATGGGCAGCCCGCTCCGCCTGCGAGAGCGACCGCCTCATCGAACGTTTCGAGCGCATGGGGTACGCGGTTCGCGGCAAATCCGAGGCCGAGATCGCTGAAGTCCTCAAACACCCGCCGACGCGACCCGGGACGGCATGACCATACAACAGTGTGACGGTGCAACCAGCGGCAGCACCGTTTTCTGTCAAGACTTGCATTAGGACGATTTTCCCGTAGCCTCCCGGAGCTTCCTCGGTTCGGGCGGTGTCACGATGAAAGAACAAAACAAGAACATTGCGGGCGATC
>NZ_NKUI01000345.1 GCF_014845115.1 Methylorubrum zatmanii | reverse complement strand
TAGGCTTTTCGGATCAGGCTCATGGCCCATCATCTGAGCCACCCGGCCGATAGGTCCATAACAGCCTCTAGGGCACGGACGTTCGAAGCGACTGCAGGGAAAGTCTGCGGGGGGGGGCGCTTTGAGCCCACCGCCTGAGCCGAGCCTCCGTTCGTCCGCTCCCCGGTCCTCAAAGCAGGCAGGCCGCAAAAGGCCATGCTCGGTCGCTCCGAGACAATCAGACTGCCGGCCAGCAGGCCTTCCGAAGGCCCGAGACAGGTCGGAGGCAGCGGTTCAGGCGCCGCGAGTCTGACGTCTGGTCTCCGCTGGCTTAACGGCCGCTTCCCGCCCCGAATAGTCTTCTGGCTGTGAGATCAATCGTATTCAGAAAACGAACGTTTTCTTTCGACAGTAGTTTCCGCGCGCGGACCGGCAGTCATGCAACCAAAGGGGCCGCCGGTCGCAGAGAGGAAGGAGTGAAGACAGCGGATGGCAGGGCGCGCCACCACATGTTAGGCTCCCTCCTACCCGAGTTGCTCGGCATCCGAGGATGTCAAAGGAAGGACCTCCGAGATCGGAGGTGGGCAGGTCAGGCTTGGGGAGAAAACCGTCCCAGAATGGGGACTTCTGGAGAGAACGGGCATTTGCCGATCTCATAACCTATTGCCACCATTCGGTTTTCCTCGGTGAGGAAAACCTGGTGGAGCTGAGGGGATTCGAACCCCTGACCTCCGCAGTGCGATTGCGGCGCTCTCCCATCTGAGCTACAGCCCCGTCCGAGGCGAGGGCCTTTTAGGCTTGTCCGCTTCGACCTGTCAATTCCCGAAATTTCCCGCCGCGCTCCGGCTTTTCGCGACGGGCGCGCGACTGGGTGACGAGGACCGATACCCCCCGCATGAACGCCCTGCTCTGGCTCTTCAACACCGTCATCCAGCTCTACATCTACGTCCTCGTCGCGAGTGCCGTGCTGAGCTGGCTCGTGGCCTTCAACGTGGTCAATGTGCGCAACCCGATCGTCTCGCAGATCGGGGAGTTCCTGTACCGCGTCACGGAACCGCTCCTGCGGCCGATCCGCAACCTGCTGCCCAATCTCGGCGGCGTCGATATCTCGCCGATCATCCTGATCCTGCTGCTGCTGTTCGTGCAGAAGCTGATCACCGATCTCTACATCCAACTCGCCTTCTGAACGCGCCCGCCCGCGCGATGAGCGGCATTGCGCGCGGGCCGGGCCCGTTGCTAAGGCGGACAGGCGCACCGGCTCGGCGCGGGGACCGCCCGATCGAAAAGCCGGTGCGGGATCAGAAGCTTAGGGTCTCGGCTGAATATCGTATTCAGGTCGGGATCCGCCTCAGGCCGGCAAGAGCCGTGACGGGAGCGACGCGCACGCCATGAAGACCAATCCGGGCCGCTTCTTCGAGGATTTCCGCCTCGGCGAAACCATCCGCCACGCCACGCCCCGTACCGTCACCACCGGCGACGTCGCGCTCTACACCGCCCTCTACGGCCCGCGCTTCGCCGTGCAATCCTCGGACGCCTTCGCCCGTGCGATCGGCTACCCGGCGAGCCCGCTCGACGATCTGCTGACCTTCCACGTCGTGTTCGGCAAGACCGTGCCGGACATCTCCCTCAACGCGCTCGCCAATCTCGGCTACGCGGAGGGCGGCTTCCACCGTCCGGTCTATCCCGGCGAGACGCTCTCGACCGTCTCCGAGGTGATCGGCCTCAAGGAAAGCTCCAACCGCCAGACCGGCGTGGTCTATGTGCGCTCCACCGGCTCCGATGCCTCCGGCCGCACCGTGCTGAGCTATTGCCGCTGGGTGCTGGTCCGCAAGCGCGACCCGGAGGCGAAGATCGCCGAGGAGCACGTGCCGACGCTGGCCAAGGTGGTGAACCCGGCCGATCTCGCCCAGGCCCTGCCCCCGCTCGACGCTGCCGCCTACGACGACGTGCTGGCTGGCAGCCCGCATCGCTTCGGCGATTACGCGGTCGGCGAGAAGATCGACCATGTCGACGGCATGACCGTCGAGGAGGCCGAGCACCAGATCGCCACGCGGCTGTTCCAGAACACCGCCAAGGTGCATTTCGACGCGGTCGCGACCAAGGAGACCAAGTTCGGCAAGCGCCTGATCTATGGCGGCCACGTGATCTCGCTGGCCCGCGCCCTCAGCTTCAACGGCCTCGCCAATGCCTTCGCCATCGGCGGCATCAATGCCGGCCGCCACGTCGCGCCGCTCTTCGCCGGCGACACGGTCTATGCCTGGTCGGAGGTGCTGGAGACCGCCGAACTGCCCGGCCGCACCGATATCGGCGCGCTGCGCCTGCGGACCGTGGCGGCCAAGAACCAGCCCTGCACCGCCTATCCGGACAAGCAGGGCGAGGGATACGACCCCTCGGTGATCCTCGACCTCGATTACTGGGCCTTCATCCCGCGCTGAAGCTTGGTTCTGTAAGAGACTGACAGACCTACGAAAAAAATCCGGCCAGCGCCTGACGCAGGGGGTTGGCCGGGTTCGATAGGAGGCGGAGCGCCATCGCGCAGGCGATGGTGACGAGGAGCGGGCGGATCAGCCGGGCGCCGAGGCGCACCGCCAGGGCGGAGCCCGCCTGCGCCCCCAGGAAGGCTCCGGCCGCCATGGCGAGGCCGACCGGCCAGATGACGGCGCCCTGAAGCGTGAACAGGGCGAGGCTGCCGAGATTGCTCGCGGCGTTCGAGAGCTTGGTATGGGCGGTGGCCCGCACCACGCCGAGGCCGAGCAGGGTGACGAAGCCGATCATGTAGAACGAGCCGGCGCCGGGCCCGAACACGCCGTCGTAGAAGCCGACCGCCGGCGCCAGCGTCACGGCGAACAGGCCGGGCGTGATCCGCGCCGCCGCATCCTCGTTGCTCATCCGCCGCGCGGTGGCGAAATAGAGGGCGATGCCGACCAGCAGCAGCGGCACCAGTGCGTCGAGGAGCGGGCGCGGCAGCAGGCTGACGCAGAGCGCCCCGGCCACCGAGGCGAGGCCGGCGGCGCAAGCGGCCGGGCCGGCCTCGGGCCAGCGGATCAGCCCGCGCCGGGCGAAGGCGAGCGTCGCCGAGACCGAGCCGGCGCTGCCCTGAAGCTTGTTGGTGGCGATGGCGCTCACCGGATCGAGCCCGGCGAGCAGCAGGGCCGGCAGGGTCATCAGCCCGCCTCCCCCGGCGATGGCATCGATGGCGCCCGCCACCACGGCCACGCCGAACAGGCCCGCGACCGTTTCAAGCTCGATACTCATGGGGATCCCGAAGGGCTTCCAAGCCCTTTGGCGGGTTTTCAGGGCGAAGCCCTGAGATCGGCGAAGCCGATGGGCAGGGCTCTGCCCTGCACCCGCGAAAGGACTTGTCCTTTCGAAACCTTGACCATGGCGTCTGGCCGCGGGCAAGCCCTTCAGGCGGCGGCCCGCTCCGCGCGGGGCAGGCGGACGTTCGCGCGGCCGCCGCGGGTCGCCCGCAGCGTTCCTCCCTTCGGCACCACCTGCCAGCCCTCCTTGCAGCCGTCGATCGGCTCGGAGACCACGGTGAGGCCGCGCTCGCTCTCGCGGTAGTACAGACTCGGCGGGCGCCCGTCGCAGGCCCAGCGGAAGGCGGTGAGGCTCTCGCCGTCGGTGAGCACGGCGGTGAAGCGGAAGGCTTCCGTGATGCGAGCCTCCTGCATCAGCCCCCGTATGGTGGCGCAGGTCGCCTCCATGGCGCCGACCGGATCGGCCTCCAGGCCGTTGGCCAGCGCCAGCAGGAAGATCGCCTCGGAATCGGTCGAGCCGCGGCGGGTGTCGTAGAGGTCGTCGGGGATCAGCGCATCCAGGCGCCGCTTGATTCGGTGATAGCCGCCGATCTGGCCATTATGTATGAACAGGTGCCGGCCATGGGCGAAGGGATGGCAGTTCGCCCGGGTCGTCGCCGTGCCGGTGGCTGCTCGCACATGGGCGAAGAAGGTCCGCGCCCGCACCTGCCGACAGAGATTGACGAGATTCTCATCCGACCAAGCCGGGCAGATGTCCCGGTAGAGTCCCGGCTCGGCATGCTCGCCGTACCAGCCGATCCCGAACCCGTCCCCGTTGGTTTCGGTCTTGGCCTCCGCGGCGTGCAGGGATTGATGAACCAGCGAATGCGTCGGGGCGCAGACCAGCTCGTTCAGGAAGACCGGCTCACCGAGATAGGCGAGGAAACGGCACATGGCGCGACGAGAGCCTCTTTTGCGGTCCGGGACATCCATGCAAGCCTCGGTCCGTTCGGGCCGGGCCGCGTCGCCGGACTGTAACAATTCGATCGGTAGGATGAACAGTTCGTTAAGGGATCGGCCCCTCTCGGGCCGTTCGGGCCGGCTTGCCCGGCGCGATTGGTCCTGAACCGATCATCCCCGAACTTGTTGTCGCAGGGCAAGCATCGTCGATTCCGCTGCGGGGCGCCCCTGGATGGCCGGCGCCTTCCCCTCCGATCACACAGATTCTGGGAAACATCATGGCTCACACCGGAACGGACAGCCCGGTCGCGCTCGTCGTCGAGGAGGACGAGGCCGCCCGCGACCTCGCCACGGTCCTGATCGAGGAGACCGATCTCGACGTCATCGCCTGTTCGAGCGCGGAGGATGCCCTGGCCGTCCTCGAACGCGGCGACGTCACCGTGGCGATGGTGGTGGCCGACACCCACCTCTCGGGCAAGATGGACGGCGCGGCCCTGGCGCGCACCGTGGAGGACCGCTGGCCGGATGTGCGGCTGGTGGTGACCTCGGAGGCGCGCGAGGAGCGGAGCGCCGGGCTTCCGCCGCATGCCGTCTACATGCGCAAGCCCTGGCTGCCGCTGGAACTCCTGCGGCAGGCCGAGCGCGCCACCCTCACCGCCCGAGCGGCGTGAGCGGCGGCGCGCATGAAAAAACCCCGCCGGTCCGAACCGGCGGGGTTTTTTCCAAATCTGGGATCCGTGGCCCGAATCCGGGCCGTGCGGCTTAGGACGCGGCGGCGGCCGGAGCGGCGGCGGGCTGCTGCGAGAAGTTCGGCATGCCCGGACGGCGCGGGGCGCCGGTACGGGGCTTCGGCTTCGGCGCGGCGATCAGGCCCTCGCGGATCGCGGTCTTGCGGGCCTGCTTGCGGGCGCGGCGGACGGCCTCGGCCTTCTCGCGAGCCTTGCGCACGGACGGCTTCTCATAAGCCTTGCGCTGCTTCATCTCGCGGAAGATGCCCTCGCGCTGCATCTTCTTCTTGAGAACGCGGAGCGCCTGATCGACGTTGTTATCGCGAACGAGTACCTGCAACGGAATCAACCCCTAGATCTGTCGTTTCGAACCGCACCGGCCCCGGTCTCCCGGCCGAACCGGGAAAAAGCCGTCATGCGCCCCTGCCCCGTTTCCATTCCGGGGGAGGCGTCGTGACGGCAGCCGAATCGGTGCGAAAGAATTGCACCTGAGCGCGCGGCTTACACGAAACCCATTCGACTTGAAAGTGCGGGAGAGGCGACCGGGCCCGAAAAGGCCGCCGCCCTCGCTCTGAAAATCCGGCTCCCCCTGGGGGCCTAGAGGCTGTTATGAACCAGCTGCGAGTAGAGCGGCCTTTTTGAGCATGAGACAGACGAAGGCGCCAAGTGTAACGTCGCGCAC
>NZ_NKUI01000344.1 GCF_014845115.1 Methylorubrum zatmanii | reverse complement strand
CCGCCCCAGCCAGAAACTGGTGGGCGCCGCCCCGTCGGTGAACAGGCGTATACGCACCACGATCCGGACCGTCAATCGAAAAGTTCCGGAAAATCGGAAACTCCCCGTCACAAGCCGCAAGAGTGCACTGAATGGGCATTTCGTGGAGGGGGAAGAGTAGACGGTTCGCGTCGAGTAACCCCCTCGTCAAAACCCTTTCTTCACGGAGGCCAGCGCCCGGCTGAGACCGTCGGCCACGGCTTCACGCTCCATCGGAGAGGCATCGCGGGCGACGACGACATATTCCCGGCGCGAGGTCAGCGTCAGGGTCCGCAGACCGAACTCCTCGTCCTCGACCCGGCTGAGCTTGGTCCAAAGCGGGTTGAAGCGCCACTCACGGCGGGTGCCGCGAGGATCGATGCGGGCGAGGGAGACTTCGAGCGGCGAAATCGCGACCTCCTCGAAGGAGCGTCCGCGGCGGAAGCTCGCCATCAGCGCCACGTAGAGCGCCAGCATGTCGAGGCCGAAGAAGCCGGCGACCGGCCAGAAGCCCATGCGCCAGAAGACGACCGAGGTCACCAAAGCCACCAGGCAACACAGGCCCATCACGATCCGGAAACCGTCCCGGCCCAGTGATTGGTTGGGACGGATCACCGCCGAATAGACCGGCCGGTCCATCGTCGCTGGGTCGAGCCCATCCGGATGCGCAGAAACGTTGCCGCTTGCCATAAGCCGAATATAACGCGCCGATGCCGTCGAAAAAGCCGTCCTTCCGCCATTCACCTCCCAGCGCGGACAAAGCTGCGTCGGTGAAACCCATGACCGCACCGGCGAGGACTGCAAAGCCCAAGGCCAAGCTGGCTGCGCCCTTTGCGGCGCGGGTCGAAACCTCGCCCGAACCTGTCGATGACGCGACCCTCGTCGACATCTTCTCGCGGCTGCGCGCGGCCGATCCCGAGCCGCGCTCGGAACTCGAATACATCAACCCCTATACGTTGCTCGTGGCCGTGGTGCTCTCGGCCCAGGCCACCGACAAGAGCGTGAACCTCGCGACCGCTCCGCTGTTCGCCCTTGCGGATACACCGGAGAAGATGCTGGCGCTCGGCGAGGAGCGTGTCCGCCATTTCATCCGCACCATCGGCCTGTTCAACACCAAGGCGAAGAACGTCATCGCCCTCTCGCGGATCCTGATCGAGCGCCATGGCGGCGAGGTGCCCCGGGAGGCCGAAGCCTTGGAAGTGTTGCCGGGGGTGGGCACGAAGACCGCGAGCGTCGTCCTCAACGTCGCCTTCGGCGTGCCCCGCATCGCCGTGGACACCCATATCTTCCGCGTCTCGAACCGTATCCCGCTCTTCGTGGCCCCGACCACCGACAAGGTGCAGGCGGGCCTGGAGGCGCGGGTTCCCGAGCCGTTCCGGCTCAACGCGCATCATTGGCTGATCTTGCACGGGCGCTACACCTGCAAGGCGCGCCGCCCCGACTGTCCGCGCTGCGCGATCGCGGATCTGTGCCGCTATCCCTCGAAAACCACGGATCTCACTCCCATCTCCGCGACGGAGTGATCGCCTCCCGGGGGCCGTTTTCGCGAGCCCTCATGCAGTTCAGGCCGTGCCGCGCCGGTCCGCAATGTGCCGAACCCGCTCCGCCTGGGCAATGCGGTGCGGGCTCAATGCGTTGTGCTGCCAACCCCGATCCGGTAGATTGATGGTATGGCGGCCGGAGATGTCTTTCACGGGACGTGTTCCGGCCGTCCGCCCGCCAGACGGGTCGCCGCGCCGCGGATTTCGCTTCACGTGCCAGTTCCGAAGGAGCCACGGCCCCATGGACTTCCTCAAACCACGGTACACGCCTATGAACCGCCGCCGTCGCATCTACGAGGGCAAGGCGAAGGTCCTCTATGAGGGACCGGAGCCGGGGACGCTCATCCAGCACTTCAAGGACGACGCGACCGCGTTCAACGCGAAGAAGCATGAGGTCATCGACGGCAAGGGCGTGCTGAACAACCGGATCTCCGAGTTCATCTTTCAGCACCTCAACGATATCGGCGTGCCGACGCACTTCATCCGCCGGCTCAACATGCGCGAGCAGCTGATCCGCGAGGTCGAGATCATTCCGCTCGAGGTGGTGGTGCGCAACGTGGCGGCGGGCTCGCTCGCCCAGAGGCTGGGGCTCGAGGAAGGCACCCAGCTCCCGCGTTCGATCATCGAGTTCTACTACAAGAACGATCAGCTCAACGACCCGATGGTGTCGGAGGAGCATATCACGGCGTTCGGCTGGGCGACGCCCCAGGAGATCGACGACATCATGGCGCTCGCCATCCGCGTCAACGACTTCCTGTCGGGCCTCTTCCTCGGCGTCGGCATCCGCCTCGTCGACTTCAAGATGGAGACCGGGCGCCTCTGGGAAGGCGACCTGATGCGGATCGTGGTGGCCGACGAGATCTCCCCCGATTCCTGCCGGCTGTGGGACATCAAGTCGTCGGACAAGCTCGACAAGGACCGCTTCCGCAAGGATCTCGGCGGCCTGATCGAGGCCTATACCGAAGTCGCCAAGCGGCTCGGCATCATGTCCGAGAACGAGAAGGTGCAGACCGGGGGGCCCCGCCTCGTGCAGTGACGCCGACGCGGCGCGGGACGATCCTCAGCGCGGCTCGGCCGTCTCCAATCCGGTCCAGCCGCGGCGCAGGCGCAGATGGGTCGCAAGATCCGGGTCAAAGCCCGGGTGATAATGGGGGTCCTGCGCCAGCAGCGGCCCCCATCGCCGTTTCAGGGCCTCGACCTCGGTCCGGTGGCGGGCCGCAGCCTCAGCCGAGGGGCGACGGCTCGCCGATTCCCGGTGATGGAGCAGCGCGCCGCCGACATAGAGGCTGCGCAGGCCGCGTGCGTTCAGCCTCAGGCACAGATCGACATCGTTGAAGTCGATCCGGAAGGTCGCGGCGTCGAAGCCGCCGACCCGGCGAAACTTCTCCGCCTCGATGACGAGGCAGGCGGCGGTCACCGCCGAGACGCCGCGCGTGGCGTGGAGGACGGACAGATACCCCACAGCCATCGCCCGGGA
>NZ_NKUI01000343.1 GCF_014845115.1 Methylorubrum zatmanii | reverse complement strand
CGAAGGCGCGGCCGGTCTCGATGCGGACGGTCTGCAGCACCTTGATCCAGCGGCGCGGCGCGCCGCAGGCGGCGAGGCCGACGCTGTCGATGGCCTGGACGAAGGGATGGGCGCTGCCGTCGAGGATCGGCATTTCCGGGCCGTCGATCTCGATCAGGGCGTTGTCCACACCCAGGCCGTAGAGGGCCGACATCAGGTGCTCGACGGTGGCGACGGCGCCGGTCTCGACATCACCGATGACGGTGCAGAGTTCGGTGGCGGAGACGCAGGCGAAATGGGCCTTGATGAGCCGGTCGTTGCCGGTGGTCGTGCCCGTCCTGAGAAAAGCAATGCCGTGGTTGGCGGCGGCGGGGTGGATCGTGATCTCTGCCGGGTTGCCGGAGTGAACTCCGATTCCGGTGAGGGTCACGGACGTTTTGAGTGTTGTCTGTTGGTTCGTCCGCATACCTTAGCCCTCGGCCAGGATCCTTCCGGCGCGCCCCGGTTTCAGGAGCGCGGAATGGGGAAGTCCGTCCGCTGCTTGAAGCCTCTGCGGGCGCTGCCGGCCTGATGGCCATTCACGCCTTCTGTCGTTCCGGCAGCGTGTATAGCTGCGGCCAACAGGGCGGCCAAATCACGGATTCTTACGTTCTGTTACAGCCACGGTTTCGCCACGTTCTCTGAAATCGAGTTTGTAATCAGTGGCTTAACAAGCAGTTAAACCCGAGACCTCGCGGCCTCGGGTCTGTGGCTGAAATGCTCCAGTGATGGCTGACGGGGGCCGGAAGGCCCCCGTCCGTCCACACTCAATTGGCTTGGCGACGGAGGAAGGCCGGAATTTCCAGCTGGTCGTCTTCCATCATCCGCGGCGGCAGCGAGCGGCCCTGGGCGTCGAGATTGCCCTGGGCCGGGCGGTATTGCGGGGCCTGGGGCGCCGGGGCGC
>NZ_NKUI01000342.1 GCF_014845115.1 Methylorubrum zatmanii | reverse complement strand
ACCCTGCCGCTCAGCCTGCCCGGCATCCTCGCCGGGGCCGTGCTCGCCTTCGCCAAGGCGATGGGCGAGTTCGGCGCCACCATCACCTTCGTCTCCAACATTCCCGGCGAGACCCAGACCCTGCCCTCGGCGATCTACACCCTCACCCAGGTGCCGGGCGGGGAGGCGGGGGCGCTGCGCCTCACCCTGATCTCGGTCGCCGTCTCGATGCTGGCGCTGATCGCCTCGGAAGGATTGGCCCGGCTGATGAGCCGGCGGATCGGCCAGGGACGATGAGGGGAAGCCGTGAGGAAACGGCGATGGGGCCTCACGCATAGGCGTAGGGCCCGCCCCGCTCCAGCGCCCGCCGATAGGCCGGCCGGGCATGGATGCGGGCGAGCCACTCCGTCAGGCGGGGGCCGGCGCCGGTGCCGCGGGCGCAAAAAGCCTCCAGGGGAAAGCTCATCTGGATGTCGGCGGCGGTGAAGTCGTCGCCGCAGAAATACGGGCGCTCGGCCAGCTCCGACTCCCAATAGGCGGCGTGGCGGCGCAGCTCCGGATCGACGAAGCCGGCGGTGACTTTGGCCGCGATGGTCCGCACCAGGGGGCGCAGCAAGGCCGGGCTGCCGGGGGCAAGGCGCGAGAACACCAGCTTGAGCAGGAGCGGCGGCATCGCCGAGCCCTCGGCATAGTGCAGGAAATAGCTGTAGCGCTCCCGCTCCGGCGTGCCCGACGGCGGCACCAGGGCGCCCCCGGCGCGGGCGGTGAGGAATTCGACGGTGGCGCCGGTCTCCGCCACCACGTGGCCCTCCGCCTCGATCACCGGCGACTTGCCGAGGGGATGCACCGCCCGCAGCTCCGGCGGCGCCAGCATCGTGGCGGGGTCGCGGGCGTAGCGCTTCACCGTGTAGGCGAGCCCCAGCTCTTCGAGCAGCCACAGCACCCGCTGCGAGCGGCTGTTCTCGAGATGGTGGACGACGATCATCGGCGCTTCCTTGCTGTCCCGCGCCGACAACGCGGCAGATGGCGGTTCGAGCCCCTGCCTCCCCCCTTGCCCGGGCCCCGTGTTTTTTCGAGAACCCCGGAGAACATCGTCGGACAAGCCGGAAACCATCGTTCGGGACGATGCCGGGGACACCGTTCGCGAGGCCGCATGACCATCGACGTCGACGTCGCGCTCCATCGCGAAAAGTTCTCGCTGGAGGTCGCCTTCACGGCGGGCGCCGGGCTCACCGCCCTGTTCGGCCGCTCGGGCTCCGGCAAGACCACGGTGATCGACCTGATCGCCGGTCTGACCATGCCGCAGCGCGGGCGCATCGCCATCGACGGCACGGTGCTGCTCGACACCGCGCGGAATTGGCGGGTGCCGGTGCATCGGCGGCGGATCGGCTGCGTGTTCCAGGAGGCGCGGCTGATGCCGCATCTCACCGTGCGGCAGAACCTGCATTTCGGCCGCGTCTTCGCCCGCGGGACCGGCGGCCCGGATCTCGGCACGGTGGCCGACCTCCTCGGCATCGGCCCGCTGCTGGAGCGGCGCCCGGCCGGGCTGTCGGGGGGCGAGCGGCAGCGGGTGGCGATCGGCCGGGCGCTGCTGGCGCGGCCGCGGCTCCTCCTGATGGACGAGCCGCTCTCGGCCCTCGACGAGACCCGCAAGCGCGAGATCCTGCCCTATCTCGAGCGGCTGCGCGACGAGGCGGGCCTGCCCATCGTCTATGTCAGCCACTCCGTGGCGGAGGTGGCGCGGCTCGCCTCCACGGTGGTGGTGCTGGAGGCCGGCCGCGTCGCGGCGAGCGGCCCGGTCGATGCGGTTCTGCGCCGCTCCGACCTGATCCCCGACGGCGCCGAGGCCGGCAGCGTGCTCGCCATGCGGATCGAGCGCCACGACGCGGCCACGGGGCTGACCCGCCTCACCGGCCCGGCCGGCCCCCTCGACCTGCCGTTGATCGACGCCCCCGTGGGCCGCCGGCTCAACCTGCGGGTTCCCGCCCGCGACGTGCTGCTGGCCCTGGCCCGGCCCGCCTCCTTAAGCGCCCGCAACGTCCTGCCGGGCCAGGTCGCCACCCTGCGGGAGGAGGGGGCCTCCTGCCTAGTCGAGGTCGCCTGCGGCGAGGCCACCCTCGCCGCCCGCCTCACCCGCGCCTCCGCCCGCGACCTCGGGCTCGCGGTCGGACGCCCGGTCTTCGCCATCGTGAAGAGCGTGGCGCTCGATGCCGGGACCGCGCCGGGGGGAGGGCGGATCGAGATTTGAGGCGGAAGATCGTTCGTTTCGGGTTTGCTCGCGAGGGCTGGAACGGGTGAAGTCTGTGTGAAAGCGCGAGCCAGCTGCGCCACCGTAGAACAGTTTTCTACGATGGTTGAGGTGAAGCCGGTCAGAAGGTCAAATCATGACCTCGACCGGGCCAATCTCGCCAGAGCAGGAGATGTATTTTCTGCCGTTATCGATGCCGTCGGCGTTTTCACACGGCTTCGGTGGAAAGAGGACGTTTTCATGATGTGTTCGTCTTCTGCTCAAGGTAATTCAGTCTGTATGGCATCTGTGCAGCCCGTTTCCCTGGAAGGTCGTATTAGCCTCAGTATCGTGTGCGCCTTATCGCTGCCGATCGGCCTATATTTCATATGGATGACATGGATCGGCTTTGAAGCTTATTATACTATTCGCGCTGGCTCTCCTGTTAACGCCAAAATTGAGTCCATCTCAAAATACAAGAATACCTATGAAGGTAAAATTTCATTCAGTTTTGAAAAAAAACGATCATACATACGAATGCTCCGCTCATGAAAAACTTGGGAGCGAAAGCCTACAACTTACATTAGGGCAATCGATCCAAGTCGTGCCTCGAACTGATTGCGATCGTCCTGTGGTTATCAACGCGGTTCGACTGCCGGGCTTTTTCCTTTTCTTCACCCTGGTATATGTCGCAATTCTATGGACGCTCACGAGGGCAATATTCCGAGGGCACTGGTAAGTTCCGCTTTGGGTCGAAAGCAAGCACCGCCCCCTCAGCCATCCCCCCTCTGCGAGCGGCCAAATCGCGCTATAAGCGCCCCATGACGCCCGACGACAGACCGCTTGCCCTCACCCTCGGCGATCCTTCCGGGATCGGGCCGGAGATCGCGCTCGCCGCGTGGCGGCTGCGGGTCGAGCGGGGGGTGCCGCCGTTTCAGCTCATCGGCGATCCCGAATTCCTGGAAGCGACCGCCTACCGGCTCGGCCTGTCGGTGCCGGTGGCCGAGGTCGAGCCCGGCGATGCCGTCGAGGTGTTTCCCCGGGCGCTGCCGGTGCTGCCCCTGCCGAGCGGCGCCAAGGTGACGGCCACGCCCGGCGCACCGGATTCGGCCCAGGCCGGCGCCATCGTCGAGTCGATCACCGCCGCCGTCGATCTGGTCCGCTCCGGGATCGCCTCGGCGATCGTGACCAACCCAATCGCCAAATTCGTGCTGACCAAGGTCGGCTTCGCCCATCCGGGCCATACCGAGTTCCTGGCCGCCCTCGCGGCCGGGCCGGGCCGGGAGCCGCCGCTGCCGGTGATGATGCTGTGGAGCGACACCCTCGCCGTGGTGCCGGTGACGATCCACGTCGCCCTGCGGCGGGTGCCCGACCTGCTGACGCAGGAGCTGGTCGAGCGCACCGCCCGCATCGTCCATGCCGACCTGCGGGCGCGCTTCGGCCTGGACACACCCCGCCTCGTCCTGTCCGGCCTCAACCCGCATGCGGGGGAATCCGGCACCATGGGCACCGAGGACCGGGACGTGCTGGCTCCCGCCGTCGCGGCACTCCGCAGCGAGGGCATCGACATCAGGGGGCCGCTGCCGGCCGACACCCTGTTCCACGCACGCGCCCGGGCGACCTACGACGTGGCGCTGACCCCGACCCACGATCAGGCACTGATCCCGATCAAGACGCTCGCCTTCGACGAGGGCGTGAACGTGACCCTGGGCCTGCCCTTCGTGCGCACCTCGCCCGACCACGGCACCGCCTTCGACATCGCCGGGCAGGGCATCGCCAAGCCCGACAGCCTGATCGCGGCCCTGCGGCTGGCCCACCGGCTCGCGCACCGTCCGGCGGCGGACAACGTCACGCCCTTTCCCGTCCGCGCCTGAACCGCAGCCATGACCACCGAACCCTTGAGCGCCGACGGCCTGCCTCCCCTGCGCGAGGTGGTGCGGCGGCACGGGCTGGAGCCGAAGAAGGCGCTCGGCCAGAACTTCCTGTTCGATCTCAACCTGACGGGCCGCATCGCCCGCGCGGCGGGCGCGCTCGACGGCGTCACGGTGGTGGAGGTCGGGCCCGGGCCCGACCTCC
>NZ_NKUI01000341.1 GCF_014845115.1 Methylorubrum zatmanii | reverse complement strand
CAACAATGCCGGCAAGGATCACCTCGGCAAGGTCGACGAGGGCGACATCGCCGATTTCTCGGTGGTGATCGAAACCGATCTCTACGGCGTGTTCTACATGACCCGCTTCGCCCTGCCGCATCTGCGCGAGAGCCGCGGCTGCATCGTCAACGTCTCGTCGGTCTCGGGTCTCGGCGGCGACTGGAACCACAGCTTCTACTGCGCCGCCAAGGGAGCGGTGACGAACTTCACCCGCGCGGTCGCCTTGGACGAAGCCCGGAACGGTGTCCGGGTGAACGCGGTCAACCCGTCCCTGGTCTACACGCCGTTCACGGCGGGGATGCAGGAGCAGCCGGACCTCGTCGCCAAGTTCGAGGAGCGCATTCCGATGGGGCGCGGCGCGCAGCCCGACGACATTTCCGGGGCCATCGCCTTCCTGGCGAGCGAGGATGCCCATTTCATCACCGGGGTGAATCTGCCGGTCGATGGCGGCCTCTCGGCCTCGAACGGCCAGCCGGCGCTGAGCTGACCGGTTCACCGCCGCCCTCCGGCAGCGCCCC
>NZ_NKUI01000340.1 GCF_014845115.1 Methylorubrum zatmanii | reverse complement strand
ATCTGCCCCTGGCCGATGCGGTGGTCGATCTCGTCGGCGGCGGGTTCGATCTCGGCCTGCGCATCGGACAGGTGCAGATCGACGGAGACCTGACGATGCGCCGCCAGGAAATCCGGCAGCACCGGCGCGACATGGGCGATCCCGAAGGACATCGGTGCGGCGAGGCGGACCCGGCCGCGCGGCGTTCCGTTGGCGTCGAGGGCGCGCGCCTCCGCCGCCTCGCCGGCCGCGAGCAGGGCGGCCGCATCCTCCCGCGCGGCGCGGCCCGCTTCCGTGAGGGCGAGGCGCCGGGAGGTCCGGTGAAACAGACGCGCGCCGAGCCGCGCCTCCAGTCGCGCCACCGCCTTCGAGACCGTGGCCTTGGACAGGCTTAGCTCCTCCGCTGCGCGGGCGAAGGAGAGGCTGTCGGCCACCATCGCGAAGACGGCCCAGGCCTCGAAATCGGGCAGACGGCTCATCGGCATTCCGTTCGCAGGTGGCCCGAATCTCATTGGGCATTTTCAGAAACGATGCGTTTCAATCGTTTCTATTTTCGTACATCTCGGCAAGGGCCAGATTGGGCTCACACCGATCGCGGCAGCCCTCCCGGCTCTCCGGCGATCCAGCGACGGAGCCCCATCATGACCGAGCACGGCCTCCACCACGTCACGGCCTTCGCCAGCGACCCGGCCCGCACCATCGCCTTCTACACCCGCGTGCTGGGCCTGCGACTCGTCAAGAAGACCGTCAATTTCGACGATCCCGGCACCTACCACCTGTATTTCGGCGACGAGGCGGGGGCGCCCGGCACGATCCTGACCTTCTTTCCGATCCCGAATGCCGCTGCCGGCCGGGTCGGCATCGGTCAGGTCTCGGAGACGGGCTTCCGCGTGCCGCGTGCCGCGATCGGCGCCTGGACGCACCGGCTTGTCGCCCTCGGCATCCCTCATGAGGCGCCGGTGACCGCCTTCGGTGAGACGGTCCTGCGCTTCCGCGATCCCGACGGGATGCCGCTGGCCCTCGTCGGAATCGACGGGGCGGAGGGTGAGCCGGCCTGGGGCGCGGAGGGCATCGCCGCCGAGGAGGCGATCCGCGGCCTGCACGGCGTCACCCTGCTCCTGCGCGAGGCGGAGGCGACCGCCGCGATCCTCACCGACGTCCTCGGCTTTGCCGAGACCGGCCGCGAGGGAAGCCAGATCCGTCTCACGACCGGTGCCAGACTCGGCGGCGCCGTGACCCTGCGGGCGGTGGGCGACTTCCTGCCGGGGCGGCAGGGAGCCGGCTCGGTCCACCATATCGCCTTCCGCGCCGCCGACGACGCGGCGCAGGAGGCGATGACGGACCGGCTGCGCGGGATGCACGGCCTGGCCGTGACCGAGCAGCGCGACCGTCAGTACTTCCGCTCGGTCTATTTCCGTGAGCCCGGCG
>NZ_NKUI01000034.1 GCF_014845115.1 Methylorubrum zatmanii | reverse complement strand
CGTGCCGCAGGGAAAGTAGATCTGGCCGGCATTGGCGGTATGGCCTCCCATGACACCGAGCAGCACCGCTCCGTCGGCGCTGTGCGGCACGATGGCGGCGAAGGCGTTGGCCACCAGCGCATCGGGCACGCCGGCATCGCGGAAGGCGATGAAGCGCGAGTAGCGCGCCTCGAACAGGGCCGTCTCGCAGGCGCCGTCCGCGATGGTGCAGCCGCTGGCGAGGAAGACCGGACCGTCGAACAGGCCCGGCGTCTTCGCCCGGCGCCGCTTCCAGTTGCGCTCGATCGCCTCGGCATTGTCGCGGGCCCAGACCCAGTCGTAATCGACGCGCCGGGCCGAGATCCGGGACAAAGGCGTGAGCGTGAAGCCGGGGACGGCCTCCCCCGCGAACTCAACCGACACGCAGCACGCCCTCGCTCACCACCACGGCGTGACCGCCGATCTCGGCGGAGCGCAGGGCGCCTTCCGCGATGACGACTTGAAGGTCGATGAGGCTCGGGCGACCCATGGCGACGCCCTGGCGGATCGCCACGTCGTGCGTCCCTTCGCCCAGAGGCTCGAACTGCATCAGCACGCCGGCGAAGGCCGCCGCGGCACTGCCCGTGGCCGGATCCTCTGCCACCCCGAGATGGGGCGCGAACATCCGCGCCTGATAGCTTTGTCCGATGCCCTCGGGATCGGCAGCGTAGAGATAGAGCGCGTCGGCCTGGGCCCCCGGAAACAGCCGCTCGAACTGGGCGGTATCGAGCCTTGCCCGGCTCAGCGCCTCAAGCGAGGCAAGCGGCACGAAGGTGAAGGACGGACCGGCGCCGTGGCGGCTCGGCTGGTGACGGTTGAAGCCGATCTCGCTTGTTTTCAGCCCGAGCGCCCGCGCGAGCCGCTCGGTCGAGGCAGTCTCACCGAGATAGACCGGCAGGATCGGCAGCTTGAAGCGGGCGCGCCCGGCCTGACCGTTCTCCTCCGCCTCCACGGCACAGGAGACGATGCCGATCCCCTCCTCCAGCCCGAAGGCGGTCGCATCGGCCAGCGCCGCCACCGGTCGCTCGGCGCGGTCGCGCAGGGCCAGCAGCACGGCGGTGCCAACGGTCGGATGGCCGGCGAAGGGAAGCTCACGAACCGGAGTGAAGATCCGCAAGGCGGCCCGGTGACGCGGCTCGGCCGGCGGCAGCACGAACACGGTCTCCGAGAGGTTGAACTCGCGGGCGATCGCCTGCATCGCCTCCGCGTCGAGGCCCTCGGCATCGAGCACCACCGCCAGCGGATTGCCGGCGAGCGGCGTCCGCGTGAACACGTCGAGGGTGGCGAAGCGGCGTTCCGTCATCGGAGTTCCTTCAGGACGATCAGACGATCTCGACGGGGAAGGCCGCACTCGGAGCGACGAACTCCTCCTGCGCCGCGACGGTGAGAAGCTCCTCGGAGCCGGCCTCCGCCGTCCGCCGCAACAGGCCATGGATGGAGGCCGCCGCCATGCCGAGCGCCAGCGCCGCCGAGCGGGTGCGCAGGTAATGCACGAGATAGAGCGCGGCGACCGCGTCGCCCGCCCCCGAGACCGCCTTCAGGTCGAGCCGGGGTGTGCGCACCCGCCAGAACGACCCGCCCTCGGCCGCCATCATGTCGATGCAATCGGCGGGCGTCTCCGCCGTCACCAGCGAGGTGACGAGCAGAACCCGCGGCCCGAGCGCCTGGACCGAGGCCGCCGCCGCCTTGGCGGCCTCCAGCGTCTCGCTCGGACGGCCGGAGATCAGATCGAGCTCGAACTGGTTGGGGGTGAGGATGTCGGCCGCCGGCACCGCTTGGCTGCGCATGAAATCGGCGATGCCGGGACGGACATAGACGCCGGAATAGGTGTCGCCGATCACCGGATCGCAGCAATACAGCGCCTCGTTGTTGGCCGCCCGCACCGCCGCGACCGCCCGCAGGATCGCCGTGCCGATATCCGCCGAGCCCATATAGCCGGAGAGCACCGCGTTGCATTCCTTGAGGGCGCCGCGCTCGGCCACGCCCTGCACCACTTCCTCGACGGCCGGTCCGTCGAAGACCCGCCCGCGCCACTGCCCGTAACCGGTGTGGTTCGAGAACTGCACCGTGTGCACGGGCCAAACCTCGACGCCGAGCCGCTGCATCGGGAAGACGGCGGAGGAGTTGCCCACATGTCCGTAGGCGACGTGGGACTGGATCGACAGGACCTTCATGGCGTTTCGGCTATCCGTTCTCACACCGTGATAGCGCGGCCGGACGCCACGCGCATCCGATCCGACCGGCCGGGCGTTACGCTTCGGCCAAAACAGGTATGTCCCCGGAGCAGGCATGGATTTCGACGCGGCCCGCCAATCCATCCTTTCCTTCATCGAAACCTATAAGGCCTGGGCCCCCTTCGTGACCGGGGTGATCGCCTTCTGCGAATCGGTCGCCGTGCTGTCCCTGCTGGTGCCGGCCACGGCGATCCTGCTCGGCGTCGGCGCTCTGATCGGGAGCAGCGATCTGCCGTTCTGGCCGCTGGTGATCGGTGCCGGCATCGGCGCGGCGCTGGGCGATTGGGTGTCCTACGAGTTCGGCCACTATTTCAAGGACGGGGTGAAACAACTCTGGCCGATGAGCCGCCATCCGGAGATGACCGCGAAGGCCGAGGACTTCCTGCGTCGCTGGGGGGCCGGTGCCATCTTCATCGGGCGCTTCTTCGGACCGGCACGGGCGGTGGTGCCGCTGGTGGCCGGCAGCTTCGGCGTCAACCGCATCCCGTTCCAGATCGCGAACTGGTCCTCCGCCTTCGTCTGGGCCTTCGTGCTGTTGGCGCCCGGCGCGGGCCTGCTCGCATGGTTCAAGGGCTGAAGCCTCATGCGCCGCTTTCCGCCGGAGCGCATCGTCTGCCTGACGGAGGAGACCGTCGAGACGCTCTACCTCCTCGGCGAGGAGCACCGCATCGTCGGCGTCTCGGGCTACGCGGTGCGCCCGCCTCGGGTGCGCCGGGAGAAGCCGCGGGTCTCGGCCTTCACCAGCGCGGATCTGCCCAAGATCCTGGCACTGAATCCGGATCTCGTCCTCGCCTTCTCCGATCTCCAGGCGGAGATCGTCGCCGACCTCGCGCGGGCGGGGGTGGCCATCCACCTCTTCAACCAGCGCGACGTGGCCGGCTGCCTCGCCATGATCCGCACCCTGGGCGCCCTGGTCGGTGCTGCCGGGCGGGCCGAGGCCCTGGCTTGCTCCTACGAGGAGCGCCTGTCGCGGGCGGCCGCCGAGAGCGCGGGACGAACCCGGCCCCGGGTCTATTTCGAGGAATGGGACGAGCCGATGATCTCCGGCATCGGCTGGGTCTCGGAACTGATCGGCCATGCCGGCGGGCAGGATGTCTTTCCGGCGCTGAGCCGGGCGCAAGCGGCAAGGGACCGGATCGTGACCTCGGAGCAGGTCATCGCAGCCGCACCCGAGGTGATCCTCGCCTCCTGGTGCGGCAAGCGCGTCAACATCGAGCGGATCCGGGCCCGACCGGGCTGGTCGGCGATTCCCGCGGTTGCGTCGGGGCGGATCTACGAGATCAAGTCGCCGCTGATCCTCCAGCCGGGCCCGGCGGCGCTCACCGACGGGCTCGATGCGATCCGCGCCGCGCTCGGCCGCTGATCCGAACCTGTGACACAGGTGGCCGGTGACACCGGCCTCCGCCCGCTGGCAGGATGGCGCGGACTCGATTCGGCCTCATCCGCAAGCCACTGCCCCGGAATGTCCACCGCCCTTTCCCACATCGTTCTGCCACCGGACCGCCGGCAATCGCCGACGGCGCTGAACATCCAGCGCGGCGTGCGGCGGCTCTTCGCCGAGATGGGATGCGTGACACTGCCGGAATTCTCCCTCGCCAATGGGCGCCGCGCCGACGTGATCGCCCTGTGCGGGGTGGGCAAGCTGACCATCGTCGAGATCAAATCGAGCGTGGCCGATTTCCGGGCCGACCGGAAATGGCCGGATTACCGCGACTATTGCGACCGCTTCTTCTTCGCGATTCCCGAGACTGTTCCGGAATCCCTGATTCCCGAGGAATGCGGCCTGATCGTCGCCGATTCCTTCGGCGCGGCGATCCTGCGCGAGCCGCCGGATCATCCGCTAAGCCCGGCCCGCCGCAAGGCGGTGACGCTACGCTTCGCCCATTCCGCCGCCGGCCTGCTGCACAGCCTCGCCGATCCCGGGGCGATTCGCGAAGGCGCGCTCTGACGCCGGTTCGCTCCGAACGGCCGAGAGCACGAACACCCGGATCGCCGAGGACAGGTTGCGCTCGTCGCGCTCCGCATCGATGGCGCCGATCAGCGCCTGCACCGACTGCCCGCGGACCCGCGCGATCTCCTGCAGCGCCGACCAGAATTCCGCTTCCAGAGAAACGCTGGTGCGATGGCCGGCGATCATCACGGAACGCTTGGCGATGCCCTGCCTTTGCTCACCGGTCCGCGGCATGGGCGCCTATGTCATTCCTTGTCGGGATCGCCGAGGCGATGGCCCTCGTGGCGTGCTTGTTCGAGTGCCTTGCGCGTCTCGGCCAGGGTCTTGGCCTTCTTCGGGCGGCCGAACAGGATGCGGTTCTCGGCGGCCTTGGCCTCCTTCGCCGCCTTCTCACGGTCCTTGCGCACCTGGCGCAGATTGATGATCTCGGCCACCGCGTCAGCCCTCCGGTCGACCCGGCGCGGGAGATCCGCGCCGGGGACCGAATCTAGACCTTAATCGGCGCTCGGCGCCAGCATGGTTTCGGGCCGCACCACGCGCTCGAACTCCTCCTCCGTCACATAGCCGAGCCGCAACGCCTCTTCCTTGAGGGTGGTGCCGTTCTTGTGCGCGGTCTTGGCGATCTCAGCGGCCTTGTCGTAGCCGATGGAGGGCGCGAGGGCCGTGACCAGCATCAGCGAACGGCTCATCAGGTCGGCGATGCGGTCGGTGTTCGCCTTGATGCCGACGACACAATTGTCGGTGAAGCTCACCGAGCCGTCCGCCAGCAGCCGCACCGATTGCAGCACGGCGTTGGCGATGACCGGCTTGAACACGTTCAGCTCGAAATGGCCCTGGCTGCCGGCGAAGCTGACCGTGGTGGCGTTGCCGACCACCTGGGCGCAGACCATGGTCAGAGCCTCGCACTGGGTCGGGTTGACCTTGCCCGGCATGATCGAGGAACCGGGCTCGTTCTCCGGCAGCGACAATTCGCCGAGGCCCGAGCGCGGGCCGGAGCCGAGCAGGCGGATGTCGTTGGCGATCTTGAACAGGCCGGAGGCCAGGGCCGCGAGGGCGCCCTGCAGGAAGACCAGGGCGTCGTGGGTCGCCAGCGCCTCGAACTTGTTCTCGGCGGAGGTGAAGGGCAGCCCGGTCAGCTCCGCGACCTTGGCCGCGAATTTCTCCGCGAAGTCGGGATGCGCGTTGAGCCCGGTGCCGACCGCCGTGCCGCCCTGGGCCAGCGCCAGAACGCCGGGAAGCGCCGCCGCGACACGGGCGGCGCCGAGGGCGACCTGGGCGGCGTAGCCGGAGAATTCCTGGCCGAGGGAGACCGGGGTCGCGTCCTGAAGATGGGTGCGGCCGATCTTGACGATGCCGTCGAACTCCTTCGCCTTGGCGTCGAGCGCCGCATGCAGGTGCGAGAGCGCCGGCAGCAGCCGCTCCTGCACCTCGCGGGCGACGGCGATGTGCATGGCCGTGGGGAAGGTGTCGTTCGAGGATTGGCCGCGGTTGCAATGGTCGTTCGGGTGGACCGGCGACTTGCCGCCGCGCTTGCCCCCGAGCCGCTCGTTGGCGAGGCTGGCGATGACCTCGTTGGCGTTCATGTTGGACTGCGTGCCCGAGCCGGTCTGCCAGACCACCAGCGGGAACTCGTCGTCGTACTTGCCGGCGACGACGTCGGCGGCCGACTCGGCGATGGCGTCGGCGATCTTCGGCTCGAGGGCGCCGAGATCCTTGTTCACCAGGGCGGCGGCCTGCTTGACGATGCCGAGCGCGTGGACCAGCGGCGCTGGCTGGCGCTCGGTGCCGATCTTGAAATTCTGGATCGAGCGCTGCGTCTGCGCACCCCAGTAGCGGTGAGCGGGCACCTCGATCGGGCCGAAGGTGTCGGACTCCGTGCGGGTCTCGACGGCAGTGGGTTCTTGCGGCGACATCTTGGCCTCTTCGTTGGCTGAGGTGCGGCCCTACTTAACCAAGCATCGTCGCGAGCGCGATGCCGGCCCTGAACCGGGCGTGACGCATCCCCTGCTCCGTTACCGCCAAGGTTGTTACCTCGCTGATGCAGGATTCGCTTCTCGCCGCCGACGCGCCGTTCCGCCCCAAGGTGCCGCCGCCCCTCACCCGCCCGCTGGGCTTGTTCGCCTTCCTGAAGGCCGTGCGCGAAAACCCGATCGCGACCTGGATGGACGCGCATTTCGAGGAATTCGTCGTCGCCGGTGAGACGGCGATGGGCCGGGTCACCGTGGTGAGCGATCCGGCCCTGGTGCGCTACCTGCTGGTCGAGAACGCCGCCAACTATCGCAAGGACGACCTCCAGAAGCGGGTGCTCGCCCCCGGTCTCGGCAACGGGCTGCTGACGGCGGAGGGCGACGAGTGGCGGCTGCAACGGCGCACCCTGGCGCCGATCTTCTCCGCCCGCCACGTCGCCGGCTTCGTCGCACAGATGGATGCGGCCGGGGCGCGGCTCGGCCGCCGCCTCGCGCGCCGCGACGGGGCCACCGTCGATATCGCCCTGGAAATGACCCGCGCCACCCTCGACGTGCTGGAGCGGACGATCTTCACGCAAGGGCTGCCGGGCGATCCCGATGCCCTCGGCCGGGCGATCACCCGGTTGCTCGAATCGGTCGGGCCGATCGACCCCCTCGACGTGTTCGGCTTTCCGGCTTTCGTGCCCCGGCTCGGACGCCTGCGGGCGCGGCCGGCATTGCGTTTCTTCGCGGAGGTGGTGGACACCCTGCTGGACGGCCGCAAACAGGCGCTCGCCCGCGGCGAGGCGCCGCACGACCTGATGACCCTGCTTCTGGCCGCCCAGGATCCCGAAACCGGGCGCGGTCTCAGCGACATCGAGGTGAAGGCCAACATCGTCACCTTCATCGCCGCCGGCCACGAAACCACGGCCAACGCGCTGACCTGGGCGCTCTACTGCCTGTCACAGGACGGGGCCGCCCGTGCCCGGGTCGAGGCTGAGGCCGATGCCGCCGCAGGTCCCGAAGGCAATCTGCGTCTCGACCGGCTGCCCTTCACCAAGGCGGTGATGGAGGAGACCATGCGGCTCTTCCCGCCGGTGCCCTTCCTCAGCCGGCAGGCCCTGCGCGACGACCGGATCGGCCGCGTGAAGATTCCGCGCAACTCGACCGTGATCGTCGCGCCCTGGGTGATGCAGCGGCATCGCAAGCTGTGGGACGAGCCCGATGCCTTCATCCCCGACCGCTTCTTCGGAAGCCGCCGGGAGAGCATCGAGCGCTACGCCTATCTGCCCTTCGGGGCGGGCCCGCGCGTCTGCATCGGCCAGAGCTTCTCGGTTCAGGAGGCGACCCTGGTGCTCGCCCATGTCGCGCGCGCGGTTCGCTTCACCCTGCCCGACGAGCACCCGCCGGTGACGCCGCTTCACCGCGTGACACTGCGGCCCAAGGACGGGCTGCGCATGGTCGCGCGGCGGCGGATGTGAGCCGCGCTCCTCTCTCGCGAGCGGAAGAGAGGAGCGAGCGTCAGTTCTTCTTGCGGAAGGCGTCGAGGCTCACGACCTCGGCGGTGCCGTCCCGGTCGCCCTTCTCGGCGGCCTCGGGCTTGCTCTCGCCGGCAGCGCCCTCGGACGCATCGTCCTGCTTCGGCTTGCCCACGGCGGGCAGGGCCGGAACGATCTTCGCGCCGCCCTGGATCGTGGCGAGACCGGTGCCCCTCGGCTTGATCTCGGCCGGCTCGGAGGCCGCCCCGCGCGGGCCGGCCTTGACCGGCGCGCTCGGCTGGGACTCCTCCGGCTGCTCGGCTTCCTCGCCCTCGTTGAGGTCGAACTTCAGGCCGAACTGAACCGAAGGATCGAAGAAGCCCGAGAGGGCGTCGAACGGAATCAGCAGCCGCTCCGGCACACCCGAGAACGACAGGCCGACCTCGAAGCTGTGCTCGGTCACGCCCAGATCCCAGAACTGGTGCTGCAGGACGATGGTCATGTCCTGCGGGTACTTCTCGCGCAGGCGCTGAGACATGCGCACGCCGGGCGCCTCGGTGCGGAACGAGATGTAGAAATGGTGCTCGCCCGAAAGCCCGTCGCGGGCGGCATCGGTCAGCACCTTGCGCACGACACCGCGCAGGGCGTCCTGAACCAGGAGATCGTAACGGATCAGATCTTCGGCCATCGGCGCTCGCTTAACCGGTCACGGCCGGTATCAGGCTGCGCCGGGTCGTGGAAATTGAGTGGAGGTTTCTGTTGCCAGGTACCTCCGAACCCCGCCTATGCGGTGCTACCCGCTAGGACTTTAGGTCGGTTTTTGGCACCGCTTACGCGGCGACAGCCACCGGAGCAAAGTTGTCGTTGGCAACTATTGCAAAGGCCCGATAACGGCGGAACCATGCCGAGCGAAAGCTCCCCCTTTACGCCCTCGTCGATCCTATTTCGCCCCCGCCGGAACCCAACACCGCCGACACTCTGCGGCCATCGGTCCTGGGTTCTGGTGGAGGCGCCGGGTACCGCCCCCGGGTCCGATAGGTTTATTGCGAAGAACGTTTATCGCCATAGCCGGCCTTGCGACCGGCAAAGCGAATATAGAGAGGCCGACGGCGGTTTTGAAGAGCGATCCTCGCTCAGACCCGCTCCGCGTTGCGAGCGTGGCCGATTTGTCGTCTATGCCCGCCTCTGGGCCCCTAGGCGCATCGTCGTCCGCCCGTTTCCTGCGCACCCTCTCCTGGTTCGGCCGGGTGCTGCTTCTGATCGTGCTGCCGCTGCTCATCCTGCTCCTGGCGAGCGGGCTCGCCATCCTGATCGTCAGGGTGGGCGGCGACCTCCGCCTCGGCATCGACCCGTTCCTGGTGGATGCCAGACGCCCCCGCCTACCCCTGTCCGAGATCGCCGGCCGCGCCGTCGTCATCGACGCCCTGCGCCAGGGAGTGATGGCGCTCCTCGTCATCGCGGTCGCCGTCCGGGCGAGCGGGAACGGGTGGCGCGAGCGATTGGGCCTCGCCGCTCCTGCCGAGGCGCGGGCGCCGATACGGCGGCTCTGGCTGCTGCTGCCGCTCTGGCCGCTGATCCATCTCACCTGGGTGACGACCACGGCGGCCGCGCTCCAGATGAATTTCGGCCACGGCGTCCGCCTCTCGCCCTTTCTCGGCCCGGCGATGCTGTCTCTCTGGTTCGCCTTCGTCGTGGTGCTCGCACCGGCCGCCGAGGAATTGCTGCTGCGCGGAGAGGTGTTCGCCAGGGCGAGCGCCTTTCTCGGGCCGGCCGGCACCATCGTGGTGACCGCGCTGCTCTTCTGCCTCGCCCATGTCTCCCTGGAACAGGGCACGACGAGTGCCCTCGCCCGGCCGCTGACCCTGCTGCCCCTGGCCCTCACCCTCGGTTGGCTGCGCTGGCGCACCGGGCGGCTCTGGCCCTGCATCCTGCTGCATGGATGGAGCAATTTCTGCCTGATCGCCTACCAGATCGGGCCGAGCCTGTGGCGGTAGCGGCGGGCTGTCCGCGGGAAAGCGGGGACGGCGTGCCGCCCCGGCTCGACATCGGCGCGGGTGGCCGCCAGATCTGGAAGGCTATGCGCGCTTATCACGATCTGCTCGACCGCATCCTCACCGAGGGCCTCCGCAAGGACGACCGCACCGGCACGGGCACGCTCTCGGTCTTCGGCCATCAGATGCGCTTCGATCTGGCGGAGGGCTTTCCGCTGGTGACGACGAAGCAGCTCCATCTGCGCTCGATCATCCACGAGTTGCTGTGGTTCCTCCAGGGCGATACCAACATCGCCTATCTGAAAGAGAACGGCGTCACGATCTGGGACGAGTGGGCGGATGCCGACGGCAATCTCGGCCCGGTCTACGGCAAGCAGTGGCGCTCCTGGGAGAAGCCCAGCGGCGGCACGGTCGATCAGATCGCCTGGGTTCTCGGCGAGATCGCCCGCAACCCGGATTCACGCCGCCTGATCGTCTCGGCCTGGAACCCGGCCGATCTGGACCGGATGGCGCTGGCACCCTGCCATTGCCTGTTCCAGTTCTATGTCGCCGACGGCAAACTCTCCTGCCAGCTCTATCAGCGCTCGGCCGACGTCTTCCTCGGCGTGCCGTTCAACATCGCCAGCTACGCCCTGCTGACGGCGATGATGGCGCAGGTGACCGGCCTCGCGCCGGGCGATTTCGTCCACACCCTGGGCGACGCCCATCTCTACGTGAATCACCTGGAGCAGGCGCGCCTCCAGCTCTCCCGCGAACCGAGGGCCCTGCCCCGCCTGCGGTTGAACCCGGAGGTCCGGTCGCTGTTCGACTTCCGCTTCGAGGACATCGCGATCGAGGGCTACGACCCTCATCCCGCGATCAAGGCACCGGTGGCCGTCTGATGCCAGCTCCCCGCATTTCCCTCATCGCGGCCATCGCCCGCAATGGCGTGATCGGCCGCGACAACGGCCTCGCCTGGCGCCTCTCCAGCGATCTCAAGCGCTTCAAGGCGCTGACCATGGGCAAGCCGATCCTGATGGGCCGGAAAACCTGGGATTCCATTGGCCGCCCCCTGCCCGGCCGGCGCAGCATCGTCCTGACCCGGGACCGCACCCTCACGATTCCCGACGTGGCCGTGGTCCACGATTGGCCGGAGGCGCTCGCCGCCGCCGGGAGCGAAGAGCTGATGGTGGTGGGTGGCGCCGAGATCTACGCCCTCGCCCTGCCCCATGCCGACCGGCTTCACCTCACGGAGGTCGAGGCCGAACCGGAAGGCGACGCCTCCTTCCCGGCTTTCGACCGATCCGCCTTCCGCGAGAGCTTCCGCGAGGCACACCCGGCCGGAGAGCGCGACGAATTCGCCTTCCAATTCGTGGATTTCGAGCGCGTGGGCGGCCGTTGACCGACGGAAAGCGCATTGGCCGCAGGGTCATTCGTGGATTCACCGGATCCGCAGCCGTTGCGGTTGACGCGCTCAGGGCCCACCTGCCAGCCTTGACAGGACTGCACGGGGCCACTCAGGTGCGCGGCGTCCGTGCGGCACCGCAAACGCGTTCTGGCGGCTGGGAAAACCGGCCTGCCCCGTTCCCTGGCGGAGCGGATCGGGTTTAGGGCAAGGGTCTTCCGCATCCGCGGGGGCCGGCTTCAGCAGGAGTTCACGTCGAGAATGCCTTGGAGCAATCAGAGCGGCGGCGGAGGCGGTCCCTGGGGCCGTCCCGGCGGCGGCAATGGCGGCGGCCCCTGGGGTGGCGGGGGTGGCGGCAAGACGCCCCCCGATCTCGAGGATCTGCTCCGGCGTGGTCAGGACCGGCTCCGCGGCGTGATGCCGGGCGGCGGCTTCGGCGGCGGCAAGGGAATCCTTGTCGCGGCGGGCCTCGTCCTCGGCGTCTGGCTGCTGACGGGCTTCTACATCGTGAAGCCCAACGAGGTCGGCATCAACACGATCTTCGGCCGCTATACCGGCCAGTCCGGCGAGGGCCTGCGCTACAACTTCCCCTACCCGGTCGGCTCCGTGAGGACGCCCAATGTCGGCGTCTTCAACTCGATCCCGATCGGCTACGTCACCGCCGGCAACACCACGCGCCAGCGGGACGTGCCGGAAGAGAGCCTGATGCTCACCGGTGACGAGAACATCGTCGACCTCGATTTCGAGGTGCAGTGGCGCGTCAACCCGCTGAAGGCCGAGGATTACGTCTTCAATCTCGCCAACCCAGACGGCACCATCAAGGCCATCGCCGAGAGCGCCATGCGCGAGGTGATCGGCCGGCGCAACATCCAGGCGATCCTGACCAACGAGCAGTCGAGCATCGCCCAGGAGGTCAAGGAGATCGTCCAGAACGCCCTCGACGAGTACGGCGCGGGCGTGCGGATCGAGGTGGTGCAGCTCACCAGCGTCAACCCGCCCCCGGAAGTGCGGCCCGCCTTCATCGACGTGAACGCGGCCCAGCAATATGCCCAGCAGGTGCGCAACGAGGCCGAGACCTATGCGAGCCGCGTCGTGCCCGAAGCGCGCGGCAATGCCAGCAAGGCCCTGCAGGGCGCCGAAGCCTACGTCGCTCAGGCCACCGCCGATGCCACCGGTCAGGCGGCGCGCTTCAAGCAGGTCTATCAATCCTACAAGGTCGCGCCCGAAATCAGCCGCGAGCGCATCTTCCTCGAAACCATGGAGAAGGTTCTCGGCTCCGTGCACAAGGTGATCATCGACCAGAGCGGCGGCGTCTCCGGCGCCAACGTCGCCGGTGTATTGCCCGTTCTGCCGCTCACCGAGAGCAGCCGGACCCAGACCAGCGGAGCGCAGAGCCGATGAACAATCCCGCCCTCCGCACCGGCCTGCTCATCGCCGCCGCCGCGGTCGCGATCGGGCTCTACGCTTCGGCCTTCACCGTCGGGCAGATGCAGCAGGCTCTGGTGCTGCAGCTCGGCCGTGTCCGCGACGTGCTGAACCCGACCGGCCAGAACAAGCCGGGCCTCTACTTCAAGGTTCCGTTCGTCGACAGCGTCGTGCTGTTCGACAAGCGGGTGCTCGATCTCGACCTGCCGGTGCAGACCCTGCTCACCGCCGACCGGCAGAACCTGGAAGTGGACGCCTTCGCCCGCTACCGCATCGTCGATCCGCTGAAGTTCTACCAGTCGGTCGGCACCATCGCCCTGGCCAACCAGCGTCTGGCGAGCTTCACCAACTCGGCCCTGCGCAACGTGCTCGCCCGGTCCAGCCGCGACGCCATCGTGCGCACGGATCGAGCCGACCTGATGAACCAGATTCAGGAAGACGTGAACCGTCAGGCCAAGGGGCTCGGGGTCGAGATCGTCGACCTCCGGATGACCCGCGTCGATCTTCCGGCGAAGAACAGTCAGGCGGTCTATGACCGCATGACCTCGGAGCGGAAGAAGGAGGCGACCGACATCCGCGCCAACGGCGATCAGGCCGCCACTCTGATCCGCGCCAAGGCCGACCGCGACGTCACGGTGATCCTGGCGGAAGCCAACCAGAAGGCGGAGGAGATGCGCGGTCAGGGCGATGCCGACCGCAACCGCATCCTCGCCGAGGCCTTCGGAGCGGATGCCGGTTTCTTCGCCTTCTACCGCTCGATGCAGGCCTACGAGCAGGCCCTGAAGGGGCAGGATACCCGCCTCGTGGTCAGCCCGAATTCGGACTTCTTCCGCTATTTCGGGGATCCCCAGGGCCGCAAGCCGGACAGCGCCCGCAGCGGCAGCCCCGAGCCGGCGGCCGCAGGCGCCGGGGCGACCACCGGCGCGGTGCGCTGACACCCCGCCCGCGACACCATCGACCGACGCGGCCGGCGCCCTTGATCGAGGGGGCCGGCCGCCGAATCTATAGGCCTGCCTGACAACAGGTGCTTTCGGAGCTTGAGGAACCGTCCATGAGAGTCGCCGCGAACGCCGTCCGGGGCCGACAGACGTCGTTTGCCCGGCGCGCCTCATCGGCCCTGGCTGCCGCGGTGTTGGGCATCACCGTCACGGTCGCCGCCCTGCCCCTGCCGGCCTCGGCCCGCGGCCCGGAATCACTGGCCGACCTCGCCGAGAAGGTGACGGATGCGGTGGTGAACATCTCCGCCTCGACCACGGTCGAGGCCAACCGGAGCGGTGGCCGCAGCCTGCCGCAACTGCCTCAGGGCACGCCGTTCGAGGATCTGTTCGAGGAATTCTTCAAGCGCCGCGGCCAAGGCACTCCGCGCGGCGACGACGACAGCTCGCGCGGCCCGACCCGCAAGTCGAACTCCCTGGGGTCCGGCTTCATCATCGACGCCACGGGCCTCGTGGTGACGAACAATCACGTCATCGGCGACGCCAACGACATCCAGGTGATCCTGCACGACGGCACGAAGCTGAAGGCCGAGATCATCGGCAAGGATCCGAAGATCGACCTCGCCCTGCTGCGGGTGAAGCCGACCGCCGAGCGGCCGCTCAAGGCCGTCCCCTTCGGCGATTCCGACAAGATGCGCCCGGGCGACTGGGTGATGGCGATCGGCAACCCGTTCGGCCTCGGCGGCTCGGTCTCCGCCGGCATCGTCTCGGCGCGGGGCCGCAACATCGAGTCCGGCCCCTACGACAACTACATCCAGACCGACGCGGCCATCAACAAGGGCAATTCCGGCGGCCCGCTGTTCAACATGGACGGTGAGGTGATCGGCATCAACACCGCCATCCTCTCTCCGTCGGGCGGTTCGGTCGGCATCGGCTTCGCGGTGCCCTCGGGCACGGCGAGCCCGGTCATCGATCAGCTCCGCCAATACGGCGAGGTGCGCCGCGGCTGGCTCGGCGTGCGGATCCAGAATGTCGATGACGCCACCGCCGAGGCTCTCGGCCTCAAGGGCGGCGCCAAGGGCGCGCTGATCGCGGGCGTGGACGAGAAGGGTCCGGCCAAGACCGCCGGCCTCGAAGTCGGCGACGTGATCGTGAAGTTCAACGGCGTGCCGGTGAAGTCCTCCAGCGAGTTGCCGCGCATCGTGGCCGCCACGCCGGTCGGCAAGACCGTGGACGTGCAGGTGGTGCGCAAGGGCGAGGAGCAGACCAAGTCGGTCCTGCTCGGCCGCCTGGAGGACGGTGAGAAGACCCAGGTCGCCAACGCCAAGCAGCCCGAGGCGGAATCGGTCAACCGCCAGATCCTCGGCCTCAACCTGTCCGGACTGAATGACGAGGCCCGCCGCCGCTACGGCATCAAGGAGAGCGTGAAGAGCGGCGTGGTCGTCACCAAGGTCGATCCGAACTCGACCGCCGCCGACAAGCGCATCCAGCCCGGCGAGGTCATCGTCGAGGTCGGGCAGGAATCCGTGTCGAACCCCGCCGACGTGACCAAGCGCGTCGAGGCGCTCAAGAAGGAGGGCCGCAAGTCGGTGCTGCTTCTCGTCGCGAGCGCCAGTGGCGACGTGCGCTTCGTCGCCATTGGGCTGGAATGAGCCAGTCCCCTCCCCCAGAGGGAGGGGCTGACCGCCCGGCGATCGGAATCTAGGCGGCGAATTCCGCCGCCGAGAAGCCTTGCAGATAAAGCAACGCGGTCAGGTCGCCGTGCTCGATGCGCACGCGGGCAGCCTCCGCCACCTTGGGCTTGGCGCGGAAGGCGACGCCGAGGCCGGCCTCGGCCAACATCGGCAGGTCGTTGGCCCCGTCGCCCACCGCGAGCGTCTCCGCCGGATCGAGCGAGAACCGCTCGCGCAGGGAAAGCAGGCTCGCGCGCTTGGCCTCGGCCCCGATGATGGGCTCGACAATGGCTCCCGTCAGGTGGCCATCCGCCACGTCGAGGCGGTTGGCAAAAGCCTCATCGAAGCCGAGCTGGGCGCCGACCGGCCCGGTGAACAGGGTGAAGCCGCCGGAGACCAGACAGGTATAGGCTCCGTGCGCCCGCATGGTCGCCACCAGGGTCCGTCCGCCGGGGGTCAGACGGATGACGTCGCGGATCAGCCCGTCGATCACCCCGACCGGCAGCCCCTTCAGCAGGGCGACCCGCTCCCGCAAGGCCGGCTCGAACGCGATCTCGCCGCGCATGGCGCGCTCCGTGATCGTCGCGACCTGATGTTTGAGACCGACGATGGCGGCGAGTTCATCGATGCATTCCTGCTCGATCATGGTCGAGTCCATGTCGGCCAGGAACAGCCGCTTGCGGCGATGCCGGTCCTCGGCCAGCACGGCGACATCGATCGGCTCACCGGCCAAAGCGGTGCGCAACCGCTCGGTGAGGGCGGAGGCCTCTTCGGCCACGCCCGGCACCAGCAATTCGGCGGCAACCTCGCCGTGCAGGATCCGCGGCTGGTGCTCCGTTCGTGTCACCCGTCGCGCCTCGGCGAGCACCGCATCGGTGATGGCGGGCCGGGCCGGGTTTGCTATCAGCGTCGCGACGAGGGTCATGGAGAGAGAAGCCGTGCGGGGTCCGGACGGGTTGGAGGCGGAGCGCCCGGCCGCAATCCTCATCGCAGGGCCCACCGCCTCCGGCAAGTCGGCGCTGGGTCTGAGGATCGCCCGCGCCTTCGGCGGCACGGTGATCAACACCGATTCGATGCAGGTCTATGCCGATCTGCGGGTGCTCTCGGCCCGACCCAGCGCCGAGGAGGAAGCACTTGCGCCCCACCGCCTGTATGGCAGCATCGACGGGGCGGTGAACTTTTCCGTCGGGCATTTCCAGCGGCACGTCGCGGCGCTGCTCTCGGAGCTTCCGTCTGAAAGCCTGCCGGTCTTCGTCGGCGGCACCGGGCTGTATTTCCGCAGCCTCGACGAGGGCATCTCGGACCTTCCCGAGGTGCCGGAGCCGGTTCGTCAACAAATCCGGGCGGACGCGGATGGACAGCCGACCGAGGCCCTGCACGCGCTCCTCGCCCAGCGCGATCCCGAGAGCGCGGGACGCCTGCGTCCCTCGGACCGGATGCGGGTGATGCGGGCCCTCGAGATCGTCGCGGCGACCGGCCGCTCCATCGTCTCGTTTCAGGAGGCGCGCCTGCCGGGTCCGCTTGCCGGAAAGCCGCTCCTGAAACTCTTTCTCGCCGCCGAGCGTGAGACTTTGCGCCAACGCATCGACGCGCGCTTCCTCGCCATGATGGAGGCCGGTGCCCTCGACGAGGTCGCCGCGCTACGGGACAGACGGCTCGACCCGATGCTGCCGGTAATGCGCGCGCACGGCGTACCCGGACTGATCGCCCATCTCGACGGGGCGATGACCCGCGAGGAGGCGATCCAGCGCGGCCAGGGCGATACCCGACGCTACGCCAAAAGGCAGTTCACGTGGTTCCGCCACCAGATGGGGGACGATTGGCTCTGGACCACGCCGGAGGCGGCGTGGTCCCTGGCGGAGCGGCGGCTCAGCGCTCCAGCCGGGCGATGAGGGACGAGGTGTCCCAGCGCTTGCCGCCCATGGCCTCGACCTCGGCATAGAACTGATCGACCAGAGCCGTCACCGGCAGGCGGGCGCCGTTGCGGCGCGATTCGGCGAGAAGAATGCCGAGATCTTTCCGCATCCACTCGACGGCGAAGCCGAAATCGAATTTTTCCGCATTCATGGTGCGGCCGCGATTCTCCATCTGCCAGGAGCCGGCCGCGCCCTTGGAGATCACGTCGAGCACAGCCTCCACGTCGAGGCCGGCGCGCTTGGCGAAATGGATCGCCTCGGACAAGCCCTGCACCACGCCGGCGATGGCGATCTGGTTGACCATCTTGGTCAGCTGGCCCGAGCCGGAGGGCCCGAGCAGGCGGCAGGACTTGGCATAGGCCATGACGACGGGCTCGACCCGCATGTAGGTCGCCTCCTCGCCGCCGCACATCACCGTGAGCACGCCGTTCTCGGCACCGGCTTGGCCGCCGGACACCGGCGCGTCGATGAAGCGGAGCCCCGCCGCATCGGCCGCAGCGGCCAATTCGCGGGCGACCTCGGCCGAGGCGGTGGTGTGATCGACGAAGACGCTTCCCTTCTCCATCCCGGCGAAGGCGCCCTCCTCACCGAGCACGACGGAGCGAAGGTCGTCGTCGTTGCCGACGCAGGCGAACACGATCTCGCGCCCCGCCGCCGCCTCGCGGGGCGTGGACGCGGCCCGGCCACCATGGGCAGCCACCCAGGCATCGGCCTTGGCGCGGGTACGGTTGTAGACGGTGACGTCGTGGCCCTTCTTCGCGAGGTGCCCCGCCATCGGCGAGCCCATCACGCCAAGGCCCAGGAACGCGACATTGGCCATGGGTCTCATCTCTCCGGTTCGGATTAAAACGGCCGTGGTCTAGCCCGACGGCGGCTGTATGCAAAATGCTCCTGGCAGGGATTCGGTCTGCCGTTGCCGCTGCAAGACCGCTCGGCTAGGGTCCACCCGCCGATGCGAGACCGTGCCCGAAATCCCTATCACGGCCTTGCCGACCACGCCTTCTGGGATCGGTCCGTCGGCTCGCTGCCCCTCTTCGCCCTCGATCCGATGGCCGGCGCCCCGGTGCCGCCTCAGGCGAAGCTGACCCGGCAGACCCGAATCGCCACGGCGGGCAGCTGCTTCGCCCAGCACATCGCCGACCGGCTGCAGGCGAGCGGCTACCGTTACCTCGTGACCGAGGATGCCCCCGACGGCGTGGATACCGAGGAGGCGCGCGCCCGCGGCTATCGCCTGTTCTCGGCCCGCTACGGCAATGTCTACACCGCCCGCCAGCTGCGTCAGCTGATCGAGCGCGCCTACGGTCGCTTCGTTCCCGCCGACAGCGCCTGGGAGCGGCCGGACGGACGCTTCGCCGATCCGTTCCGTCCGCGCATCGAGCCGGCGGGCTTCGCCAGCCCCGAAGCGGTCGAGGCGGAACGGCAGGCCCATTTCGCCTGCATCCGCCGGCTGTTCGAGACCCTCGACGTTTTCGTCTTCACCCTCGGCCTGACCGAGGGCTGGCAGGCGGCGGAGGACGGGGCGGCCTTTCCCCTGAGCCCCGGCGTGGCCGCCGGCAGGTTCGACCCGGACCGATACGTCTTCGTCAATCAGCCGGTCGAGGAGGTGATCGCGGATCTCTCCGCCTTCGCCGACGCCCTGACCGCCGTGAATCCGTGCGCCCGGCTGATCCTCACCGTCTCCCCGGTGCCCCTGGTGGCGACCTACGAGGCGCGGCACGTCCTGCAATCGACGGTGCTCAGCAAGGCAGTGCTGCGGGTCGCCGCCCAGCGCCTCGCCGATACCCGCGCGGATACGCTGTACTTTCCCTCCTACGAGATCATCACCTCCCCCGAGGGCGCCTTCCGCTATCTCGAGAGCGATCTCAGGTCCGTCAGCAAGGACGGTGTCGATCATGTCATGCGGGTCTTCTTCCGCCACCTTACCGAAGGCGGGGAGCAGGACGCCCTCCCCGCTTCCAGCCGGAGCCTGCACGCGGCGCGTAGCGAATATGCCCAACAGGCGGCGGTGGTCTGCGACGAGGAATTGCTGGCGGCGGGAGGCACGCGCCCGTGGCTAGGCGGATCGTCGTCGTCGGCAACAACTGCCAGGTCGCGGTCCTGGGGGGCTGCCTTCAGTTCCTTGCGCCGGATGCTGACATCGCGGCGGTAGAGCCGGCGACCTTCTCGCAATTCGATGCGAGCCCAGGGCGCCTGCTCGATGCCGTCGCATCGGCCGATCTGAGCGTCTGCTTCCCCTTCGAGAAGGGCGCCCTCGGCGATCTCACTCCCGCCCGGATCCGGGAGGCAGCGCGGGTCTACGTGCCCGTGCCGACGATCGTCTTCCCGGCCTTCCACCCGGATATCGTCTATATCAGCCACAAGGGCGGCCAGTTCGGCTCACCGATGGGCGATTACCACTCGGCGCTCATCGTCTACGGCTTTGCCCGCGGCTTCTCGGTGGACGAGATCGTCTCGCTGTTCCGCGCCGAGGTCTTCGCCCGTCTCGGCTATCTCGACGGCTGGTTCGGGAACCGAGATTCGCTTCTGGAGATGAGCCGGGCCCATGGCTGCACTCTCGACCGGCTGTTCGCCGGCTGGATGCGGCGCGGCTGCTTCATGCACACGATCAACCACCCGAAGCTGTTCGTGATGGACGACCTCGCCCGCGACGCGCTCTCCCGAGCCGGCCTGCCGGCACGCAATGCCCGTTGCGAGGATTACCTGCCCGACCCGCTGAGCGGGAGCATCTGGCCGGTCTATCCCGAGATCGCGACCCGGCTCGGCCTCACCGGCAGCACCACCTTCAAGCCGCCCCTCGGAGGCCTGAATTTCCTGGTGGATGCCGGCCGCTGCATCGAGTTGCGGGCCATGGTGGAGGGATCGCTCGCGATCTACACGCATACGCCGGCCATCGCCCGGCATTGCGAGCGAGTGTCGCACTGGCTCGACACGGCGGAGATTCGTGAGGCGTTGCGGCCGGTGAGAGGCTGAAAATCGATCTCACCGATCAGCATCCGGTCCTGGCAAAAGCAACGATCCTCGTGCTGAGGTGCTGCGTCAGCGGCCTCGAAGCGCGCCGCGTCGTTCCCTCTGGGAGCTGGAAGCGCTTCGCTTACGCTCGCGAGGACGGCAAAACCGATGCGGTCGACCGGGATGGCCGTCAGCCGCCGGTCACGCTCATGTGGCGCGGCACCGCGGCCGGGCGGGCCCGTTCGATGACGAAATCGTGGCCCTTCGGCTTGCGCGAGATCGCCTCCACCACGGCCTGCGTCACCAGCGCATCGTCCGGCGAGGCGCGCAGGGCCGCGCGCAGATCCGCCGCATCCTCCTGGCCGAGGCACATATAAAGCTTGCCGGTGCAGGTCAGACGGACGCGGTTGCAGCTCTCGCAGAAATTATGGGTCAGCGGCGTGATGAAGCCGAGCCGGCCGCCCGTCTCCTCGATGCGGACATAGCGGGCGGGGCCGCCGGTGCGGTCGGGCAGGGGCGTGAGCGTGAACCGGCTTTCGAGGCGCTCGCGGGCGACCGAAAGCGGCAGGAACTGATCGGTGCGGTCGCCCTCGATCTCGCCGAGCGGCATCACCTCGATCAGCGTCATATCCATGCCGAGCCCGTGGGCCCAGGCGATCATCTCGGCGATCTCGTCCTCGTTGACGCCCTTCAGCGCCACGGCGTTGATCTTGACCTTGATCCCGGCCTCCCGCGCCGCCTCGATCCCACGCAGCACGGTGGCGAGATCGCCGCGCCGGGTGATCGCCCGGAATTTGTCCGGGTCGAGCGTGTCGAGCGAGACGTTGATGCGCCGCACGCCGAGATCGGCCAGTTCGGGCGCGAAGCGGGCGAGTTGGGAGCCGTTGGTCGTCAGGGTCAGTTCATCGAGCACGCCGCTCTTGAGGTGGCGCGAGAGCCGGCGGAAAAGATGCATGATATCGCGACGCACCAGCGGCTCGCCGCCGGTGATGCGCAGCTTCCGCACGCCGCGATCGATGAACACGCCGCAGAGTCGGTCGAGTTCTTCGAGCGTCAGCAGGTCGCGCTTGGGCAGGAACTGCATGTCCTCGGCCATGCAATAGGCACAGCGGAAGTCGCAGCGATCCGTGACCGAGATGCGCAGATAGGTGATCGCCCGCTGAAACGGATCGATCAGAGGCGCCGGCCGGGTCGGTGCGATGACGTCGTCCGCTGGGCCCCACATGCGCGTCTCTGAACTCGAAGCGTTGCGATGATTGAGGGTTTTGTCGGCTGACAGATCCAGCATCGCCATCCATATGAGGGTGGTGGCATTTTCCGGCAAGCGCCTTGGCGCAACGCCGGCATGAGACCTGGGAACGGATGAGCATGAGTGAGCGCTGGCCCACCGAAATCCGCCTGTCCGGCGACAAGCGCATTCTGACGGTCGCGTTCGACGGCGGCGGCCGCTTCGAGCTACCGGCAGAATATCTCCGGATATCGAGTCCTTCCGCCGAGGTCCAGGGCCATTCGCCGGCCGAACGCAAGGTGATCGGCGGCAAGCGTGACGTGGCGATCCTCTCGGTGGAGCCGGTCGGCAACTACGCCGTGAAGCTGTTCTTCGACGACATGCACGATACCGGAATCTATGGCTGGGACTACCTGTTCGATCTGGGTCGCGAGTACCGCAACCGCTGGTCGACCTATCTGCGGGAGTTGGAGGAGCGTGGCCTGACCCGCGACCGCGTTGCGAGCGCACCGGCCAAGGCTGCTCACAGCCACGGTGCCGGAGGCTGTGGAAGCGGAAGCTGCGGCTGCCATTGAGGTGAGCCGCAGCCGCTCGGCGCAGGGGCCATCGCGGCAGATGCGCCGCGGCTATCTGTCCTTAGCTCGGCTGCTCTTCCACCTCGTCGAGGTCTTCGTCGGGAATCGCGTCCTGTTTCCGTTCACCATTTCCCGGCGGGGGCGACGAGGGCGGCGGCGCTCCTTCCGGCTTCGGATCGGGAGCGGATTGCGGCTGATCGCTCTGAGACAACATCGATCTCCTTGATGGCTGGGACGACGAGACGATTCTACGGAGCGCCCGACGTGCTCCATTCCTGCTTCACCTCGTCCGCGCTCCTGTTCAGGCGAACCTGATCGCCCTCGACGGCGATCACGAAATCGAGCGGGATGTAATGGTGCAGGCCGCCGGATTCGGCGCCGCTCTTCGTCAGCTTGATCTCACCTTTGCCGACATGATCGACGGTGCCGACATGGCCGCCGTCCGAACCGACGACTGTGGCGTGCTCGCGGATCTGGCTGACATCGACCATCGTCGTCCTCCCTGCTGAGCCGAGCCAACCGGCCGCGTCGATGGAGGTTCCGCGAGGGCGGCCCTGGAGCCAAAGGTCGGCTCCATCAGGTCACCTGCGACAGTTCCGATCATGAACCATCCGCCCGCGCTGCGGTTGCCGACCGAGATCAGCGGGAGACATCCATGGCAGCCACAGACTTCCAGCACCGTGTCGGACAGGACGTGAACAGCGTTGATCAGCTCAGCAGCGTCGTGCTGATGGGCTTGGCCGTGGTCGGCGGCATGGCCGCCATCGTCCTCGACCTTCTCCTGATCGGCTGAGGCGCCGTCCCGCTGGCAGGACCGGAGACAAACGAAAAGGGGCCGGCATCGCTGCCGGCCCCTTTTCATGTTTCCTCGAAGAAACGATCAGCGCTGGACGATGACCCGCGCGCCGACCTTCACCCGACCGTAGAGATCCGCCACATCCTCGTTGGTCATGCGGATGCAGCCCGAGGACACGGCGGTGCCGATGGTCTCCGGCTCGTTCGAGCCGTGAATGCGGTAGATCGTGTTGCCGAGATACATGGCGCGGGCGCCGAGCGGATTCTCGATGCCGCCCTTCATGTAGCGCGGCAGATCGGGACGACGGCGCAGCATCTCGGCCGGCGGGCGCCAATCCGGCCATTCGCGCTTCATGGTGATGGTCTGGGTACCGCCCCAGGTGAAGCCGGGCCGGCCGACGCCGACGCCGTAGCGCAGGGCCTCGCCGTTGGGCAGAACGAGATAAAGCCGGCGCTCGGCGGTCGAAACCACGATGGTGCCCGGAGCGTGAGGACCCGAATAGGGCACGATCTCACGGCCGATGGCCGATGCCTGCGGCACCGCCGCCGCCGGATCCTGCTGCAGCGGATCGGCCGGCAGCGCCGCGTTGGCGGTGGGCGCCACATTCTGCGGCCGGACGCGCACGGTCAGAACATCGGTCAGCGGCTGGCGGGTGAGCGGGTCAATCTCATAGGCAGAGGCAGGGCTTGCGAGCGCGACCGTCGCGCAGGCAAACCCACCCAGGGCGATGACGAAACGGCGCATCAGGGCCTCTCGAGGCGGGCAAAGATCAGGGAACGCGGTGGAATAACCGCCGCACGGTGCCGTGCGGACCCTCGCCAACGCGTAAACGCTCCGGGGCTAAAGCCAAGCTTGATTTGTGTTGCAATGCCGCTTCGGCCCCACTCGTGACCGCGTGGCAACACCATGGCAGCTTGGCCTTATTAACCAAGAGCCGAGCCGCAGGGAATGCCCCATCGAGACCTGGGCGGCCGGCGAATATTCAGGTCTCGAATGCGGGGGCTCGGCAACTGATACGGCAGCGACACCTCAGGCCGCGTCGAGCCCGAGATCGATGATCGCCGAGCTGTGGGTGATCCAGCCGACGGAGATGAGATCGACGCCCGAGGCGGCGACGGCGCCGACGGTGTCGCGGTTGATGCGTCCCGACGCTTCCGTCAGCGCCCGCCCGTCGACCATGCGCACCGCCTCCCGCAGGGTCTCAGGACTCATGTTGTCGAGGAGAACGGCATCGGCGCCGACCGAGAGTGCCTCTTCGAGCTGGGCCAGGGTATCGACCTCGACCTCGATCTTCACGAGATGTCCCGTCCGCGCGCGCGCCCGCTCGATGGCCGGGACGATGCCGCCCGCAACCGCGACGTGGTTGTCCTTGATCAGCACGGCATCGTCGAGGCCGAAGCGATGGTTCGAGCCGCCGCCGGCCCGGACCGCATGCTTCTCAAGCGCCCGGAGTCCGGGGGTCGTCTTGCGGGTGCAGACGATCCGCGCCTTGCCGTGAGGCCGCGCGGCCTCGACCAGGGACGCCGTCGCCGTGGCGACGCCGCTCAGGCGGCAGAGCAGGTTGAGGGCGACCCGCTCCGCCGTCAGCACGGCGCGGGCCGGGCCGGAGAGGCGGATCACCGTATCGCCCGGCGCAACGCGGGCGCCGTCACCGCGCTCGATCGCGACCGACAGGCTCGGATCGACCAGCGCGAAGGCGATCACGGCCGCATCCGTGCCGGCGATCACGCCGTCTTGCCGCGAGGCGATGATCGCCTCCATGCGCTCGCCCGCCGGGACGATGGCATCGGTGGTGATATCCCCGGCGCGGCCGAGATCTTCGAGCAGGGCGGCCCGGACCACCGGCTCGACGAGGAGGCGCGGCAGCGGCAGCAGGGCATCGTCAGGCATCGGTGAGTTCCTGAACCGCGCGGGGCGCGTCGCTCGAGGCGAGCGTGGTGACGGCGTGGCGGGGAGCGAGCTGCCCCGGATAATCGCTGCGCCAATGGGCGCCGCGGCTCTCGCGCCGGTCGAGGGCGGATCGGGCAATTATCAGACCGGTCTGCGCCGCGTCGCTGCCGCGCTCCGCCAGATCCGTGAGGCGCGAGACGGCCTGCATCAGGCCGGCCTCGTCGCGGACGACGCCGACATGGCGCTCCATCAGGCCGCGCACCTCGGCCAGCGTCTGCGGATCCTCGGCACGGATCTCCGGCAGCGTCGGCGGTCGGTCCGCCTCCGAGGAGGCCGGGGCGTCGCCGATGGACTCGGCGATCCGCGGGGCGAAAGCCAGCGCTTCGAGGAGCGAGTTGCTGGCGAGCCGGTTCGCCCCGTGCAGGCCGGTGGAAGCGACCTCGCCGCAGGCCCAGAGGCCCGGAACGGTGCTGCGTCCGGCGGCGTCCACGAGGATCCCGCCCATGTGATAATGCGCCGCCGGACGCACCGGGATCGGCTGGAGGGCGGGATCGATGCCGGCCTCGGCACAGAGTGCCGCCACGGTCGGAAAGCGCGTCGGCATGCGGGCACCGAGGCTGCCGCGGGCGTCGAGGAACACGGTGCGGCCGCGGGCGAGCGCCTGGAAGATGCCGCGCGCCACCACGTCCCGGGGAGCGAGATCGCCGCCCGCGACACCGGCCATGATCCGCTCGCCGTTCTCGTCGATCAGCACAGCGCCCTCCCCCCGCAGCGCCTCCGTCGCGAGCGGCATCGGATCGCGGCCGGCGGCGATGGCGGTCGGGTGGAACTGCACG
>NZ_NKUI01000339.1 GCF_014845115.1 Methylorubrum zatmanii | reverse complement strand
GCGCGGCATAGGCGAGAGCCTGGGGGCCGGCGGCGGGGGCGTTGCCGCGCAGGGCGAACAGGCTGTCGAAGCCGTTGGCGGATTTCGCGGGGCCGCCGACGGGCGCGCTGGCGGCCGGAGCGGCCGAGGCCGCGACGGTCGTGCTCGCGCTGTCCGGGACGTCCGCCTCGATGCCGAGGCGCTTCGCGACGTAGTAATAGCCGCGATTGTAGTAGCGGTAGGCCTGTTCGAGATCGCCCTTGGCGGCGCGGTAGGCGCCGGCGAGATAGGCGATGCCGTATTTCAGATTGGTGTCGGGGTCGTAGAGCCCGGAGGCGTCGCCGCTATAGCCGAGGCCGCGGGCGGTCGCGTGCTTGATCTGCATCAGGCCGAGGGCCGAGCCGCCCTTGGCACGGGCATTGTAGTTGCTCTCGCGCTTGACGACCCGGTGAACGAACGCCTCCGGAACCTTGTTGGCCCGGGCATGCTCGGCGATCAGGGCGTCGATGTTGTCCCGCGCCGCTTGAGCGAAGGCCGGCGCCGGGACGGCGGCGGCAAGTAGGGCGGCGAGGAGAAGGCGCATGGGAGACCCGGTCGTTTTGGGCGGCTCACGGGCATCCGGAGCCCGGCATCCTCTCCGAAGAGAGCGGCTGCCGGGCAGACCCCCATGAACGTCGCCTGTTACGGCTCAGTTTGTCTCCCCTGGGTCGGGTCCAAATGAGGCGGGAACGTGGACGTATCCAAAATCCCTGCGGAGGAAGGCGGCCGCGGCGCCGGCCCTGTCGCCGGATGGGCACAGGTGGCGGACGCCGCGAGCGGCATGGATCTCAGGGGTCGCCGAATACGAAGCGATTGATCGCGCGGGCGAAACCGTCTTCCTGATTGCTGGCGGTCACCGCCGAGGCCGCCTGCCGCACGGCGGGGGCGGCGTTGCCCATGGCGATCGACAGGCCGCTCTCCCGGAACAGGGCGATGTCGTTGGCCGCGTCGCCGAGGGTGGCGATTCGCTCCCGCGGGATGCCCAGGCGCCGGCCGAGATCGGTGACGAAGCTGCCCTTGTCGATGCCGGGCGGCGTCACGTCGAGATAGTAGGGCTGCGAGCGATGCACCACGGCGCGGCCGTCCAGAGCCGCCGCGAGCCTTTTTTCGAGCCGCGCGAGTTCATCACGGTCGCGGCTCACGCCGACGATCTTGGCCGCGCGTCCGAGCAGGGCGGAGAGATCCGGCACGATCCTCGGTTCGGTCTGAAGGGTGCGGCGTTCCAGGTCGGTATAGGGGCCCTGTCCGTTGCGCAAATTCCAGGAGCCGTCGGCGAACACCCAGAGATCGACGCCCGCGTCGTCGAGGCGCCGCGCCGCCTCGCGGGCGACCGCCTCCGGGATCAGCGTCTCCGAGATCGACGCGAGATCGGGGCCGCAGACGGTGCTGCCGTTGAAGGCGCCCAGAGGCAGCCGCAGATCGAGGGCCTCGGCCAGATGGCGCAGGCCGACCGGCGGCCGGCTGGAGGCCAGGGTGAAGCCGATTCCCGCCGTGCCGAGCCGGCGGACCGCCGCGAGGGCGGCCGGGGTGAGCCGCTTGTCGTCGGTGACGAGGGTTCCGTCGACATCGGAGACCACGAGGGCGATATCCATGGGCGATCCTCCCTATTCGCAGAGGCCGCCGGCCGGTGGGCCGAGGCGGGTGAGAACCGCTGCGACGATGGCGTCGGGGCCGTCCTCGATCCCGACGGTGATCGGGTTCTCCTCCTGCCCCGGCGGTTCGAGGGCGGCGAACTGGCTGTCGAGCAGGGAGGCGGGCATGAAATGGCCGTGCCGCGCCTGGACCCGGCCCTGGATCACCGCCCGGCTTCCCTCCAGGAAGACGATGCGGACGTCCGGGCGATCCCCGGTCAGGGCCCGGCGATAGGCGCGCTTGAGCGCCGAGCAGGCGACGATGCCGGGCTCGTGGGCCGCGAGCCGGGCGTCGATCCACGCCCGGATCCGGCCGAGCCAGGGGGCGCGGGCCGCATCGTCGAGGGGATGGCCCGCCCGCATCCGGGCGACGCTTTCGGGGGTATGGAAATCGTCGCCATCGACGAAGGGCCAGCCGAGCGTCTCGGCCAGCAGGGCGGCCACGGTGCTCTTACCGGAGCCCGACACGCCCATCACCACGAGGACAGTCGGTGCGGAAGGGGTGGGAACGGTCATCCGGCTCCTTGCAAACGGTCTTTTGCACAATGGCGTCGCTCGCCCGGTCGTGCTCCCGGGCCCGGCCGGCGGAGGTCAGGTAGCGGAGCCCGGCAGCGGGACCATCCTTCGGGCTGGGGTCGTGTTCCACCCGGCGCTGGGGACGGGGCCCTGCCGGGAAAGATGTGGGCAGCGGGGACAGAAGGGGTATTCCGTGCTCCCTCAGCCGGTGTGGCGGCCTCGCCACGGACAGCTTGGCCGGTTTGGGCTACCCACCCGATGAGGGAAACCGCCAGGCGATCCGAATGCGCGCTCTTGCCACTGTTCTCGTCACCGCTGCGGCGGTGTCGGGCTGCTCGATCCTGCCGGC
>NZ_NKUI01000338.1 GCF_014845115.1 Methylorubrum zatmanii | reverse complement strand
GCGCCGAAGGGTTGCGGGCGGGTTTCCGCTCACGGTGACGGAGGGGAGGGAATAAACAACGTGGCTGAACGGTCACAGCCCTGACGGATCCGACGCCGGTGCGAGTCCCCGTCCTTCCGGGATGCATCCCGCACGGCTAGGCTTCCGCCCGAAAAGAGAGGCTGCCCGGCCGCCCTGCGGCGGAGCAGCCTCCCCGCGCGCCGCACGGCGCCGGCCCCCATTTCCGCGAAAGTGCCCGATGCTCCTGCGGTCGCAACGTCGTCCCCGCTCTCCTGCCAAGGTGGGCCGCCTCGCCCTGGCCGCCTCCCTGCTCGCCCTGCTCGCCGGCTGCGGCGACGTGGTGCTCACCGATGGCGGCTCCCTCTCCCGCCACGACCAGTTCGTGACGAGCGACGCGGTCGCCTCGGAATCCAAGCTGTTCATCGACCCGACCCTGCCGCAGACGGTGCGCACCGTGCGGATCGTGCCGACGGAGTTCAGCGAGGCCGTTTCCGGCCCCGGCCTGTCGCCGGTGGAGCGGCGCCTGATCGCCAACGCCGCCGACCGGGCCCTGTGCTACGACCTGTCGCTGCGCTACGACGTGGTGTCCTCGGGGCGGGCCGACCTCACCGTGCGCTCGAAGGTGACGCGGGTCGATCTCACCAACGTGCCGGCGGCGGGGGCGACCATCGGCGCCTCGGCGGCGATCACCATCGCGGCCCAGGTCGGCATCGGCTTCGCCGACGCGGTCGGCAAGATCCCGGTGCCGCGGGTGCCGATCGGGCTCGGCAGCCTGACCATCGAGGCCGAGGCGCTCGACGCCCGCAACCGCCAGCGGGCGGCGATGATCTGGGCCGGCGCGGCCAATTCCTTCACCAACCAAGCCCGCTTCTCGGCGGCGAGCGACGCCTACGACCTCGCCGGCGAGTTCGGCCAGGATTTCGGCTCCTACCTCGCCACCGGCAAGGATCCGTTCAAGGGCGAGCTCCAGCTCCCGACCTACGACCGGATCCGCATCACCACCCTCGGCGAAGCCCCCCTCGATCCCGATTGCGAGGCCTTCGGCCGGGCCCCGGGCTTCGACGGCATCATCGGCGACATGATCGGCCTGCCGCCGGAATGGACCGACAAGGGACCGGGCGTTTCCACCGCCCGCTGAGGGGCAAGGTTGCGCCTCCCGCTCCTCCCCGACACCGCCTCATCCTGAGGTGCCGCGAGCGCGGCCTCGAAGGATCATCCAGGAATCGCGCGGGATCTGGAGAATCCTTCGAGGCTTCGCTTTGCTCCGCACCTCAGGACGAGGCCGTGGGTGAGACGAGAAGGGCCGCTCCCTCCGGCTCACGCCGCCTCGAACAGCGGCACCTGAACCGTCTCCGGCACCAACACCAGCCCCTTGTCGGTGATGCGGATCTGCGGGATCACCGAGAGCGGGATCAGGTTGAACCCCATATAGGGGATGCTGCACCCGGCCCGCTCCCAGGCGGCCTTCAGGGCCTTCATCTCCTCGGCCACCGCGCCGACGCGCTTGTCCGAGAGCAGCCCCGCCACCGGCAGCGGCACCAGGGCGACGACCTCGCCCGCCTCCACGACGCAGACGCCGCCGCCCTGGGCGGCGATGGCGCGGAGGGCCACGCGCATGTCGGCCTCATCGAGCCCGGCGACGATGACGTTGTGCGAGTCGTGGCCGACGCTGCTCGCCACCGCGCCGCGCGTGAGCCCGAAGGCGGAGA
>NZ_NKUI01000337.1 GCF_014845115.1 Methylorubrum zatmanii | reverse complement strand
CGCGGTGGCGGCCTGCAGCATCGGCCGCAACGCCGAGTTCACCGCCTTCCTCCACCTGCTCGGCGAGGGGCGCCTTCCCTCCCCGGCCGATCTCGACCGGGGCGTCGAGCTGACGGGGCTGCTGTGACGCATCGGCGCGGAGTCGTTTTCCGGCTCCGCGCGGCGACGGAGGCGGTTTACCTTTCCGAGGCCGGCCAAGGGATGGTCCTGGCGCGAGAGGGGCCGAGCCTATGAACACCATCCTCGTCGTCGCCCTGGTCTGCGCCTCCAGCGTGCAGATGCCCGATTGCTCCCGGGAAACCGCCCTCGACGTCATTGTCGGCCCGGCCCACACGCTTCAGGAATGCCTGATGCAGGGGCCGGTGCTCGCCGCCAATGCGGGGCATGCCGATGCCAACACCTATGTGAAGACCCGCTGTGAGCAGCGGAAGGAGCGATAGAGGCGATCATGGCGGAAAACCAATCCGAGGAAATTTCCCCGGCCCGCGTCGCCGAGATCCGCTTGCGTGCCCGCCTCGCGGTGGTCGAGCGCGCGGCATGGTTCGGCTTCGTCGAGGCGATGCGGGCCCGCCCGGCGGAAA
>NZ_NKUI01000336.1 GCF_014845115.1 Methylorubrum zatmanii | reverse complement strand
GCCACCCCTTCAGCCGGGCGAGCGGGTGGCGCCGGGGCAGGCCGCGGATCAGGCGCCGGGCGGGGGAGAGGCGGTGGTCGACCGCGATCCCGTCCACGAAGTTCTCGTAGATGCAGAGCTTTTCCGGCACGACGACGTGGCGGTAGGCGATGCCGAGCCCCCGCGCCCGCTCCGCGCGGGCGGCGATGAGCTGGCGCCACAGCTCGGTCTGATGGGCCATGAAGCCCGATTCGTTGAACTGCGCGATGACGTTGTTGCTGCCGGCGACGACGAACAGCCAGCCGTCCTTGCCGACATGGATGTGATCGGTGGCCGTGTCGGACACGGGAGTCCGTCCTTCCTCGACAGTCTGAGAGCATCGTCCCGAAAGGTGCCCTTCGGCTTTCGGAAAAGGACGATGCGACAACGAAAGCGATGCGCTCGTGCCGAACGCGGGGGCCGGGCCGTCAGATCCGGCGCAGGTTGACGATGAACTCGTCGCCGCCGGGATAGGGATCGTGGACCTTGACGAGCTCGAGCGGCAGCAGCCGCAGGGCGTCGATCACCGCCCAGCATTGGCGGAAGGAGGCGACGGTGAAGACGTTGCAATGGGCATCGACATACTGCCCCCCCGCCGTCAGGCGGGCGGCGGCGAGCGCCTGTTCGAGCCGCTCGCGGTCGGGCAGGGCCGGCAGGTCGTTGCCGAGATGGAGCGGCGAGACGAAGGCGACGTGGTCGAAGACGTGGCGCGGGCTCGGCCGGTCGAGCCTTGCGATCCAGGCATCGATCAGGTCGGCCGGCCGCGTCAGCTCGCGGCGGTGGTCGAAGCAGAGCGAGCGCTCCGGCAGCGCCAGGGAGATCACGCCGCCCGGCCGGATCACCTCGGCGAGGTGGCCGAGCCAGCCGATCGGGTCGGCCACGTGCTCCATCACGTGCACCGCCACGGCGTAATCGAACAGCTTGCCGTCCGGGATGCGCGCCCGCAGCGAGCCGGAGGGCCACGCGTAATCGACCGTCTGGATCCGGTCGAGATCGACCATCGCCGCCGGGCTGCCGGTGTATTTCGCCCGCAGCTCCTCGGTCAGGGCATGGTCGATATAGGCCAGCGGCCCGCGCGCCTTGGACAGGGTCGGGCGGTCGAGGGGGCCGAGTTCGAGCCCGCTCATGGTGGCTTGATCGATGCCGTCGAGCAGGCGGCTCAGGCGCTCGCGGTGATGGGTGTTGGGCGAGCCGTCGAGAGGCTGCCCGTCGGCGGCGCGGACCTCCAGCACGTCGTTCAGCGTCAGGGGCTCGGGGTAGAGCACGACGAAGCCGCATTCGGCGGGGAGCCCGAGGGCGGTGAGGTCGTCGCGGCGGTGATTGGGCGCGGCCCGCAGGAGATGCGTGCCGTTGACGAAGACATCGATGGCGCTGGGCGCGCCGCGCGCATCGACGCACCAGCCGGTCAGGAAGGCCGGCGAGCAGGCATCGATGCGCCCCATGGCGGTGCGGATCTGCGGCTGTCCTCCGAACCGCCGTTTCCACCATCGGCGCAACGGTTTCGGTACCACACTCGACACAACCGCCGGCAAGCCCGTCTCCCGCCCCTTTCGCCGCCGATGGCGGTGGGCTCCCCCCTACAGGTCTTAATGGTTCCAAGGCAACCGCTCCCGGCAAGGCCCTTGGCAGGCCCCGGTAGCCCCCGCCGGGCGGATGGGGCGGGGCGCGGCGATGTGCTACCGGTCGGCCGTGAATTCCCGGGCCGGAGGC
>NZ_NKUI01000335.1 GCF_014845115.1 Methylorubrum zatmanii | reverse complement strand
CGCCGAGGCCGCCGCCGCGACCGGCGAGGTCGAGGCGGTGGACGCCGCCGATTCGGCTGTTCCTGCCGATGAACCCGCCACCGAGACAAAGGTGGGCGAAGGGTCCGCCGAAGCCGCCGAGCCGCCGGCCCCCGAGACGGTCGAGGTCTGGCACCTGCACCGCCCGCAGCGTCACTCCGGCCCGCGGCCGGGGCGTGGCCAGGGCCGGCAGGAGGGCAGGCAAGATGGCCGGCAGGAGGGACGCCAGAGCGAGCGGCGGGGCGATGGCCCGCGCCGTCCCCGCGAGGACCGTCCGGAGGGCGGCCGTCCGCCCCGCGCCAAGGCAAGAGGCGAGGCGAGGCGAGGGGGGACGGACGCGGCGAGGCCCGGGGGGATGGCGGTCCGCGCCGCGACCACCAGGGCGGCCGCAACCGGCCCGACCGCCGCGACGAGAACCGTCGCCCCAATGCCGAGCAGCGCCCGCCGCGCCGCGAGCGCCAGCCCGATCCGGATTCGCCCTTCGCCGCCCTGGCCGCGCTGAAGGCGAAGCTCGAATCGGACGGGGGCAAGCGCTGAGGGCCTACGGCCCCGGCATTCCGGCATCGTCCCGTCTTCCGGGGCGATGCTCCCACGCAGGCGCACCGTGAGCGCGGGGCGCCAACGCCTCGACAAATGGCTGTGGTTCGCGCGCTTCGCCCGAACCCGCTCCATGGCGGCCCGGCTCGTCACCGACGGCCATGTCCGCGTGAACGGGACCCGCGCCGAGGCACCGGCCAAGGCGGTCCATTGCGGCGACGTCCTCACCGTCGCCGCCCCGCACGGCACGATGCTGGTCCGGGTGCTCGATCTCGGCGAGCGCCGGGGCGGCGCCCCGGAAGCCCAGCTGCTCTACGAGACGGTCGGGGACGACCCGTCCTGAGAGCTTGCCACGGGCGTCCCGGTCAGCGGTTTCGCCCCATAGGGATGAGGGCGCGGGGTCCATTTTGCCAAGGAGATCGCGGTTTACGGTGCGGCAATCTCTGTTCTCGGCAAACCAGACGCTTGATCATCGCCGCGCAAGCCTCTAAGCGGTCCGCGCCTTTACGCCCGGCTGCGGCCGGTCCCGCGGTAGGATTGCACGATGGCCAAGGAAAAGTTCACCCGTTCGAAGCCGCACTGCAACATCGG
>NZ_NKUI01000334.1 GCF_014845115.1 Methylorubrum zatmanii | reverse complement strand
TGCATCGAGCAGGCGGCGAGCGCGGCACCATCGGCGCCTTCAAGGAACAGCTCAACCGCCTCGCCGCCTGCTCGATGCAGATCGGCCTGTGGGACGGGGAGGGGCAGGCCTCAACCCTCAACGTGCCCCCGTTCCGCCAACTCGAACTCTGGCGGCGCGGCGATGACGGCTTGGTCTGGCAACGGACGGTCTCGTTCCACCAGGATTTCTACGACAGCCTGATCCAGCACGCCCTGCCGGTCGATATCCGCGCGGCGCGGGCCTTCTCCGGCTCGGCGCGCAAGCTCGACCTGCTGTTCTGGACCGGCTACCGCCTGCGCGCCTTGCAGCGGCCCCTGCGGCTCACCTGGGACAACCTGCACCGCCAGTTCGGGGCGGAGAATGCCAGCCTGCGCAGCTTCCGCCAGGCCTTCAAGGCGGATCTCGCCGGCCTGCTGGAGGTGTTTCCGCGGCTGCGGATCGATCTCGACGAGGGCGGCATGCTGCTCCATCCCGCCGATCCCGGCAGCCTGCTGGTGCCGCCCAAGGCGGCGCGCACCGCCCGCGCGGCGGCCCGCGCCTGATCCGGGGGGCGCGGCTCCTCAGCATGAGGGAATGGAATATTACACCGCGAGATTATTCCCTTGTGAAGCCGATCGCTTTGTACGGAATGTTTATTCCAAGGCGAAGCCGGGAGAGAGGTATTCCCTTTCACAGGCGGAATGTTCCGTCGCTCGGGCCAGCGCCTGCGCCTCATACCCAATCCGGTTGTTCCCTTCGGCAGGGCGGATGGGGCTTCGCTCGAACGCCGCGGGAGCTTGCCGATACGGAACCTGCTCCGATCAAGCGGAGGCCGTAGAGAAGGGGCGTTCGTACAGAATGGAAGAAAAGGAAGGAATAAGCTCGCTTTCCATTCCATTCTGTGGCACGGATCATTCCGATAGAATATCGCATTTCGGAAGAAGCGGTCGGAAGGCTCCCTCATGGTCCTGTCGGAAGCTGAAGCCCTGGCGCGCCTCGAGGAGCTGCGCCGGCAGCGCGACGCGATCGAACGGCAGATCGCCGATCTCCTGCTCTATCTCGAACTCGGCCGCCGCCTCGGCGGCCCGACCGGTCCTTCCGCCCCCCCGCCGGACAGGGCCGAACCCATGCCGGTGCCCCCTGCCTCCGTCCCCCCTCGGCCGGCGCCAGTCGACGCGACCGCCGCTCCGCCCGTGCCGGCCGGCGAGCGCGGCAGGTCGGCGCCGTCCATTGTCGAACCGGGGGAGCCGGAAGCCGGCCTGTCGGAGACGGTGCTGGCCCGCCGCTACGGCCGGGCGGTGATCGAGGCGTCCCTGGCCGTGCTGGAAGAGGCGGGCCGGCCGCTCCATGCCAGCGAGATCCTGGTGCGGCTGGTGGAGCAGGGATTTTCCCTGCCGGGCCAGGATCCGGTGGCGGCGCTCAACACGCGGCTGTGGAAGCGCTCCGGCCCGGGCGGTCCGCTGAAGCGCCTGGGCGAAGCCGTCTACGCGCCGGCCGATCCCGACGGGGGATAGAGCGCCCTTTCGCCGAAGCGGAGGCCGGTTCGGCGAAAGGGAGCGCGTCGAAACGGTGCCTCTGGCGGAACGGGCGGAAGGAGACCCGCCCGCGCCGCCGCCTCCCTCAGCGCGAAGCCGTGACCGCGCCGGCGGCCTCGGAAGCCCGGCGATTCTCGCGGGCTCCCGCCGCGGCGGGGGAATGGACGGCGGAGCCGGTCTGGACGAAGGCGCTGCCGTCGCGCCCCAGGGCTTCGCCATGGGCGAACAGGGCCTGCATGTAGGGCTGGTCGAAGGGCCGCTCCGAGGTCTTGGTGAAGCGCCCGTCGATCAGCGCCACCCGCAGGTCCAGGCCGGTACGGCCGGCATAGGCCTTGGTCAGGGCGAGCGCCGCGCGGGTCTGCGCCTTGATCGCCGCCGACATGGTCCGGCCGAGCACCGAGAGCGTGGTGCGGGAGGCCATCTGGAATTCCGGTTCGAGGCGGTTGTTGACCACGAGATAGACCCGGTCGGTCGGCAGGTGCAGCCGTGCCTCTCCCTCCAGAACCGCCGCCGGCGCGAGATAGAACGGGGCCATCGCCCCGCCGTCGTCGTGCAGCTCCTCGATGGCGCGGGTCTTGGGGCCGGCCTGGGCCTCCGCCGGGATCGCCACCGGCGGGAAGACGCCGGGCACCGCCGTGGAGGCGAGGACGATGGAGCGGAACAGGGCCAGCGCCCGGGGATCGCCGGTCGCGGCGTTCCGCGCGGCGATGGCGCCCATGTCCCACAGGTTCGGCCGCTCGCTGTCGATCTGAGTGGTGGCGACCAGCAGGCGGCGGCCCTTGGCATGCTCGGCCGCCACGGCCTTGAGCAGGGCGGGGGTCACCGCGCGCGCGATCCGATCCTTCAGCGGCCAGGTATCGGTGAGCGAATCCCGCGTGCCGCCGAACTCGAACACGTCGGCGGCCGAGATCCCGGTATAGTTCTGCTTCAGCGCCGCCTCGGCCTTCGCCCCGAGGGTCGGTGCCGCGAAGGCGAAGGGAGCGATCAGGGCCCCCGTCGAGACGCCGGTGACGACGCCGAAATCGGGCCGGTCGCCGCGCTCGGCCCAGCCCGCCAGCAGGCCGGCGGCGAAGGCGCCGTTCTCGCCCCCGCCCGAGAGCACCAGCCACGGGTCGGAGGCCCGCGCGGCCCCGTCGATCAGGGCCTGGAACGCGGTCACGTCGTCGCCGGCGATCCGCACCGAGGCCGGCAGGCCCTCGGGCCGGGCGGCCGCGATCTCGGCGGCGGTGTAGTCCGGCCGCTCCGTGGAGGGTGCCTTCGCCCGTTCCCCGGCCAGCGCCCCCTGCGACAGGCTGAGCGCGACGAGAAGCCCGGCCAGCGCCCGGCCGCTCACGGGGCCGGGCATGATCCGCACCCGCCGTCGCGCCAAATCTGCGGCCGCAACGCCGCCCGATCCGGCGCGGGGCGCGTTCGGTTTCGGAATCGGTTCTCTGAACAGTCTCGGCATCGACCCACGTCTCCCGACGGTGTCCGACAGCCCGCCTCGG
>NZ_NKUI01000333.1 GCF_014845115.1 Methylorubrum zatmanii | reverse complement strand
CGATCCGGTGGTCGCCCGGGAGACGGCCTATTACGAGGCCCATATCGGCCAGGTGAAATCTGTCGACGACCTGCTCGGCGACCAGCGCCTCTACGCCTATGCCATGAAGGCCTACGGCCTGGAGGAGATGACCTACGCCAAGGCCTTCATGCGCAAGGTGCTGGAGGAAGGGGCGGCGAGCTCCGCGAGCTTCGCCAACCGGCTGGCCGACGACCGCTACACCGCCTTCGCCCGGGCGTTCACCTTCGGACAGGGCTTCACGGCGACCGGTGCCGACCCCACGACCTTCGGATCGACGGCACGAAACGCCATGCTGAGCGCGCCTCTGGCCCTGGCCGACAGCTACGATTTCAGCGGCACCGCCGAAGCCAGCCTCACCCTGGAATCGCGGATCGACGCCAAGACCACGCAATCCGTGACGATCCGGCTCAACGCCGGGATCCTGTCCCGGCAGGTGGAGAATCTCGCGGCAGTGACGCCCACGGAGATCTCCCAGGCGGTGATGGCACAGATCGACGCCTCGCCGCTGAAGGGCAGG
>NZ_NKUI01000332.1 GCF_014845115.1 Methylorubrum zatmanii | reverse complement strand
GGCGGGTGGAGGCTGTGCCGCCTCCCCGTTCGCCGGGAGCGGCTCCGCTTCCGGGGCGGCCGTGGCGCCGGCTTCGGCTGGACGATCCGGGGGCGGCGCGTTCGACGCCTCGCCCTCCGTGAGCCTCTCTTCCTCGACCTTCGGGGGAACGCCCTCGACGATCCGCCTCAGCATCGCCGCGACGTCGTCGGTGGGCAGCAGCGGGCCCATGCCCGGCACGCCGCCCGGCATGTTCCAGTCATAGGCGTATTCCCGCGCCTCGCTGACGAAGTCGCGGATCGCCGGATCGAGCGACCACATCCGCCGCAGGGCGGCGTTGCGCAGGGCCGTCGGCACGCCGGCCTGCAGGAAATCCGACAGGCCGCTCTCCGCCGTCAGGGCATCGAGGGAGGGCAGCCGCGCGAGAAGGGCGTCCAGCTCCGGTGTCGACGCGGCCTCGGCACCGGCCTGCAGCGGGAGGACGCTCTCACCGGTCGCCTGCCCCGGCCCTGGCACCGCCTCCGGCCCGGCGCCCTCGGCCGGCGGTCCGGTCCGCTCGGCGGTGCGGACCGCCTCCTTGCGGCGCGCCCAGCGGGAGAGGAAGCCGTCGCTCATTCCGGCTTGCCCTGGCTTCCGGGGGTGCGCCGGGCCAGGGCCTCCGGGTCGGCGCGGTCGCGCTTGCGCTTCTCGAATGTGCGCTCGATGTGGAACGCCTCGAAGAAGGCCAGCAGCTTGGCCTGCACCTCCGGCGGCATCGGCACCGCCTCGACGATCTCGCCGATGCCCTCGGCCATCGATTCGCCCTCGTAGGGGTCCGCCGTCACGCTCGCGACCTCGTAGGTGTCCTCGGCGCGGCTGTGCAGCGTGACCCAGAGCGAGGGGCGCCCGGAGACGAGGTTGTCGCGGTAATGCGCGGTCTCGGCGATGTGCAGCCGGACCTCGTGGGCGCCGGCATAGAAGAGCGCCTCGTCCTCCGTCTCGGACAAGCGGGTCCAGGGCTCGGCCTGCGCGGCGGCGGGCAGGGCCGCGACCGGCAGCCAGGCATGGCTCGCCCAGGGGCCCTTCAGGCGGCGGCGCGCCACCAGGATGCCGACTTCGAAACGGTCTTCCGGCGTCATGCGCAACCTCACGCGGCGGCCCGGTCGGAGGCCAGCGGCAATCCGACAACGAGGTTCTGGGGTTTGAGCTGCACGGTCTTGTCCGGCGTCATGGCGAGCAGGAGATAGACCGGGCGCTCGCCCACCCGCGGATCGACGCGGGCGGGATCGGCGAAGGTGAGGCCGTAGACCGCGATCACCCGCTCGCGGGCGGCCTCGTCCAGGGTCTCGCCGCGCCAGAGCGTGTTGCCGATCCGCGTGCCCTCGGCATCGAGCCCGACGAACCAGCGCCAATCGGGATCCTCCAGCCGGTCGAGGGGCGTCACCGTCACCTCGGCATTGAGGAGATGGCGCACGAAGGCCTCGATCGCCCGCGCCAGCCCCTCGCGGCTGCGCGCGCTGGAGCCGAGATTGAGCGCCATGGAGAAGGCGTCGGAGCGGCTCCAATAGGTCCAGGCCGTCTCCTCGGTCAGCACGTCGAGCTCGCTCGCCGCCTCCTTGCCCAGCATCGCGACGAGGGGCGAGAGCGGCGCCCCGCCCTCGCGCGCCGCGATCACCTCGGCATCGGCGAGCAGCACCGCCCCTTCGTGCAGGCTGACCCGCTGCGGGCGGAAGAACAGTTCGGCGGCCCGCAGCACGAACGGGTCGTCGCAGCCGTCGAGGGCGTTGCGCAGGATCAGGTGGACGAGCTGGGTCAGGAACAGGCCCGGCACGCCCTGCAGGCCGCCCCGCACCAGGGCGAGATAGGCCGCCTCGACGGAGCGGGCGGCGAGCAGCCGGTCGCGGAAGGCGAGCATCACCTCCCAGTTCTCGCGGGCATCCGCGTCGGCGAGTCCCGCGATCTCCGCCGGGGAGACCGGCCGGCGCGGTGCGGCGAGGAGGCCGGCATGCAGCGCCCGCTCGGCGGCGCAGGCCTCCTCCGGCGGCACCAGTTCCGGCCGGGCGAGATAGGCGAGGATCAGCTCGTCGGTGACGGCGAGGCCGCCGCCCTCCGTGCGCTGCGTCAGGTGATGGCCGCTCGATACCCAGAACTCGGTCATGGTCTCCCCGTCCCGGTGGAGGCGCCGCTCACGAGGCCGACGAGGTCGGCCTGCTCCTCCGGCCCGTCCTCATCGGTCTCGACGAAGTGGAAGGCGCGCCCGTGCAGCGGGTCGGCGCCCGGTGGCCGCTGGTGCAGGGTGCGGAATTCCTCCGCGATCTCCCCGTCCCGCGCGCTGCGATGCATCGCGATGACGCTGCCGACCGGCAGGTTGCACAGGGAGGCGGCCACCGCGATCTCCTCCCGCGCGGCGGCGCGGGCGGCCTCGCGATCCGGCGCGCCGAAGCGTGCGTGGATGTGGCGGGCGAGATCCTCGACGGCCTCCTCCCGCTCCGCCTCGCTCGCCTCGCTGACCACCACGAGGGTGGAGAAGCCGAGGGAGCGCACGCCGACGAAGCCGGAGCGGAAGGCCGCCCTCTCCTTCCCCGCCAGGGCGGAGAGGTCGGCATCGAAAAACAGGAACGAGCCCGTCACCGCCCACTCGCCGGGCTCGGCGGCGGGCGCGAAGACGAAGGTGTCGGAGGGGTCGAGCCGGAGGGTGCGCGGCAGCTTGAGTGGGCTCACAGCCGCACCGTCCCGGTCACGGGGTCGCGCCAGCCGGGGGCGACCAGGGCCGGCAGCAGCCTCAGGGTCTCGCCGCGGCCCTCGGCATCGGTCAGCCGCGCATCCCCGGCCTCATCGACGCTCGCCCGCGTCCCCGGCGGCAGCACGAGGCGCGCCAGATAGCGCCCGGCCGAGCGGGTGAAGCCGTCCTCGCTCCAGATCTCGAAGGCCTTGGTGAGGTGGCGCGCGAAGCTCTCGACCAGGGGCTCGCGCAGCTCCGCCGGAAACCCCTCCTCCTCGAGCGAGGTCGAATCCGGCGTCAGGCCGGGATCCCCCGCCTCCCGCTTCGAGGCGATCAGCATCGCCGAGAACACGAGCCAGTCCGGCACGTCGCCCTCGGCGCAATCCTGCGGCCAGTGCAGGGCGCCGCCGCCGAGGCGGGCGCCGTTGAAGGTCAGGGTATCGGGCCAGAGGAAGCTCACCGGGATTTCCGGCGGCCCGAAGCTGCCGACCGCGTCGGCCAGGGCCTGCATGCCGACGAAGATGGCGCGGCGCGCGGTGGCGAGCGGCTCGGCCGGCGCCAGCACCACCGCGAAGGCGATCACGTCCTCGCGCTCCTCCACGAGCAGCGTGCCCGCCTCCACGTCGCCCGCCAAGGCGAGCCGGCAGGCCTGCCCGGCCGCATCCCCGGGCGCCGCGACGGTGAGCCCGGTGAAGGCCGGCGGCAGGAGCAGGGGGGCGGGACGGAGGCCGGACGGTCCGGCCTC
>NZ_NKUI01000331.1 GCF_014845115.1 Methylorubrum zatmanii | reverse complement strand
CTTCGCCGACCTTGACGATGCCGCGCTCGACGCGGCCGGTCACCACCGTGCCGCGGCCCGAGATCGAGAACACGTCCTCGATCGGCATCAGGAACGGCATGTCGATCGGGCGCTCCGGCTGCGGGATGTAGGCATCCACGGTCGCCATCAGGGCCAGAACGGCGTCACGGCCGATCTTCGGCTCCTTGTCCTCGAGCGCCATCAGGGCCGAGCCCTTGGTGATCGGGATGTCGTCGCCGGGGAAGTCGTACTTCGAGAGCAGCTCGCGCACCTCGAGCTCGACCAGCTCCAGGAGCTCCTCGTCGTCGACCATGTCGACCTTATTGAGGAACACCACCAGCGCCGGCACGCCGACCTGACGGGCCAGCAGGATGTGCTCGCGGGTCTGCGGCATCGGGCCGTCGGCGGCCGAGACCACCAGGATCGCGCCGTCCATCTGGGCGGCGCCGGTGATCATGTTCTTCACGTAGTCGGCGTGGCCGGGGCAGTCGACGTGGGCGTAGTGGCGGTTCTGGGTCTCGTACTCGACGTGGGCGGTCGAGATCGTGATGCCGCGCGCCTTCTCCTCCGGCGCCTTGTCGATCTGGTCGTAGGCCGTGAAGGTGGCGCCGCCGGACTCGGCCAGAACCTTCGTGATCGCCGCCGTCAGCGACGTCTTGCCGTGATCGACGTGCCCGATCGTGCCGATGTTGCAGTGCGGCTT
>NZ_NKUI01000330.1 GCF_014845115.1 Methylorubrum zatmanii | reverse complement strand
CTCTCGCCTCCGCCCGCGCCCCCGCCGCCCAAGGCCCCGCACGGCGCCGTTCCCGCGGTGGCTCCGGAACCACTAGCACCGAGCGCCGCTCCTTCGGCAGGTCCTGCCCTTCCCCCCTCCCTCGAGGAGCGGTTCGGCACCCGCTGGACCGTCTGGGTCGGCGGCCTCGCCCTGGCCTTCGGGGCGGCACTGCTGGTGCGCTACTCGGCCGAGCGCGGCCTGTTCGGGCCGGGGATGCGCATCGCCTGCGGCTTCGGTCTCGCCTTCGGCCTTGCCGCCCTCGGAGAGGCGTTGCGGCGGCGCCTGCGTGGCGCCGATCCGGTGCCGCCGCGATGGCCGGACATTCCGGCAATGGTCACCGCCGCCGGCACGGTCGGGCTGTTCGGCACGGTCTATGCCGCCCACGCCCTCTATGATCTCGTCGGCCCGACCCTGGCCTTCGCCGGGCTGGCGGCGACGGGGCTTGCCGCCATGGTCGCCGCCCTGCTGCACGGGCCGGCGCTGGCCGGCATCGGTCTCGTCGGGGCCCTCGCCACGCCGCTCCTCGTCGGGGGCGGCGGAACGAGCCTGTGGCCCCTCGCCCTCTACCTGCCGGTCGTGGCGGGCAGCGCCTACGCCTTCGCCTGGGCGCGGGGCTGGCGCGCCCTCGCCGTGGCGGGAGGCCTCGGCGCGGCGGCCTGGAGCCTGTTGCTGGCCGTCCTTCCGGGGGAGAGCCTCGCCGTGCAGGCGCATCTCGTGCTGCAGCAGGCACTCGCGGTGGCGGTCTTCGCCGTGCTGCCGGGGCGCGGCGTGGCCGATGCGGAGGCGCGGCTCGACCGCTTCGCCGGGCTGGTGCTCGCCGTCACGGCGGGCGTGGCGCTGGCGGTGCTCGCCGCGACGGCCGTGGACGGAAAGGGCTTGAGCTTCGCGGCGACGGCCTTCGCCGCGGTCGCGCTGCCCGCCCTGGCGGGCTTCGTGGCCGCCCCCGCCGCCCTGGGCCTGCCGGTCGCCGCGCTGACCCTGGCCGGCATCCTCGTGATCTGGCCGGAGGGGCCCGAGATTCTGCACGCGCCGCCACCCTTCCTCTGGTTCGGCACCGACGATCCTGGCGCGATGCTCGCCCTCGCGGCGGCCAGCGCCCTGACGGTGGCCGGGCTCGGCACGCTCCGGCTGCTCGGCGGCAGCCGCCTCCTCTACGCCACGGCGCTCGCCTTCGCCGGGGGCGCCGCCACGGCGCCGCTGGCCGCCCTGGCGCTGGCGAAGCTGCGCCTCGCGGGCGGCGCCGTCGCGCCGGACTTCGCCGCCGCGGCGGGCGTGCTGGCGGCGGGGTTCTGCGGACTTGCCGCCCTGTGCCGGCGGGAGGGTGAGCGAACCCCCTCCCCCGCCCTGGCCCTGGGCCTCGGCACCTTCGCCTCGGCGGCGGTGGCGAGCCTGTGTCTCGGCCTCGTCTTCGCCCTGTCGGGCGGTTCGCTGACGCCGGCCCTCGCCGGGGCCGCCCTGGCCACGGGCCTGATCGCCCGGCGCCTCGACATCCCGGCCCTGCGCTGGTGCGTCGCCGGCCTCGCCGTTCTGGTCGCTGCGCGCCTCGCCTGGGATCCTGCGCTGATCCAGGAGCAGCTCTCGCCCCGGCCGATCCTCAACGGGCTGGTCACGGCCTATGGGGTGCCGGCCCTCTGCTTCGGCCTCGCCGCCCGGGTGATCCGGATGCCGGGGCGCGCTCCGGGACGCTTCGGTGACGTGCCGGAGCAGGTCGCGCAGGCCCTGAGCCTGCTCCTGTCGGCCCTGTTCGTCTTCCTCGAAATCCGCCACGCGCTGCATGGCGGCGACCTCACGGATCCCGGCACTGGCGTGCTGGAGCAGGGCCTCGTGACGCTGACATCCCTCGGCTTCTCCCTGGTGCTGACGCGGCTCTCCGGTCCGTCCGCCTCGCCGGTGATCCGCTTCGGCGGCCTCGCCTTCGCCTGCCTCGCCCTGCTGCAGGGCGCGCTGGGCCTCGCGCTCCAGGCGAATCCGCTGCTGACCGACGAGCGGGTCGCGGGCGGGCCGATCCTGAACGATGCCGTGCTCGCCTACGCCCTGCCGGCGGCGGCGGCCTTCGCCCTGGCGCGGGCGGCGCGGGAGGTCCGGCCCGCCTGGTTCGTGCGGATGGCAGGCCTCCTCGGGCTCGCCCTGAGTTTCCTCGCCCTCTGCCTCGCGGTGCGGCACGGCTTCCAGGGCGAGCGGCTCGGGCTCGAACGGGAGACGGGCCAGGCCGAGTGGTACGCCTACTCGGCGGCTTGGCTCGGCTTCGGGCTCCTGGCCCTGGGCTACGGTATCCTGCGCCGGTCGGCGACGGCCCGCCTCGTCTCGGCCGCCCTGGTGGGGCTGGCGACGCTGAAGGTGTTCCTGCTCGATCTCTCGGGATTGGAGGGCCCCCTCCGCGCCCTGTCCTTCCTCGGCCTCGGCGCCTGCCTGATCGGCATCGGCCTCGTCTATCAGCGTCTGGTCTTCGCGCCCGGTCCCACGGCGCGGCCGGCCGGGCCGGAGGCGTGATACGGCCTCCGCTTGATCGGAGCGGGTTCCGTCTCGGCAAGCCCGCGCGGCGTTTGCGCGAAGCCCAAATCCGCCATCCGAAGGGATCAAACGGATTGGGTATGAGAGGAGTCGGCGTCCCGGGACGGCACGGGGCCGGCTGCCGGCATTGACCTTCGGCTAACCGGTCTCGCCCATTCTGTTGTGGAGCCGCGTTGCGTATCGGCTCGGTCGTGTGAACGACGCTCCCCGCCGTCCCCGCCGGACGGCGGGGAAGCCGGCCCATATGCGAACCGCTTGATCAAAGCGGTTCGGGTATGGGCAAGCCCGCAGCGCCTGAGCGAAGCCCAGATCC
>NZ_NKUI01000033.1 GCF_014845115.1 Methylorubrum zatmanii | reverse complement strand
CGGGGTTTCGGTTGGCGCTCTGAGATGCGGGGCCGCGTTGCGGAAAGATCGCCGTGCCAAGCCGGTCTCGCGGCCGGAGCAGGTCCAATGGAGTGCGGCATGAGAGCCGAAGCGGGTGGGGGCCTGGGGGTGCCGGGCCTGTCAGAGGGGCCGGTTGGCGTGACCCAGGCCTCAGCCTCGCCGGGACGCGGGGCGGGGCCGACCCTCGCGGTGCTGCTGGGGCTCAGCCTTTCGCACTTGCTCAACGACCTCGTGCAGTCGCTCCTGCCGGCGATCTACCCGCTGCTCAAGGAGAGCTTCCGGCTCGATTTCGGGCAGATCGGGCTCATCACCTTCGTCTTCCAGGGGACGGCCTCGCTGCTGCAGCCGGCGGTGGGGCTCTATACCGACCGGCGCCCGCTGCCTTACTCGCTGGCTTCCGGCATGGGGCTGTCGCTGGTCGGCCTCGCCCTGCTGTCGATCGCCCCCGTCTACGGCGCCCTCCTCGCCGCCGCGGCCCTGATCGGGCTCGGCTCCGCGATCTTCCATCCGGAGGCGAGCCGGGTGGCGCGCCTCGCCTCGGGCGGCCGCTACGGGCTGGCGCAGTCGGTGTTCCAGGTCGGCGGCAATGCCGGCACGGCGCTCGGGCCCCTGCTCGCCGCCTTCGTCGTGGTGCCCCATGGCCAGGGCAGCGTCGCATGGTTCTGCTTCGCGGCGCTTGCCGGCATCCTCGTGCTATCAGCGGTCGGCCGCTGGTACGCGCGCCAGCTCGCGACGGCGCCCCGGGGCACCCGCAAGGGCTCCGGGCCAGCGGCCAGCCCTTTGAGCCGGGTGCGGATCGTGGCGACGGTGGCGATCCTGCTCGGGTTGATCTTCTCCAAATACTTCTACATGGCGAGCTTCTCGTCCTACTATACCTTCTACTTGATTCATCGCTTCGGCGTGCCGGTGGCGCTGGCCCAGGTCTACCTGTTCGTCTTCCTGGGGGCGGTGGCGGCGGGGACGATCCTCGGTGGCCCGATCGGCGATCGGTTCGGGCGCAAGCTCGTGATCTGGATCTCGATCCTCGGCGTGCTGCCGTTCTCCCTCGTCCTGCCGCATGTGAGCTTGGCCTGGACGGTGGTTCTGTCGGTGCCGATCGGTCTGATCCTGGCCTCGGCCATGCCGGCGATCCTGGTCTATGCTCAGGACTTGCTGCCGGGCCGGATCGGTCTCGTCGGCGGCCTGTTCTTCGGCTTCGCCTTCGGTATGGGCGGGCTCGGCGCAGCCCTGCTGGGTGAGGTGGCCGACCATGTCGGCATCGAGCGGGTTTACGAACTCTGCGCCTTCCTGCCGGCCCTCGGCCTGCTGGCGGTATTCCTGCCCCGGCTGCGGTGAGAGGAGCCGGCATCGTCCCGGCCGGAGTGACCGGGACGATGCCGGCGGGGGTCAGGCCGCCTGTTCGGCTTCGGGATGGGCGACGGTCTGGATCGACTCGAAGCCTTCGAATTGCGGATGGCCGAGGTAGAGCGGCTTGGTGCCGGGCACCCGCCCATGCGCCTTGCGGAACTGCTCCGACCGGGTCCAGGCCTCGAAATCGGCCCGCGAGCGCCAGACGGTGTGCGAGGCGTAGAGGATGTGATCCTCCGCTTCCGGCCCTTTGAGCAGGTGGAACTCCACGAATCCGTCCATCTCGCCGAGATGGCTGTCGCGCCCGAGCCAGACCTGCTCGAAATCCTGCGCCGAATCCTTGACGACCTTGAACCGGTTCATCGCGATGAACATGCCGGATTGCTCCCGATTGGATCGGGCCGGCTTACCGTGATCGCCCGATCGTGATGACTCTACGTTAATTTCGGCCCGTGGCTGTGGCGAGATGGCTGCGCCAGGGGCAAGACGATCCCTTCCATCCAGCGAATTCGTTGGGAAGTCCATGAAACTTCAACGGGTGTCTGCGATTTCGCGGCATGAACGTTCCGCGAACGGAGATGAGCGGATAAGTGAAAACTCCCATCCGATAACAGGTAGGCCTTGCATTTCGCATGCACTTCATGGTGAAGCTGCAGTTAGGCTAAAACACAGCGATACGGTTGCCTCGCGACGCATCGGTCCGGCCCTCTCCGGTAGTAGAAGCGATGCGAGGTGTCGCGAGATGTTAGCAAGAACTCCAGCGCTGCCGACCTGAGGTCCTTGGGTCGGTCTGCGACATCGAACAGGGACCGTGTCGTAAGATGATGCCGAAACAAACAACCGATGTCGACCGCCTTGTCGGGCTCCGGATCACCGCGTTGCGCAAGGCGCGCGGCCTGAGCCAAACGGCGCTTGGGACTGCGGTCGGCGTGACCTTCCAGCAGGTCCAGAAATACGAGAAGGGGCAGAACCGCGTCGGCGCCGGGCGCCTGCGTGAGATCGCTCGCCTGCTCGAAGTGCCGGTCTCCGCCTTCTTCGAGGAGGGCGACGGCGCCGCCGCGCAGGAGCAGACGGAGGTGTTCGGCTTCCTGCGTGCGCACGGCGCCGTCGACCTGCTGCGCGCCTTCGCCACGATCGAGGACGATCAGATGCGCCGCGAGGTTTTGGCCATCGTGCGCAGTGCCGCGCGCCTCGGCCGCAAGAAGGATCCGGAAATCCTCGATTCCTGATCCGGGATCCCCGAAGCCGGGCGCCGGCTTTCGGGGCCCGCTCACGGCGGGCGGTGTTACAAGGGCGCCGATCCCGCGATCAGGTGGAAGAAGCTTCCCGTGACATGGCCGCGGCGATGTCCGGCGAGGCCGAGCGGCGTGCCCTCCGCATCCGTCACCCGCGCCAGGGCGAGATCGTCTTTCGGGGCCGGTGTCAGCTCGCTGGCATAGTGGAACTCGTGTCCGACGAGGCGCGTGCCGGCCGGGCCCAGCAGCCCGTCTGCGACGAGATGGGCCACCCGGTAGCCGAGATGGAGCTTGCGCTTCCGGTAGGAGGTCGCGACCGGCAGGAGTCCCGCCATCGGGTGGCTGACGCCCTCGGCATCTTCCAGGCTCTCGCCCAGGACCATGTAGCCGCCGCATTCGCCGTGGACCGGCCGCTCCTGCGCGAAGCGGCGCAGGCCGTCGAGGAAGCGGTGCGCTCCGGCGATCGTGCCGGCATGCAGCTCGGGGTAGCCGCCCGGCAGCCAGCAGGCGCCGCAATCGGCAGCCGGTGCCTCGTCGGCAAGCGGCGAGAACGGCACGATCTCGGCGCCGGCCGCGCGCCAGCCCGCCAGCATGTGCGGGTAGAGGAACGAGAAGGCGGCATCCCGTGCCACGGCGACGCGCTGGGCCGGCGGCTGCGGCAGGCCCTCCGACGCGTTCGGGGAGCGTCCGCCCGCCACGGCCAGGATCGCATCGAGATCGAGGCAGGCCTCGGCCAGTTCGGCGAGCCGGTCGAGGCGGGCATGGAGGTCGGCGGTCTCGCCGGCCTGGACCAGGCCGAGATGGCGTTCCGGCAGGACGAGGTTGGCCTCGCGCGGGAAGGCGCCGAGCACCGGCAGGCCGACCCGCGCCAGGCCCGCCTCGACCAGCCGGCGGTGGCGCGGACTCGCGACCTTGTTGAGGATCACCCCCGCGATCCGGATCCGGGCATCGTAGGCGGCGCAGCCGAGCGCCACCGCCGCGGCCGATTGCGCCGCGCCCGACACGTCGAGCACCAGCAGAACCGGCCAGCCGTAGCGGGCGGCGATGTCCGCGTTCGCCCCGGTGCGGCCCTCGCCCGCGACGATGCCGTCATGCAGCCCCATCGAGCCCTCGGCGACGACGAGCGCCGCGTCCCGCGCGGCGAGGCCGGCGCAGGCGTCGAGCAGGGTGTCGGGCATGGCGAAGCTGTCGAGGTTCAGGCTGGGCGCGCCCGTCGCCGCCTCGTGGAAGGCGGGGTCGATGTAGTCCGGCCCGCATTTGGCGCCGCGCAGAGCGACGCCCCGGCGCCGGAGCGCCCGCATCAGCGCGAGGGTCACCGTGGTCTTGCCGGAGCCGGAGCGCGGCGCCGCGACGAGGAGGCCGGGGGCGGGCATCACCGCGACGTCTCTCCGGGGGCGCCGACCGCGCCGCGGGGCCGGAAGCGGCGATCATAATCGGGGGCGTAGAGGGCGCTGTCGCGAAAGTCCGTCGGGTCGAGGGCCGGCCCGATCAGGATCAGGGCGGTGCGCTCAATCCTCTCCGCCCGCACGAGGCCGGGCAGCTCGGCGAGCGGGCCGGTCAGGATCCGCTCGTCGGGCCAGGTCGCGCGGAACACGACGGCGGCGGGACAGTCCGGCCCGTAGAAGGAGGTCAGTTCGGCGCAGGCCTCCTCCACCACGTGGATCGAGAGATGCAGCGCCAGGGTCGCGCCGGTGGTGGCGAAGGCGGCGAGCGTTTCCCGCTCCGGCATCGGGCTCGCGCGGCCGGAGGTGCGGGTGAGCACCACCGATTGCGTGAGGCCCGGCACGGTCAATTCGCGCCGCAGCAGGGCGGCGGCCGCGGCGAAGGAGGGGACGCCCGGTGTGACCGTGTAGGGGATGCCGAGGGCATCGAGCCGGCGGGTCTGCTCCGCCAGCGCGCTCCAGACCGAGAGGTCGCCGGAATGGAGCCGCGCCACGTCGCGGCCCAGTGCATGGGCGGCGGCGATCTCCGCCATGATCGCGTCGAGGTCGAGGGGCGCGGTGTCGACGATGCGCGTCCCCGGCGGACACCAGGACAGGATCTCCGGTGCCACCAGCGATCCGGCATAGAGGCAGACGGGACAGGCGGCGATCAGGTCGCGCCCGCGCACGGTGATGAGGTCGGGCGCACCGGGGCCGGCGCCGATGAAATGAACGGTCATGGCCGCCCGCTTACAGCATCGGACCGGATGTTGTGGAGAGCGGAGGGGCTCAGGCGGCCCGAACCCGATTCCTGCCCTCCGTCTTGGCGGCATAGAGGGCCTTGTCGGCCCGCTCCAGGGCCTCGTGCAGCACCTCGCCGGCGGCCAGCGCCGCGACACCGACGCTCACGGTGACGGGAATCGTCGCCTCCTTCCAGAGGACGGGGGCGCTGCCGATGGTGTGGCGCAGGCGTTCGGCGAGGCGCGCGGTGGCGCGCTGGTCGCGGCCGGGCAGCACGATCCCGAATTCCTCGCCGCCGAGCCGGGCGAGATGGCTGTCCCCGGGGAGGAGCGATCCCGCCCGCCGGGCGAATTCCCGCAGCACCGCGTCGCCGCCGGCATGACCGAAGCGGTCGTTGATCGATTTGAAGTGATCCAGATCCGCGACGATGATTCCGGCCTGCCCGAGGCCGCCGCTCGTCTTGGCCGCGAGGCCCTGCCGGTTCAGGGCGCCCGTCAGCCCATCGGTCCGGGCCATCGCCTCGACCGCAGCATGGGCCTTCTCCGCTTCCAGGGCGAGGATCGAGGTCGTCAGCAGGATGGTGGTGACCTGATCGACGACGAAGATGCCGACGATCGACAGCCGCACGAAGGTCTCGCGCAGGGGAAGCAGGGGCAGGCAGATCGCCACGGCGATGGTGAGCAGGGCCAGGGCGATCAGGCCGCGCAGGGGTGAGCGCGCGGGCGGTGCCCTCAGGACGTAGAGGGCGGCCGCCGCTTCGTGCAGGGCGTAGGCGAGGGTGCCGCCGGCATTGATTGTGGCGGGACCGAAGCCCGCGCAGGAAAGGACGCCATGCGTGGCCGTGGGGAGCAGGAACAGGACGAGCATCGGCCGCGTCACAGCCGGGCGCCCATCGAACAGCCGCAGCCCGATCCAGAAGGCGCCTCCCGTGAGCGACCAGCCGATCGGCGACCAGAGGCTGCCGTAAGCACCGAAATCCACGAACCACGCCGCCATGCCGGCGCAGACGACGTAGCCCGCGCCGAAGCAGAGGAAGTAGATCTTCCGCCGATTCAATACCCAGTTGCAGAGGAAGATCGCTCCGCAGGATCCGAACACTAGGAAATCGGTGAACTGCAGGGTGGGGATCGACACTTCCATCACCGTCCGAGCCCTGTCTGACGAGGAGCGGTGTTGGATCGTCATCCGTGAAAGGTTCCCTTCCCGCCCGGCGAAAGGGTGGGGCAGGGTTAAGGAAGACTTGGCGTGCCGGCCGGGACAGCGAGGGCGCAGGTCGCTCCGGCACTGGCGATGCGGGGCAGGATGAGGCGTGCGTCCGGGCCGGCACAGGCAAGGGCCGCGGCCTCCGCGACCGACCCGATGCCCCGGAGCGCCGCGATCCGGGCGGAGCGGGTCACGCCCCGCGCATCGGCCGCCGCCAGGGCCGCCGGATCGAGACCGAGCGGCGTCAGCCCGAAGGCGGCGGCCGCCGCGCACAGGGCGGGTTCGCCGGCCCGATCCGCGGCGGTGGCGACGGCGGCGAGGTGCTCGGATTGAAGTCCGGCCGCGGCGAGGGCGTGGCGCAGCAGGGCGACGATCTCCCCGGCCGTCGTCGCCCGGCGGAAGCCGATGCCGGCGACGGCGCCGGGCTTGGCTTCGTTCACGGCTCGGTTCACGGCTTGGTCCAGACCCATTGCGTGATCGGCATGGCCGGACGCCAGCCATGCAGGCCGCCGACCGGCACCGCATGGGCCACCGAGAGCCGCCGCAGGGCGCCGCCGGCTTCCGTGAAGGCGGCGAGCAGGGCCGCCTCGCCCTCAAGAGTGACGGCATTGGCCACGCAGCGCCCGTTGGCCGGAAGCGCCTCCCGGCAGGCGGCCAGCAGACCCGGCTCGGCCACGCCGCCGCCGATGAACACCGCCTGGGGCGGCGGCAGTCCCGGCAGGGAGGCCAGCGAGGCGCCTTCGACGAGCTGCACCCGGGCGCCCACGCCGAGCGCCCTGGCGTTGCGGGCGATCCGCTCGGCCCTGTCCGGCCGGCGTTCCACCGCCACAGCGCGGTTGGCGGCGTGGCGCAGGCACCATTCGATGGAGACCGAGCCCGATCCGGCGCCGAGATCCCACAGGATCTCGCCCGCCCGCGGGCGTAGGGCCGCCAGCGTCACCGCGCGGATCTCGGCCTTGGTCAGCTGCCCGTCATTCTCGAACCATGCATCGTCGAGGCCGGGACTCAGGGAGACGATTCGGGCGCCGGGCTCCGCTTCCACCTCCACGGCCACGGTGTTGAGGGCGGCGATGTCGGCGAGCCCGAATCCGTCGGCCCGGTCGGCCCGGATTCGCTCCTGAGGGCCGCCCATCGCTTCCAACACGGTCAGCCGCGAGCGGCCGAGACCCCGCTCCGTCAACAGCCCGGCCAGAGCGGCCGGGGTCGCGCCGTCCCAGGACAGGGCGAGAAGGTGCGCGCCGGGCTGGAGATGCGGGACGATGCTGAGGAGATCGCGCCCATGCAGGGTGATGCAGGCGGTTTCGGGCAGGGACCAGCCGAGCCGCGCGGCGGCGAGGCTGAAGGCCGAGGGCTGCGGAAAGGCGCGGATCTCGGGGGCCGGCACCAGCCGGGCGATCTCGGCGCCGATGCCGTAATGGAAGGGATCACCCGTGGCGAGGATGCAGGTGGGCCGGCCGCGCCGGGCCAGAATGCCGGGATAGGCCTCCCCGATCGGGCTCGGCCAGGACCGGGTTTCGGCGGCCAGCGGCGCGGCCAGGGCGAGATGGCGGCGCCCGCCATAGACCACTTCGGCTGCGTCGAGGGCGGCGGCGGCGGCGGGGGAGAGGCCGGCCCGCCCGTCCTCGCCGATGCCGATGAGGGTGAGCCAGGGCAGTGCACCCGGTGCGAAGGCCAGCGGCGCGGTCATGGGCCGCGCCGCGAGGTCGTGTGCAAGGTCGTGTCCATGGGCGAGATCCGCGAGGACGGGAGCGTCTTCGCCGATGTCGTTACGCGCGCCGGCTCCGGAGAACCAGAGCCGACGCGGAGTGGCCTCAGCCGGCCACCGGCCGGGCGGCGAGCGGCAGGGCGACGTCCGGCACGGCCGGTCCGGGCACGCCGAGATAGGCGCGGCGGGCGGGCTTGAGCACGAACCACGCGAGCGCCGCCACCACGAGGTCGAGGCCGATGGCGATGCCGAAGACCGGCACCCAGCTTCCCACCGCATCGTGGATCAGCGCCGCGACCGGGCCGCCGAGCAGCGAGCCGAGGCCCTGGGCCATGTAGAGGAAGCCGTAATTGGTGGTGGCGTGCTTGGTCCCGAAGGTGTCCGTCAGCGTCGAGGGGAACAGCGAGAAGATCTCGCCCCAGGCGAAGAACACGACGCCGGAGAGCAGGGCGAAGGCGTAAGCGTTCTCACGGAACATCAGCAGCATGCCGATCGCCACCGCTTCGAGGGCGAAGGCCACCGCCATGGTGTTCTCGCGGCCGGCATGGTCCGAGACCCAGCCGAAGAACGGCCGGGTCAGGCCGTTGGTGATCCGGTCGAAGGTGAGGGCGAAGGGCAGGGCGGCGAAGCCGAACACCAGGGCGTCGGCAACGCCGAATTCCTTGGCGAAGGCGGAGAACTGCGCGACCACCATCAGGCCGCCGGTCGACATCAGCGCCATCATGGCGAACATCAGCCAGAACAGCGGGGTCTTGAGCATCGCCGAGGGCGCCACGTCACGGGCGGCGCTCGCCACCTTGTCCGCGGGAATGGCGGGAGTTTCGCCGGCCTTCGGGCTGCGCAGGCCCAGCGCCGCGACGACGCCGATGACGGCCATGACCGCGCCGAACACGAACAGGGTGTGGCGGTAGCCGGAGGCGGCGATCATGTCGGTGATGGGGAAGGTGGTGGCGATGGCGCCCATCCCGTAGCCCGCCGCCACGACGCCCGCCGCGAAGCCGCGCCGCTCGGGGAACCAGCGCACCATCAGCCCGACCACACCGACATAGACGATGCCGGTGCCCAGCCCGCAGAGCAGGCCGTAGGTGGCGTAGAGGCCCCACAGGGTGTCGGTGTAGGAGGCGGCGACCCAGCCGAGGCCGGAGAGGGCGGCGCCGAGCGCGATCATGCCCTTGGCGCTGAATCGCTCGATCAGCCAGCCCTGCACCGGCGAGAAGAAGGTCTGGAGCACGATCAGCATCGTGAAGGCGACCTGCACGGCGGCGAGGCTCGCCCCCGTCGTCGCCTGGAACGGCTTCACGAACAGCGTCCAGACATATTGCGGGCTGGAGATCGTCATCATGACGAGGAGTCCCAGGCCCAGCTGGGTCCACCGCGTCCGATCGGAAACTGTATGCATCATTCACTCCTTGCGGCGCGGTGGCTCCGCAAGGGCTGTGCCAGCGATGTGCTCAAGCCTGCGCGGTGACGAGCCAGCAGGCGGCACCCAGGGCGACCGGACCATTGCCGAACCGCTCGGCGAATCCTGCGGTGATTACATTCAAGGCAGTTTCCTTGAGCGCCGGATCTTGCTCATGCAGTAGGCGGGCGATCGGGCCACGGGTCGCGACGAAGTCGGCGGCCACTTGCGGCGTGTCTCCGAGGACCATGGCGCGGTCGATCGCCTCGCAGGAGATGGCGCGGAATTCAGCTGCCTCAAGAAGAGGCAAAAGCGTCGCGGCATCGGCAAAGCGGAAAGGCCCCGGCGCGCCGGGGCGCGGCGGCTCGACCTGCGGCAGGAGGGGCAGCACCCGCTCTCGCGGGACCATGACCCAGGCATTCTCTTCCATGCCGCGCCAGCAGACGAAGCTCAGCCGCCCACCCGGAGCCAGAGCCCGGCGGAGATTGGCGAAGGCCGCGGCGGAATCCTCGAAGAACATCACGCCGAAGCGCGAGAGGACATGGGTGAAGCTGGAACCGAAATCATGGGTCTGAGCATCGGCCCGAAGCCACGCGACCGGCGCGGTGCCCGGCGCTTCCTGCGCCGCCCGCGCGCGGGCCGTGGCCAGCAGGGGCTCGGAGAGATCGGCGCCGGTGACCTGACCGCCGCCGCCGACCGTCCGCGCCGCGATGAGCGTCGTCTCGCCGGCGCCGCAGCCGATATCGAGCACCCGGTCGCCGGGGGCGAGGGCGGCCCGCGCGAACAGAGCCTCGGTGAAGGGCGCGAACACCGCGTCGAGGGCCCGGTGCTGGGCCGCCCAACGCTGCCCGACCTCGCCGTTCCAGTAGTCGGACTGGTCCTGATTGAGGATGCTCATGCCATTCCCGAGGCTGCGAGGGGGAGGGGGCCGTTTCTCAGAGGCCTGCCGCGCCACCGTCCGAGCGCGGATCGTGGGTCGCCTCGATCCGTCCGTCGCGGGGGTGACGCACCAGCATGCCGGCATGGCCCAGCGAGTCGATATAGGAGCCGCCCAGTTCCTCGATGTCGTGGCCGAGGCGTCGCAAGGCGGCGATGCAGCCGGGATCGAAGCGGTCTTCCACCTTCACGCTGAGGGATTCGGCGCCCCAGGTGCGGCCGTAGAGCAGGCGCGGCGCATCGATCGCGTCGGCCACCGACATCCCGTAATCGGCGTAGCGGGTGAAGATCTGCGCCTGGAATTGCGGCTGACCGTCGCCGCCCATGGAGCCGTAGGACATGACCCGCCCGTCATCGAAGGCCGCGAGCGCCGGGATCAGGGTGTGGAACGGGCGCCGGCCCGGCTCCAGAGGATTCACCGCCTTGGGGTCGAGGGAGAAGGACATGCCGCGGTTCTGCCAGCAGATGCCGGTTCCCGGCAGCACGCAGCCCGAACCGTATTCCCAATAGACCGACTGGATGAAGGAGACGGCCATGCCGTCCTTGTCGATGGCGCCCATCCAGACGGTGTCGCCCTCGCCCATCCGCACCGGAATGCTCGCCGCGCGGCCCATATCGATGAGGGCGGTCTCGCGGTCGAGGCGCTTCGGGTCGAGGAAGGCGGCCGGGTCGCCGGTCAGACGGTCGAAATCGGTGACGAAGCGGTCGCGGATGGCGAAGGCCCGCTTCGTCGCCTCGATCAGCCCGTGATAATGGGCGAGGCTCTCCGGCTCCCGCACGTTCAGGCGGTCGAACAGCCCCAGGATGATGAGGGCGGCGAGGCCCTGGGTGGGGGGCGGGAAGTTGTAGAGCGTGGCATCGCGCCGCCGCAGGGTCAGCGGCGCCCGCTCCCTCGCGGCATAGGCCTCGAGGTCGGCGCGGGTCACCGGCGCGCCGAGGCGCTCCAGGTCGGCGGCGATCTCGCGGCCGATATCGCCCCGGTAGAAGTCGTCGAGCCCGGCATGGGCGAGCTGGGCCAGGGTGTCGGCAAGCTTGGGCTGGCGCCGGATCGTCCCCACCGGCGAAGGCTTGCCCTCGCTCAGATAGGTCGCGGCGAAGTTCGGTGCGTCGTGGAGCGTGTCGAGTTCCTTCGGCACGTAGCGCGCCTCTGAGGGCGAGACCGGGCAGCCCTCGCGGGCGTGGCGGATGGCATCCGCCAGGATGGTGTCGAGGGGCAGTCGGCCGCCGAAGGCACGGGCCATGTCGAGGGCGAGGCGCCAGCCGCCAACCGTTCCCGCCACCGTCACCGCCGCGTCCGGGCCGCGGGAGGGAATGGCGTCGAGTTCCTTCTCCCGGTAGCGGGCGCGGGTGGCGAGGGCGCCGGCCGGCCCGCAGGCCTCGATGCCGCGGATGCGTCCGCTCTTCTCGCGGATCAGCCAGAAGCCGTCGCCGCCGATGCTGTTCATGTGCGGGTAGACCACCGCAATGGCCGCCGCCATGGCGACCATCGCCTCGATGGCGTTGCCGCCCTGGGCCAGCACGGTCTGTCCGGCGGCGGCCGCCAGCGCGTGGGGCGCGGCGACGGCCGCATGGGCGAAGACGGGCGTATCGGGCATGATCGACTCTGGAGAACGCTTGAGGGTCGGCAAAGCCGGACCGAGAAGCGGGATCAGGACCACGCGCGCGCCCGAAGGGCAACCGGCTTGGGCTTGCCCCGGCGCAGCCCCGCCATTCGCCGGCCGCGCGACCTGGGCGCCCTCCCGGGGCTGAGGACATCGATCGGGGCGACGATCCGTGAGGTTACGAAAAGGTTCCCAGGTTGCATCCGCCTTTCATCAAATGTTGCAGAAATGGAACTGCGCTGCTGCGGCGGCGATGACATGATGAGGGCTGCGAATCGGCGGGCAGCTCAACACATGAAGCAGAATGACCGGGCGATCCTTCAGGATCGTGTGAGAACGCTTGTCTTGCGCCACGCTCTGGAAGCTGCGCTTCATCGTCTGGCCAGTCTTTCGGGTGTCAATGCCGAGGAAGAGCTGTTGCGGCTCGAACATTCCATTGTGTTTGCGACGCGGCGTATTGGCGAAATGCCGGGCACTCTGCAACTCGCCACCCTGGTTGCCGCCGAAGACGCGGTCGTCGCGATCCGCGCCGCCTTCGATACGGTGCATCAGTGCATCGAGACGGCTCCGGCCGTGCCGCCGACCACGGTGCTGGCGGCCTGAGACTGAGGCCGGCCCCCGACCTCGCCGGCCCTTGGCCGCATCGGGGCCACGATGCTCGCCGGGTGTGACGGCACCGATTTCGTCGCCGCCACCCGCCGCAGTGATTGAATTGCTCTTCCGCCATGGGCATATCGCCCCCGCTTTTTCGAGCGTCCCTCGCGCGATGTCCGCCGCGCCGTCGCTGCCTTCCGGCAGGGGCGGGCGCCGGCCGGGCGTCCGGTCGGGCGCTCCTATCCGGGAGGCAGACTCTTGAGCGATACGGTAGAGCGGCACGAATTCGGTGCCGAGGTCGGGCGCCTGTTGGATCTCGTCGTCCACGCGCTCTATTCCGACCGTGAGATCTTCCTGCGCGAACTGGTGGCCAATGCCGCCGACGCGACCGACCGGCGCCGCTTCGAGGCGCTGACCAACGAGGCCCTGGCGCTTCCCTCCGACGCCAAGGTGCTGATCGCGCCCGACAAGGCGGCGCGCACGCTCACCATCTCGGATTCCGGGATCGGCATGAGCAAGGAGGATCTGGCGCAGAATCTCGGTACCATCGCCCGTTCCGGCACCCGCGCCTTCTCCCAGGCGCTCGGCGAGGCGAAGGCGGATGCAGAGGGGCAGGATTCGCGCCCGAGCCTGATCGGCCAGTTCGGCGTCGGCTTCTACTCCGCCTTCATGGTGGCCGACCGCGTCACCGTCACCTCGCGCCGCGCCGGCGCGGACGATGCCTGGACCTGGGCCTCGGACGGCAAGGGCAGCTACACCCTGGAGCCGGCGAGCCGCGACCAGGCCGGCACCGACATCGTGCTGCACCTCAAGGAGGATGCCGACGAGTATCTGGAGAGCTACCGGCTCGACCACGTCGTGCGCAAATGGGCCGACAACATCGCCGTGCCGATCGCGATCCGCGACGAGGAGGGAAAGGAAGAGGCGGCCAACCGCGGCACCGCCCTGTGGCGCAAGCCCAAATCCGAGATCACGGACGAGCAGTACAAGGAGTTCTACCGCACCGTCAGCCACGGCTTCGACGAGCCCTGGGCGACCCTGCACTGGCGGGCGGAGGGCGCGCTCGAATTCACCGGCCTCCTGTTCGTGCCGAGCATGAAGCCGTTCATGGCGATGGAGGACGACCGGCGCTCGAAGGTGCGGCTGCATGTGCGGCGCATGTTCATCACCGACGAGGCCGAATTGCTGCCGAACTGGCTGCGCTTCGTCCAGGGCGTGGTCGATACCGACGACCTGCCGCTCAACGTCTCCCGCGAGATGCTGCAGTCGACGCCGACGCTCCAGAAGATCCGCCGCGCGGTGACGGGGCGCGTGCTCACCGAGCTGACCAACCGCTCGAAGAATGCCGAGAAGGCCGAGGAATACCAGAAGTTCTTCGAGAATTTCGGGCCGGTGCTGAAGGAAGGCATCTACGAGGATTTCGAGCGCCGGGCCGAGATCGCGCCGCTGCTGCGCTTCCGCTCCTCCACCCAGGAGGGCTGGACCTCGCTGCCCGACTACGTGTCACGCATGAAGCCGGAGCAGGAAGCGATCTACTACCTCGTCGCCGACGATGTGGAGGCGCTCAAGAACTCCGCCCAGCTCGAAGGCTTCCGCGCCCGCGGCGTCGAGGTCCTTCTGCTGTCCGACCACGTCGACGCCTTCTGGCCGGAGCAGCTGGGCAAGTTCGAGGACAAGCCCCTGCGCTCGGTGACGCAGGGCGCGGCCGATCTCTCGAAGTTCAAGCCCGAGGGCGAGGAGGCGGAGACGCCCCCGCTCGACAAGCTGGTCGCCGCCCTCAAGCTCGCGCTGGAGCCGGACGTCTCCGACGTGCGCACCACCGACCGCCTCGTCGACAGCGCCGTGGTGCTCGCCGCCTCCGGCACGGGGCCCGACCTGCAGATGCAGCGCCTGCTGCGTCGGGCCGGGCGCGGCTTCGGCGGCAGCGCGCCGATTCTGGAGATCAATCCGCGCCACGCCCTGATCCGGTCGCTCAACGACCGGGCCGAGGCCGGCGAGGATCTCAAGGCGCTGGCCGGCACCCTGCTCGACCTTGCCCGCGTCCAGGACGGCGACACGCCGCGCGATCCCGTGGCCTTCGCCCGCGCCGTCGCCTCGGCGCTGGCGGGTGAGGCCGCGCCATCGGTCAACGCAGCGGGAGAATAGCCGCAGGGTAGGCGGGATGCGGAGGGCTCAGATCCGCGTCCCGTCATCCCGGGGCGGTGAGCCGCAGCGGAACCGCGCCACCCGCCACCGGTCGCCATGCGCGTTCTGCCACGCCGCCATCTGCGGCTGGGCGACGCTCAGGCATTGCTGCGGTGTGAAGACATCCTCGTTGAAGCGGTGGACACGCATCACGCAATGCGTGGGGTTCGCGACCATGCAGGTCAGAAAATAGAGGCCGTAGAGCATGCGCCGAGGCTCCGTTCTGGCGTGAATCTCCCCTCCCTGTCCGTTTCTGGGTCGTCCACTGATCGGCATCGCAATGAGCGTGCCGGATGTTCCCCGCAACTCGGCGGGGATCGTCTGCGTCCGGCGCGGCATCGTGACCGGGCCTCGTCGCGGCGGCCGGACCCGCGGCGTTGACAGTCCCGCCGCATCCGCGCCAACACCGAGCCATGCCCGCAGACCCCGACCACGATCCGAAGACCGCCCGCCGCGACCGGCGCGTCGCCCTGAGCGTGCTCGCCCTCGTGGCCGCCACGGTGCTGATCGGCGCGCTCGCCCCCCGCACGGCCCCGCAGGCGGTGCTGGCGCCGGCGCAGGACCCGGCCTGCGCCGAGTGGGGTGACGGCTGCACGATCTGCCGCCGCACCGAGGACGGGGCGGCCTGCTCGTTGCCGGGCATCGCCTGCACGCCGGGCGCCATGGCCTGCCTGCGCCCCACCGGAGAGCCGTGACCGGAGACGCGTCCCGAACGGCCGCCACCGCTTCTGGCGACCGAGCGCTCCGGGAGCCCAGACCGGTGCTGCGCTTCGCACCGAGTCCGAACGGGCGGCTGCATCTCGGCCACGCCTATTCCGCGCTCCTCAATGCCCGTGTCGCCGACCGGCTCGGCGGCCGCCTGCTCCTGCGCATCGAGGACATCGATCTCGGCCGCACCCGCCCGGATTTCGTGAGCGGTATCCTGGCCGATCTCGCGTGGCTCGGCCTCACCTTCGCGCCGCCCCTGCGCCGCCAATCCGAGCATTTTTCCGACTATGCCGCGGCCCGCGACCGCTTGGCGGAGCGGGGCCTGATCTATCCCTGCTTCTGCTCACGCGGGCAGATCGCGGCGCAGGTGGCCGCGCGCGCGGCGCGGGGGGAGGAGATCCGGCGCGATCCCGACGGTGCGCCGCTCTATCCCGGCCCCTGCCGCCACCTCTCCGCCGCCGAGGCGACGGCACGGCGCCTGCGCGGCGAGCCCCATACCTGGCGCCTCGATATGCCCGCCGCCCTGCGCACGCTGACGGCGCCCCTCTCGATCCGCCGCTTTTCCCCCGAGGACGGCGCGGAGGAGATTGTCGCCGCCGATCCCGCTCGCTGGGGCGACGCGGTGATCGTCCGGCGCGACGTGCCGACGAGCTACCACCTCGCCGTGGTCTGCGACGACGCCGTGCAGGGCATCACCCATGTGGTGCGCGGCCAGGATCTGGAGGCGGCGACCGATCTCCATGCCCTGCTCCAGCACCTCCTCGGCCGATCCAGCCCCGCCTATCACCACCATGCTCTGATCCGGTCGGAGGACGGCGAGAAGCTCGCCAAGTCGAAGGGCTCGGAGGCGCTGGCCGATCTGCGCGCGCGGGGCGTCACGCCCGAGGCGGTGAGAATGATGTTGGGCTTTTGACGATACCCACGATTTCAACCTCTGCTTGCTCCGCGCTGAATTTTGAGCGATCCGCACGGTAGGTCATCGCTCACCCTGGGGGCACAGTGAGGTCTATTGTTCGGATAGTCGTTCTGGGCGCTACAGCTGTCGTCTCCATCGCCCACGCGGAAGAAGACTGGCTGCGAAGGACGCCGAGCGCGAAAGAGACGGCCACGATCGTATCCTGCCTCGAGAGCGCGCTCGGTGCGGACAAGCAGCTGGCCTGCATCAATCTCGTTGCCCGTCCTTGCCGGGGCACCCAGGATGGCGCCACGACGCTCGGCGCTGGGGTATGCATCGATCGAGAAGTTCAGATCTGGGATACACTTCTGAATCAGAATTATCGGAGGTTGATGGCTGTGCTTAATGACGAAGGCAAAAATGATTTGAAAACTACTCAACAGACTTGGCTGAGATTCCGCAACCAAGCTTGCCACTGGCCCTATCCAGCCTATCAGGGCGGCACCTTTGCGGGGACACTCTCGGGCGAGTGTTTCATGACTAAAACCGCGATCAGAACCATCGATCTCGTGGAGATGCTCGATTATCTCCCACGGTGATCAGGCTTAACCGATCTGCTTCACCGCCTCAGCGCATTGCGTCGCGCTGGGCCATCGCCGTGGCGGTCTTCGATTTCTGCATCGTCGCCTCGATCTGATCGCGCTGGCGCTTGAATTCGGCGAGCAGCCGGCCGTCGAGCTCACGCCCGCGCGGCACGCGGATCTTCATCGGATCGACGAAGTGCCCGTTGATGATCACCTCGTAATGCAGGTGGGCGCCGGTGGAGAGGCCGGTCGAGCCGACATAGCCGATCACCTGCCCCTGCCGGACCCGGGCGCCGGCGCTGATCCCGCGGGCGAAACGGGACATGTGGTTGTAGGTCGTGACATAGCCGTTGATGTGCTGCACCTCGACCCGGCGCCCATAGCCGGAATCCCATTCCGCCTTGATGACGGTGCCGTTGCCGGCGGCGACGATGGGCGTGCCGATCGGGTTGGCCCAGTCGACCCCGGTATGCAGCTTGGCGTAGCCGAGCACCGGGTGGCGCCGATAGCCGAAGCCGGAGCGCATGATGCCGTCGGCGATGGGCTTGCGGATCAGGAATTTCTTGAGCGAGCGGCCCTGGTCGTCGAGGTAATCGATCGAGCCATCGTCCGGGGACTGGAAGCGGTAGACCTTGCGCCACTCGCCGCCGAGATTGAGCGCGGCGTAAAGCAGTTCCGGCCGCTCGGCGGCACCGGGCCCGGCCTCCTCGTCGTAAGTATAGAACAGGTCGATCCCGTCGCCCGATGAGATGCGACGCTGGAAATCGATGTCGTAGCTGAAGATCCGGAGGATGTCCTCGATGGTCGGACGGGGCACGTCGTGGCGGGCGCCGGTCTCGTAGAGGCTCTGATAGAGCCGCGGACCGCTGCCCTCATCCTCGTCGTCCCCGTCTTGCGCCTCGGCCTGGGCCTGCTCCCGGGGGCGGCCGCGCGCCTCGTCCACCGGGGGGGCGACGGAGACGAACTCCCCGTGATCGTTGATCGCGGCGATGGCCTGGACGCCGCTCTCGCCGAACAGCACCACGCGGGTCACCTGCCGGCCGTCGCCGGGTTTCGGGCCCGGCGCGATCTGCACGCGGACTTGCTGTCCCTCCGACAGGGCCGCGACCTTGGCCTTGCCGCCCAAAGCCGCCACGATCCCCGTGATCGCCGCGTCGGAGGCTTGCCCCGTCGCCTTGAGCAGCGCTTCGAGAGTGTCGCCGCGCTTCAGCGCGAGGTCGCGCTCCTCGACCAGGGGCGCCTCGCCGGAGCGCAGCTCCACCTTGGCGAGCTTCGTCACGTTCTCGGGGACGACCAGCACCTCGATCGACTTGAACGGGCTGTTGTCCTCGCCGAGCTTGCCCTTGCCGTTCCCCTCGCCGAATCCGGTGAAGGCGGAGCCTTGCTGCAGGGTGCGCGAGAGCAGGATCTGAGGCGCCAGGGGAAGGGCGGTGCGACGGCCGGCTTCCGCCGCGAGGCGCCGCTCCTCCTCGACCTGGGCGGTCACGTCGTCATCCGAGAGGCCGGGGGCGTTCGCCTCGACGGTGACCTCGGCGAGATCGCGCTTCACCACCGTGACTTCAGCACCCGGCGCATCCGACGCGCCGGGATCGGGGGCGCGTTCCTGGGGCTCGTCGGAGACGAACTTCATCGGGTCGAAGCGGGGGATGTCGCTGGCGAACACGCCGGTCGACATCGACAGGTTGGACGAGATCCGCACGAAGGGGCGGACCTTGATGATCTCCCGGTCGCCGAGGCGGACGGTGACCGGAGTGCGGAAGCTCTGCTTGGCCGAGGCGACCATCAGGTTGCGCACCAGCCGGTCGCCCTTCTGCGCCGAGGCGATGCCGGGCTCGTCGTTCGAGGGCGCCTGGACCTGAGGACGCGGAGCGAGGTTCGGGCGGTCGGATACCGCCGCCAAGGACACGTCGCCCTGCAGCGAAACATGGATCGCGGCGCCCATCAGCAAGGCGCCGGTAATGCCCGTCAGCGCACTGGCGCAGAGCCAGCGCAGATTGACGTCGCGTCGATCGATCTGCCGGGCCTCCGCGCCGAGGAGGTTCAGGGGCGGCTCGACGCCGCGCGGCAGGTTTGCCGGGCGCCGCCGCGCTGCCGCCGTCGTTCCCCCGATCTTCAGTCGCTCGCGCGTCACGGACTTCCTCTGCGTCGGCGCTTCGGACCGGATGTGGCCCCTTCGTCCTACCAGACTCGCAGGAGGTGAGCGACCGGGGAGTTCGGGCGTCGGGGTCCGCCGACAGTGACCGATGTCCGGGGCCAGCATGTCCAGATTGAGGCAAGCGCCGCGCGCGGAGGGAAAGGGGAAGGGGAGGGGAGAACGGATACGGGAAAGAAAGGATGGGATCGGCCGCGCGCCGTCGCATCTCTGTGATGTCGCCGTGATCGAATGGCGAAGTTTTTTCGAAGCGGCGCTTGACGCCGATTCGCAGAACCCATAGATGCTGCCTCACCGACGGGGCGACGCTCTCCAGTGTCTGGCTGGGGCGGGGTTCCGGTGGTCTTCGAGACTGTTGGGGAAGCGGAGCTGATCCGGGTGACTGGATCGGGCGTTCGCTGTCTTTGATGTCTTGGAGTGTCGGCCGGTCCGGGCACTGCGGTGCCGGTGGGGCGGGTTGACAGGACGGTTCGCCGGCTCTAA
>NZ_NKUI01000329.1 GCF_014845115.1 Methylorubrum zatmanii | reverse complement strand
CGGGCGAGTAGACGTTGCGGAGGTCGATGAGGACGGGGGCCTTCATCAGGCTTCTGAGGCGGGCGAGATCGAGGGCGCGGAAGGCGTTCCACTCGGTCACGATCACCAGGGCGTCGGCCGCCTCGGCGCAGGCATAGGCGTCCGCGGCATATTCCACCCCGTCGAGCAGCGGCCGGGCCTGCTCCATGCCCTCGGGGTCGTAGGCGACCACCCGCGCGCCGGCATCCTGAAGCCCGGCGATGATCGACAGCGAGGGCGCGTCGCGCATGTCGTCGGTGTTGGGCTTGAACGTCAGGCCGAGCAGCGCCACCCGCTTGCCCCGCACGCTGCCGCCGCAGGCCCCCATCACCTTGCGCGCCATCGCCCGCTTGCGGCTGTCGTTGACCGCCACCACCGTCTCGACGATCCGCACCGGCGTGCCGTAATCCTGCGCCGTCTTGACCAGGGCCAGCGTGTCCTTGGGAAAGCACGAGCCGCCATAGCCCGGCCCGGCATGCAGGAACTTGGCGCCGATGCGGTTGTCGAGCCCGATGCCGCGGGCGACCTCCTGCACGTTGGCCCCGACCTGCTCGCACAGGTCGGCGATCTCGTTGATGAAGGTGATCTTGGTGGCCAGGAACGCGTTGGCGGCGTACTTGGTCAGCTCGGCCGTGCGCCGGCCGGTGAGCAGGATCGGCGCCTGGTTGAGGTAGAGCGGGCGGTAGACCTCCTGCATCACGGCCGCCGTGCGGGCATCCTCGGCGCCGATGACGATGCGGTCGGGGCGCTTGAAGTCGCCGATGGCGGCGCCCTCGCGCAGGAATTCGGGGTTGGAGGCGACGCCGACATCGATGTCGGGGCGCGCCTCGCGCAGGATGCGCTCGACCTCGTCGCCGGTGCCGACGGGAACCGTCGATTTGGTGACGACGACGGTGTAGCCGGTGAGCGCCTCGGCGATCTCTTTGGCCGCGGCGTAGACGTAGGAGAGGTCGGCAAAGCCGTCGCCGCGGCGCGAGGGCGTGCCGACGGCGATGAACACGGCCTGGGCGTCGGCGACCGCCGGCTTGAGGTCGGTGGAGAAGGTCAGGCGCTTCTGGCGCACGTTCTCGGCGACGAGGGCGTCGAGGCCGGGCTCGTAGATCGGCATGCGGCCCGCGTGCAGGGCGGCGATCTTGGCCGGGTCCTTGTCGATGCACACGACCTCGTGGCCGAAATCGGCCAGGCAGGCGCCCGACACCAGGCCGACATAGCCCGCCCCAATCATCGTGATCCGCATCG
>NZ_NKUI01000328.1 GCF_014845115.1 Methylorubrum zatmanii | reverse complement strand
CCGGGTGCCCGGAGATTTGTCACAGGGGTTGGGATGCGGTGGCTCTGCTGGGCGCGGCCGCCAGGGATTCGCCCGGCAGCGGACGAAGGGGTTGCGACGGGAGGGGGGTGGGGGGGGGTGAGGGGGGCTGCCACGACGAGCGATCTCCGCGGGGCACCCCAAGGTGAGGGCGCTTGCCGGGGGAGGATCGCCATAGCGCAGTCAGCGATGCGTTAAAGCGGGTGCCGGAATCCGCTGAGAAAGGTCACGGCACCGACTTGCCGACGCCTTTCACGCAACTCGGTTAGGTATCGATAAACGCTGGTTGCGCCGACTTAGAAGAACCGCTCCTTGATGACGATGGTGTCGCCCGGGCGCACGGGATAGGACATCGGGACGATGCCGTTGACCAGGCCGCCCTGTCCTTCGCGGGTCAGGACGGCGTAATCGCGCGCCGCGCGGGGACCGAACCCGGCGGCGATCGCCACGGCGGTCTCGACGGTCATGCCGTTGACGTAGGGATATTGGCCCGAGGTCGTGACCTCGCCGAGGATGTAGAACGGCCGGTAGGCATCGACCTCGACGGTGACATGGGGTTCGCGCACATAGCCGGCGGCGAGCTTCGCTTCGATCAGCCGTGCCGCCTGGGCCGTGGTCTGTCCGCCGACCTGAACCGTGCCGATCAGAGGCATGGCGATCCGCCCGGCGCCGTCGACGGCGTAGATGTTGGACAGGTTGTCCTGCCCGAACACGATCACACGCAGCTTGTCGCCGGCAGCCAGGGAATAGCGCGCCCCGATGGAGCCGGTACCGGTGGCGTCGAGATCCGTGGTGCGGAAATCGGGACGCAGGCAGCCGCCGAGGGTGAGGACGG
>NZ_NKUI01000327.1 GCF_014845115.1 Methylorubrum zatmanii | reverse complement strand
CTCATATCCCAAAAATCCTCGTTAGGTGTGCGTCCCTCACGGGAGAAGCGCATGTGGTTCTGGCCGTAATTGGTCTTGGCGAACAGCTCGCCCCGCGCCTGCAACTGCTCGCGGCCGATGAAACCCTGGAGATAGGCGATCTCCTCCAGACAGGCGACCTGAAGCCCCTGCCGGTGCTGCAGCACGCGCACGAACTCGCCGGCCTCCAGCAGGTTGTCGTGCGTGCCGGTGTCGAGCCAGGCATAGCCGCGGCTCATCCGCTCGACATGGAGCTGGCCGCGCTCGAGATAGGCTTGGTTGACCGATGTGATCTCCAATTCGCCCCGGTCGGAGGGCGTCACCGCCGCGGCGATGTCGAGCACCTGATTGTCGTAGAAATAGAGGCCCGTCACCGCCCAGGGGCTCTCCGGGGTCTTGGGCTTCTCCACCAGCCGGAGCGGACGACCGCTCTCGTCGAGGGTGACGACGCCGTAGGCCTCCGGATGATCGACATGGTAGGCGAACACCGTCGCCCCGCTCTTGCGGGTGCGGGCCTTGGCGAGCAGGTCGCTCATGCCGTTGCCGAAGAACAGGTTGTCGCCCAGCACCAGGGCCACGTCGTCCGTGCCGACGAAGTCGCGCCCGATGATGAAGGCCTGGGCCAGCCCCTCGGGGCGCGGCTGCACCGCGTAGGAGAAGGTCAGGCCGAACTGCTCACCGGTGCCGAGCAGGCGCTGGTAATTGCCGAGATGCTCGGGCGAGGAGATGATCAGGATCTCGCGGATGCCGGCCAGCATCAGCACCGAGATCGGATAGTAGATCATCGGCTTGTCGTAGACCGGCAGCAGCTGCTTGTTGATCGCCAGCGTGGCCGGATGGAGCCGGGTGCCGGAGCCGCCGGCGAGCACGATGCCCTTCATGCAAACACGTCCCGATCAGTTGGAGCGAACCGGCCCGACCAGCCGGTCGAGGATGTCGTCGAGGGCCGCCTCCCAGGGACGCGGCGCGATTCCGTAGGCGTCGGTCAGGCTCTGGGTGGAGAGGCGGGAATTGGCCGGGCGCTTGGCCGGGGTCGGATAGGCGCTGGTCGGGATGCCCTCGACCGGGATCGCGCGGCCGCCGCGCTTGGCCGCCCCGGCGAGAATCGCGCGGGCAAAGCCGCACCAGGTCGTCGCGCCGTCGTTGACGCAGTGGAAGGTTCCGGTCGGCGCGCCCTCGTCCCCGGCAAGCCGCAGGGCGATGGTCGCCAGGGCGGCGGCGAGGTCGGCGGCGGAAGTCGGGCAGCCGTGCTGGTCGTCCACCACGGTGAGCCGGTCGCGCTCGGCCGCCAAGCGCAGCATGGTCTTGACGAAATTGCCCCGGTGCGGGCTCACCACCCAGGCGGTGCGGAGGATGGCGTGACGCGGGTTGGTGGCGCGCACCGCCATCTCGCCCGCGGCCTTGCTGGCCCCGTAGACGCTGGTCGGCTTCACGGCTGCATCGGGGGCGTAGAAGCCCTCGCCCGAGCCGTCGAACACATAATCGGTCGAGACATGGACGAGGGGGATGTTCCGCTTGCGCGTCTCGGCGGCGAGGATCGCGGGCGCCAGGGCGTTGAGGCGCCAGGCGGCCGCCACGTCGCTCTCGGCCTTGTCCACCGCCGTGTAGGCGGCGGGGTTGATGACGGCGGCATAGCTCCGCTCATCGAGCGCGGCGGCGACGGCGGCCTCGTCGGTGATGTCGAGGCTGGCCCGGTCGGGGGCGTGGACCCACACGCCCTCGGGCCAGGGATAGGCCTGCAGCTCGGTGCCGACCTGTCCGGCGCCGCCGAGGATCAGGATGTCCATGATCAGGCGCTCTTGCGGGAGCCGCCGAGGCCGAGCCGCTCGCCGGAATAGCGGCCCTCGCGGATCGGGCGCCACCACGCCTCGTTGTCGAGATACCAGCGCACGGTCTCTTCCAGCGCCTCTTCGAACACCTTGGTCGGCCGCCAGCCGACCTCGGCCTCGGCCTTGGACGGGTCGATGGCGTAGCGCCGGTCGTGGCCCGGGCGGTCGGCGACAAAGGTGATCAGGCGCTCATGCGGGCCGTTCTCGGGGCGGAGCCGGTCGAAGGCGGCGCAGAGCC
>NZ_NKUI01000326.1 GCF_014845115.1 Methylorubrum zatmanii | reverse complement strand
GCAGATGGGGTGGATGGCTCCCGCTCCGACTGACGGCATCTGAGTGCCAGGATGTGGTTGCTGTCGAAGCAGCCACGCAGATGCAGGAGCCATCCCCATGGAGATCATCACCGTCGGCATCGATCTAGCCAAGAGCATCTTCCAGGTTCACGCCGTCGACGCAGCTGGGCACGTCGTCGTTCGCAAGGCTCTGAGGCGGGCGCAGGTCGTGCCGTTCTTCGCCAAGCTGCCGCGCTGCCTGGTCGGCATGGAGGCGTGCGGCACAGCGCACCATTGGGCCCGGGAACTCATGAGGCTCGGCCATGACGTGCGGCTGATGCCGCCAGCTTACGTGAAGCCGTACGTCAAGCGCGGCAAAACCGATGCGAATGATGCCGCTGCCATCTGCGAGGCGGTGACACGCCCGAGCATGCGCTTCGTGCCGGTGAAGTCGACCGAGCAGCAGGCGGCGCTGGCCCTGCACCGGACGCGCGACCTGCTGGTCAAGCAACGCACGCAGCTGGTGAACATGATCCGCGGTCTGCTCGCCGAGTTCGGGATCGAGATGGCGCGGGGCCTGCGCCATGCGCTCGAACTGGCAGCTCGGCTCTCAGCCGGAGACGCGGCCGAGGTGCCGCCCCTGGCCCAGCGCGTAGTGAATGGGCTGGCCGATCAGATCGGCGCCGTGCAGATCCAGCTCACCCGGCTGGAGAAGGAGTTGCTGGCCTGGCATCGGGACTGCGACCTGTCACAGCGCCTGGCGACGATCCCGGGTGTCGGCATCGTCTCGGCGACCGCGCTGGCCGCCTCGGTGAGCGAGCCCGAGCGCTTCCGCTCCGGTCGGCAGTTCGCGGCCTCGTTGGGTCTGACACCGCTGCAGAACTGCAGCGGCGGCAAGGAGCGCCTGGGTCGGATCTCGCGCATGGGCGACCGTTACCTGCGCCGCCTGCTCGTGGTCGGCATGACCTCTCTGATCCGGCGCGCGAAGGCGACGCCGACTTCGGTCGACCCGCGGCTGCCGGCGCTGCTGCAGCGCAAGCCGGTGCGCGTGGTGACTGTTGCGGCGGCCAATCGCACGGCGCGGGTCGCCTGGGCGATCATGACCCGCGGTGGCACCTACCGCGCACCAGCGGCCATGGCCGCCTGACAGCACGGCGAGGAGACTTTGCCAGGTTGCGAGGACGATGAGAGTTGATGGCGAACCGGTCAGACCGGGAGCCGGGACACCCCGCCGAATGTCCAGGGCGTCATAGCCCGCTAAGCAGAGTGGGACCCAGCTCGCGGATACCATCAGGGCCAGCAGTCAACATGCACGACTGCATCAACAGGCCGGACACAAGACTGCACCCGACCAACGCGCCAGAAGCTCGATTCGCCACTTGCAATGCGGGAGCCATCCACACAGGACAT
>NZ_NKUI01000325.1 GCF_014845115.1 Methylorubrum zatmanii | reverse complement strand
CGCCCTCGATCTCTCGGCCCTGCTGTGCTCGCGCGTGTGCCACGACGTGATCAGCCCGATCGGTGCGATCGTGAACGGGCTCGAAGTGCTGGAGGACGACAACGATCCCTCCATGCGTGAATTTGCCCTCGAACTGATCCGCAAGAGCGCGCGCACCGCCTCGGCCCGGGTTCAGTTCGCGCGCATCGCCTTCGGCGCCGCCGGTTCGGCCGGCGCCTCGATCGATCTGGCCGATGCGGAGAAGGTGTCGCGGGCGATGTTCGCCGACGAGAAGACCCAGATCGCCTGGAGTGCCCCCCAGGCCCTGTTCCCCAAGAACAAGGTCAAGCTCCTGCTCAATCTCGTGGTGATCGCCTCCGGCGCGATTCCCCGCGGCGGCCTGATCGACGTGGCGGTGACCGGCGGCGGCGAGGCGCCACGCTTCGTGCTCCGGGCCAAGGGCAGCCATGCCCGCATCCCGCCCCATGTCGAGGCGCTGATCGCCGGCACGCCGGAGGGCGGCACCGTCGATGCCCACGGCATCCTGC
>NZ_NKUI01000324.1 GCF_014845115.1 Methylorubrum zatmanii | reverse complement strand
GCACCGGCCCCTCCTGGGTATGGGCGCGCAGCATGCCGTTGACGAGGCGCTGGTGAAAGCGCACCGCCTGCTCCTTGGTATCGAGAGCGATGGCATGCTCAGCGACGCCGGGCGTTCCGAAATCGTTGGTGGTCGACCCGACCGCCATGATCAGCGTGTCGTAGGGCACCGTCCGCATCGGCGTGACCTCGCGGCCCTCGCTGTCGAGGCTCGCGGCGAGCTGGATCACCCGCCTCTCCCGATCAAGCCCCGTCATCTCGCCGATGCGGTAGCGGAAGTGATTGGCATGGGCGTGGTGCAGGTAGTCGATGGCGTGGTGGCCGATATCGAGCGAGCCGGCGGCAACCTCGTGCAGCAACGGCTTCCAGATATGGGTGCGCGCCCGGTCCACCAGCGTGATGTGAGCCTTGCCGCGCTTGCCGTACTTGTTGCCGAGCTTGGTCACCAGTTCCAGCCCGGCCGCCCCACCTCCCACCACGACGATCTTATGGCGATCCGTCACCGCTTCGCTCGGAACCATCCTCGCCCCACTCCCGTACGCGAGCCGCGTCGTTACGGCGGCCCTTCAGTTTGGAATGATCTTACATCAGCAACCGTGTCACCGCCCACATGCTCCCTGCGCTCCCGAAGCGCAGGAACGGCGATTCCATGTGGGGAGATGCGGCAGAACACAGTCTCGCTTCACGGGGCGGGCGCACCGGGCTGCCGG
>NZ_NKUI01000323.1 GCF_014845115.1 Methylorubrum zatmanii | reverse complement strand
CGGCAAGTTATAGAGTTAATAAGAACCCGTGACTATGGCGGCTCGCTCGGCCGTTCCCGCTCCCGTGGGGCGCATCCGGGCGAGCCGTCCCCCCGCGCGCGCCGCCGGGCTGCGGCCCCCGCCCCTGATCGGCGCCCTCGTCGCGTTCGGCCTCATCGCCTCCGCTCTCCTGCCGCGGGAGGCGTCCTGGCTCGTGGCGCTCGTCGCCGTGATCGTGCTCGGGGTTCCGCACGGTGCCCTGGACGGGGCGGTCGCGGCGCCCCTGCTGCGGCCCCGCGGCGGAAGACTGTGGTTCGGGCTGTTCGCCGTGCCCTATCTCGGGCTCTCGGCCCTGGTTCTCCTGGCATGGCAGGTCGCGCCCCTGACCACCCTGGCCGGCTTCCTGGCTTTGTCGGTCCTGCATTTCGGCGAGGAAGATGCCGGCCCGGGGCGCCGTCTCGAAGCGCTGGTGCGGGGCGGGCTTCCGGTCGCGCTGCCGGCCCTGCTGCATCCCGAAGACACCGCCGGAATCTTCGCCGTCGTCGCGCGCGTGCCGATGCTGCAGCTCCCCGGCTGGTGGACGGAGGCCGCCTGGCTCTGGCTCGCTTTGGCCGGGCTCTGGCTCGCCACGCGGCCGCCGCGGCGGGCCGTGATGGCCGAGATCCTCCTTCTCGCCGCCGCCTTCTGGCTGCTGCCGCCGCTGACCGCCTTCACCCTGTACTTCGTCGGCCTTCACGGCCCGCGGCACATGCGGGCGCTGGTGCGCGACAGGACGAAGGCCCCTGCGGTCGACACGATGGACCGGGCCGTCCTGGCCTCGCTGCCGGTCTTCGGACTGACCCTCCTGCTCGGCGCCGCTCTGTGGCCGCTCTACGCGCCCGGCTCGCCCGGTGCCGTGGCCACCCTTCTGACCCTCACCCTGCAGATGCTGTCCGCCCTGACCGTGCCCCACGTCCTCCTTGACGTCCTCCTCGACCGGATCGCGGGCGGCTCGTCTCCATCGCGGCGGCAGGCCGGGGCGGAAGACGGCGAGGGCCCCGGATCGCCCCGCCCCTGAGCGGGCGCCGTGGGGCCCGCCAAGCCGGGCTGTCACACCAAATCCGGTTGAGATCCCTTCGGGATGGCGGATTTGGGCTTCGCTCAGGCGCCGCGCGGGCTCCTGACCCTGCCTCCGGTCCGATCGGCCGGAGGCAGGGTCAGGCCTTCTCGTCGCGCTTCACCGCCTGCCACGCCGCTTCCATGGCGGGGAGGGCGGTCTCCCCAAGGACATGCCCTCCGGCGGCGAGGCGGTCGGCCATGGCGGTGAAGCGGCGCTCGAATTTGAGGGTGCCCCGGCGCAGGGCCTCCTCCGGATCGACCCCGGCATGGCGGGCGAGGTTGGCCACGGAGAACAAGAGGTCGCCGATCTCCTCGAACACCGCCTCCGGCTCGCCCGCACCCAGACTCTCCTCGACCTCGTCCACCTCCTCGCGCACCTTGGCGAGCACCTGGGCCGCATCCGGCCAGTCGAAGCCGACGGCGGCCGCGCGCTTCGACTGGCCGGATGCG
>NZ_NKUI01000322.1 GCF_014845115.1 Methylorubrum zatmanii | reverse complement strand
GGCGGTGATCGAGGCGGCCCGCTCCCTGGCCGGCATCGTGGATGCCAATTCCACCGAATTCGGCGAGACCAAGGAGCCGGTGGTCGGCCTGCTGACCGAGTGGATGCGCGGCAACGAGCTGGAGCGGCGCGCGAAGGAAAGCGACCTCGGCGGCACCATGCGGCTCGGCGCCTACAACGCCACGCTCAAGGCCGGCACCAAGATCGCCGAGATGTATGGCGAGACCGAAATCTCCGAGCGCCACCGGCACCGCTTCGAGGTCAACATGGCCTATCGCGAATGCCTGGAAGCCAAGGGCCTTCGCTTCTCCGGCACCTCGCCGGACGGCCTGCTTCCGGAGACGGTCGAGCACGAGGGCCATCCGTGGTTCATCGGCGTGCAATTCCACCCGGAATTGAAGTCGCGTCCCTTCGAGCCGCACCCGCTGTTCAAGGGCTTCATCGCGGCGGCGATCGAGCAGAGCCGGCTGGTCTGAGCCGAGATCCGCTTGATCAAAGCGG
>NZ_NKUI01000321.1 GCF_014845115.1 Methylorubrum zatmanii | reverse complement strand
TGAGCCGGAAGGTGTCGCCCCGTGATCGAAACAGCTTCCCGCTGATCGGGGATGCCGCGTCGATCACGCTGCTGGAGCGCCGGGCCGATGCCGGCACCATCGAAGCGGATGTGAAGATGGACGGCGCGCGTCACGCGGCGCTGATCATTCCGGCCGGCGGCTTCCGACGCCCTTCCGATGCGGAAACCGCCGAGATGGTGGAAGATGAGGAGGGCAATGTCCGCGCGCTCGACCATCTTAAGATGGACGGCTCGGCGGTTTTCAACTTCGTGATGTCCGAAGTGCCGGAGCTGATCGGCGATCTGCTCGCGCGGACCGGCACCGGGGTGGAGGAGGTGGACGCCTTCCTGTGCCACCAGCCGAACCGCTTCATGCTGCAGAAGCTCGCCGACAAACTCGCTGTTCCGCATGCGAAGATGCCCAGCAACATCGTCGAAAACTTCGGAAATTCGAGCGGCGTGACGATCCCGCTTGCGGCCACTTTCAATCTGGGCGAAGCGCTCCTGACCGGCCGCAGGACAGTCTGCCTCGCCGGATTTGGCGTAGGCCTGACCTGGGGCGCGATGCTGATGGAGCTGGGCCCGCTCCGGTTCTGCGAGATGATCGACTATGGCGAAGGCGGATGAGATGGACGCGTTTCTGACGGAGATGGCCGAGATTCTCGAAGAGGATCATGTCACGATGTCGGACGAGCTCGGCCGCTTCGAGAGTTGGGACTCGCTCGCCAGTCTTTCGGTGATGGCGATGGCCGACAGCAAGTTCGGCGTGAGAATCGCCTCCCAGGAGCTCAAATCCGTCGTGACGATCGGTCAACTCTACGAATTGATCGGTTCCAAGAAGGCGTAGCCGATGGCGCCTCTCAATCCGCTGCGGGTGGCCGGCCGTCATCTTCCGGTGATCGGTTCGACATCGGTGGTCGACAGTGGCTATCTGGCGCGCTGAGTGTCTGGAAACCGCCCGATGTCGGAGCCGCCCACGCCTGCGACCTACCTGCTGATCACGGGGGCCTCCTCCGGCATCGGCCGTGAGATGGCGGTCTCTCTCTCCGGGCAATACCGGCTGATCCTCTCGGGCCGCGACCCCGGGCGCCTCCAGCAAACGCGGCAGGCCTGCCAAGCGCCCGACCGGCACCTGTGCTGGGCACGCGACCTCGCGGATGTCACGACGCTGGCACAAGCGCTGCCGGCCTTCCTGCGGGAGAACGACGCCCGCGTCACCGGCTTCG
>NZ_NKUI01000320.1 GCF_014845115.1 Methylorubrum zatmanii | reverse complement strand
TGGCGCCTGCATCATGCTCTCGGCCGAGGCCCGGCTCGCCAAGACCGACGCGCTGCTGACCGCCTGCTCGGTCGCCGCCTTCGGCGCGCTCGCCCGCGCTTGGCTCGGGCGGGCCCGGCTGGAACGGCCCCGGGGGCCGGCCTCCTTGAACACCGCGCTGATCTTCTGGACCGGCCTCGCCCTCGGCATCCTCGTGAAGGGGCCGATGGTGCCGCTCTTCGCCGGCTTGGCCGCCCTCGTCCTCGCGCTCCGCGAGGGCTCGGCCCGCTGGCTGCTCGACCTGCGCCCGCGCCTCGGGCTCGTTCTGACGCTGCTCGTCGTCCTGCCCTGGTTCCTGGCGATCGCCTGGAAGAGCGGGGGGGCCTTCTTCGGTGAGGCAGTCGGGCACGACATGCTCGGCAAGGTCGGCACCGGGGCCGAGAAGCATTGGGGGCCGCCCGGCGCCTACGCCGTCGCCTTCTTCGCCACCTTCTGGCCGGGGGCGGCCTTCGCGGTGCTGGCCCTTCCCTTCGCCTGGGCGCGGCGGCGGGAGGATGCGGTGGCCCTGCTCATCGCCTGGATCGTGCCGATGTGGCTGATCTTCGAGGCGGTGCCGACCAAGCTGCCGCATTACGTCCTGCCCTTGATGCCGGCGGTGGCGATCCTCACCGTGCTGGCCCTGACCCGCGGCGGCCTCGATCCGCGCCGCGCCGGCGCGCGCTGGGTGGCGGGCCTCGTCGTGCTGATTCCCGCCGGCCTGACCATCGGCCTGAGCCTCGCCGCGTGGCGGCTCGACCACGCCTTGCCGCTCGCCGCCCTGCCGCTGCTGCTGGCCTCCTGCGCCCTCGCTGCCTTCTCCTGGTCCGCCTTCACACTCCGGGCGGGGGAGGCCAGCAGC
>NZ_NKUI01000032.1 GCF_014845115.1 Methylorubrum zatmanii | reverse complement strand
CATTGACTCATTAGAGAACAAAATCGGTCGGGAGCGGACGCATCCATTTGTACGGAAAGCCATCGTTTTCTAGTCATACGGAAACAAGCCGTCCACAATTTGCTCGGAGCCGTCAATGAAAGCCGGCTGCTGTTTCAGCATAATGGCAGCAGCCTCTTCTATCTCTCTTTATATTGGCTTCGTTGAGTTATCACCTCGGCTAGGAGCTTACCGTCCGGCGTCGATAGCAGCGCACGATGGCAGCAGGTCGCCTCGTCGCCCGAGGCAAGCATCCGCACCGTAAGACAGTCACCCACCTCAATGTTCGCGTGGAATAAAGCTCGACGCTCACGAGTGGCAAAGAGGCCTGAGTGCTTCCCGAGAAGATGCCATTCGACCCGATCCACGGCGGCGACGAAGCTGCTGAAGTACAGGAGCCCGGCGCCGTTGAAGTCCAAGTAGGGGCATGGCTCGATAATCATGATGCCGAGTTCACGCTCGTTCGCGCCCATGGCATGACCCAAAAACACGTGGTCAGTGCCGGATGGCTGAGAGGGCGGGGTCTCGAAGGCGGACATGGCGTGCCCCCGACTCTCTACTCTCACTCGAGCGATGGAACGGTTCACGCCTTCTGTCTGGCGCCTCACGAACACGGAGGTCATCGCCACGTCCGCGACCAGCCGATCCTGGCATGCCGCGACGTGCCGGCTGATAACCCGCGTCTCCGAGAGGTGCGTAATCGTCGAGCGCACGTCCAACGCGCTGTTCTCGCGAACGCCGCCGAGGTTTCCACCCTCCAGGGAGATCCTTCGGAACGCCGCGTAGACGGGCGGCTCACCCGTGGGGCCGAACCCAGCCTTGGCCCTGCCGAACGCCTTGGCAATCAAACCCCAGTGGCGGTGCCCTACCTCCTTCCAGAGCCAGTTCTCGGAGAGGCCGCTTGGGCAAAGATGCGGCATGCCCAAGACATGGCGGGAGGTATCCGTCAGGGGCGTATCGACCCCTTCGAGCCTCATGTGCAAACCCAACGGCCTTCTCCTTCGAGAAAGGGCGGGACCAGGTGGTGGTAGCTGTCGAGACTTGGCCACCCGGTCCCTATCGAAGCGGGATCCTTGGGAAGGAGTTCACTTCGATCTTGGCCGCGCCGCTGGCGTCACCTCGAAGAGGAAACCACGGTCGCGGGATTGATCATCAATACTTCCGCACCAGCGCGACTGGCTCGACGGTAGCAGCCTGCGGAGGCGTGTAGAGCGGAGCGATGAGACGGATGAAGCCATCCGTCGACTCCGTGCCACGGGTCCGAACCGCGACATCGCGGGCGACCATGAGCTGCGCGGTGAATGGACCGAAGTCGTAGCCGATCAAGCCGCCGACGGCGAAGCGTCCGGCTCGGGTGTATCCTTGTGTGGATGCGCGCGCGAAGTCACGACTACCGAGCGGCAGGTCCGTCACCCCGTAGGCCACCGCGCCGATCTCGAACTTGCCGAACTTCTTGGTCGCCGTGAGGTCGAGCAGAAGGGCGTCCGCGAGGTAGAGGGGGCCAATCGCCCGCCCAACAGCTCCGTCGAACCGGCCCGGAGAGTCGTAGAAGTTGTGGGTCAGGTTGGCCGTGAGGTTCCAGCCATCGGCGGTGTAGCTGGCTGCGAAGCCCTGGCGGTAGGTGTTCGAGGAGAACTGCGGCAGCCCGCGGCCGGCATCAAGGTCGTTCAGGTGTACCGCAGCGAGGTAGCTGACGCCGAAGCCGTTGCCGAGGTCCCAGGCGAAGATTGATCCCACGAGGGTGCCGACGTTGATCGAGAAATCGCGGTTCGGGACACCAGCCGGGTTGTTCGGGAAGCCGAACACCGTCGGTTGAGCGAGCAAGGGCTGGATATTAGCGCCGAGGAACTTGTATCCCGTCGACCAGACCAGGACCGGCACGTTGATCGCCGTGTCGGTCGAGAACCGGGTGTCGTTGCGGCGATAGATGAAGGTGTCGATGGCGTAGATGCCCTCGGGCAGCGGGGCGCCGACGGCGAGGCCGACCTGCTCGCCCGGGATGGTGGTAGCCTGGGCGTAAGAGGCGGTCGCGCTCAGGGTGACTGCGGCGAACGCCCCCGCCGCGGCCGCGAACTTCTTCAACATCATCGGTCCCCTTCTAGGTTTATGCATTGGCCAGCCGCATCCGTTCGCCGAGAAAGCATCGGCGGCGGCAGCGTTCAGGTGAGATGTTGTATCTGTTTTGACTTGATTGCATGTAAATACATACAATCTGTATGTATTTCCAACAGTGCTTATATTCTGCACTGCAGCAGCTAAGAGTCTACTGAAGAGTACCTGAGCAATGCTTTGAAGGCAGCTTGTTGCAGGAACAGCACAGACTTTGGCTCGCCTGGGCGGTTCACGTGGTTTCCGTCCGCTGGAGGGGTCCGCGAAGCACGGTCGCAGACGCCCAGCCCGTTCGCACCAGAACCTCGCTCAGACGGCAAACTTCAGGGCAAAGCGCTCGGCACCGAGGCGCTTCTGGATCGCCTGCACAATGTACTCGGCGTCGCGCCCGACCGCGCCGAAGCGGCCCGAGCCCCAGGTATTCAGCCAGGGTAGGCCGATGAAGTAGACGCCGGCCTCGTTCGTGATGCCCCGCTTGTGCTTGGGGCTGCCTGCGCCGTTGAACACGGAGGCGTCGAGCCAGCGGAAATCCGGCGTGAAGCCGATGCACCAGACGACGCTTGTGATGCCGGAGCCTTCGAGGGCGAGGCTCGTTACCGGCTCGTCGGGCTCCCAGACTGGAGTGTAGTGCGCCTGTGCCGGGGCATCGATGCCCTTCTCGGCAATGTACTTGTCGATAGCCGCGTTGATGCCGTTATAGGTCCGGTCCGCTTGATCGAGCGAGCGCTTGAGGTCGTCACGGAAACACAGGCTGCCGTCCTCATAGTCCTCCATCAGGCCGTAGAGCCGCATGCCTTCGAGGGCGAAGCGGCGCAGGTCGATGTCGCGGCCGCCATCGCGGCCCGTCACGTAGTGGTTGGTGTTGTCGCGCACGCCGTCGCGGAGCGGGTGGTTCTCGACCGTCATCTCGTAGTAGCCCATGTCGGCAAGCCAGGTGACGACGTCGCGCCCGCGATAGAACCGGGCGCAGCGGGGCGCGTCACCCACTGCTAGGTGCACCTTGCGGCCCGCCAGGTGCAGGTCCTCGGCGATCTGCGCGCCGGACTGGCCGGACCCGACGACCAGGACCTCGCCCTCGGGCAGCTGGGCCGGGTTGCGGTACTGGTTCGAGTGGATCTGCGTGATCGATCCCGGCAGCTTCTCGGCCATGCGGGGGATGATCGGCGTGTGGTAGCCGCCCGAGGCGACGACGACCTCGTTCGCGGTGTAGTCGCCTTCCGAGGTCTGGACTGAGAAGATGCCGTCCTCACGCCGCTCGACACGGGTGACCGCCACACCCTCGCGGATCGGCGGGTTCACCTTGGCCACGAAGGCCTTCAGGTAGGCAACGATCTCGTCCTTGCGCATGAACCCGTCCGGGTCGGGGCCGTCATAGGGAAGGCCCGGCAGGTCGCATTGCCAGTTCGGGGTGACGAGGCAGAAGGTGTCCCAGCGCTGCGTCGCCCAAGTGTGTGCGGCGGTATGCTTCTCGAACACAAGATGTTCGATGCCGCGCTGCTTAAGGTGGTAGCTGACCGAGAGGCCGGCCTGGCCGCCTCCCACGATGACGACCGGGACGTGACGGGGCGTGGAGATCATGGCGCAAACTCCTTGATGATTTGGAATGGGGTGCCTGCTCAGGGTTCGAAGGTCTCGACCTCGACCCGGCCGCCGGGGGACTGCCGCTTGGCCGCGGCCTCGATCCGGGCGAGCTGGTCCATGGCGGCGGAGCAGGCGAAGCCGTACTTCTCGCGCACCCGCTCGCTCGCGATAGTGAGGGCGGTCCGGCTCTTCTCGACGAAGTCGTCGAGGGCGTAGCTCTCGCCCGGCGTGAGGAAGTCCTTCACAACGAGGGAGGGCGAGTAGCAGGCCTCCCGCTGCCCGTCTGGCCAGCGGACGTGGAAGCGCATCTCAGGCATGGGTCGTCTCCTCGATGGGGCGAGCGCAGGCGGCGTAGGCATCGCGGTGGCGCTCGGCGCAGGCGCGCCAGGAATGGGCGGCGGCCCGGGCAAAGCCCGCCACCCGCAGGCGCCCGCGCCTGCTCGGGATCAGGGCGGACGCCATGGCGTCGGCGATGTCCCCCGGTTCGGCGGGATCGACGAAGAGGGCATCGCCCTCCGCGAGGTACTCGGTGAAGGGCGGCAGACGGGAGACGATGACTGGCGTGCCGCAGGCCATCGCCTCCAGCACGCAGAGGCCGAACCCCTCCTTCCGAGAGGGGAAGGCCAGGACGTCGGAGAGCCGGTATAGCGCCGGCATCTCGGCCTGCGGGACCGGACCCGTCTCGACGACGGCCAAGCCTCGACCGACCGCGAGCCCGGCCGCGGCCAGCGCCGCCCGGCAGCGGGCACTGTAGTAGGCGTGGTCGAGCAGCGAGGCGCCACCGGCAATTACGAGCTGCGCTTGGGAGTGGCTCTCCCGCAAACGTGCGAACGCCGTGATGATGCCTAGGGTGTTCTTGCGCTCCTCGAAGCCGCCGATGCAGAGGATCACCGGCCCCGAGCCGAGACCCCAGCGCTCCCGCAGGGCCGCGTCCGCCTCGGTCGGCTCACTGCGATAGACCGACAGATCCACCCCGTTCCCGACGACCGCAGCCTCTGCGCCGATGTCATTCCTGATCCAGTCGACCCAGGTACGGCTGACGCAGAGCAGGCGCGCGGCTTCCCGGATCGAGCGGTCCTGCCACTCCGCGAGCTGCGGATCGGAGAAGCTGTCGACGTGGTGGACCGTGCGCACGAAGCGCGGGATCAGGCGCCGGTGCTTCAGGGTCGCGAGCGCGTTGCCGCCGATGCCGTCATGGGCATGGAACACATCGAAGTCGCAGGCGGCCGGTGTCGCGAAGTGGCGCAGGTAGTCGTTGATGCGGGCGCGCACGAGATCGACCGTGGTCCCGGCGATCGGCTGGGCTGCCACCGGCACGGTCGAGCAGGCCGCATTCCGGAAGAAGCCGCGGCCGGTGGGGTCCGGCGCGTGAACCACCGCCTCGTGCCCGAGCGCGCAGAGAGCCTCGGCCAGCGCAAGGGAATGGGCCACTCCGCCGCGCGGGTTCGTAGAGTGAGTCAGGATGGCGATGCGCAGGCCCGTCACGATGCGGCTCCGGCATCGTCCTTGCCGCAGCCAATCAGCGGGCCCGCCACAAAGTCCCAGACCACGGCCTCCTCGCCCGTGGCGCCACGAACCCGGGCAACCCTGCTCGCATCGAGGCGCCCGATCCCGGCGGCGGCGATGCCGCGCTCCGCGAAGCGCGCGAGCACGGTGGGCGTGCGGTCAGGGCGGACGCTCAGGAGATAGCCGAAGCTCGGAAAGGCGGTCAGCCAGCGTGCGAGCGGGATGCCTTGGGGTCGCGGGATCGCGTCGAGGTCGATGACGCCGCCGACTTGCGAGCATTCGAGCAGCATCAGGGCCGTGCCGATGACGCCCGCCATGCTGATGTCCTTGGCGGCGGCGCAGAGTCCGTCCTCGGCCAGTCCCGGCAGCAGCGCGAGGTCGCCGCGCAGGCGCTCGCCCGGCGTGCCGGTGGAAGCATCCCAGTACGGGTGCGGATCACGGAAGCGTCCGCGCAGGTCGATGGCGGCAACGAGATCGTCGCCCGGCGCCGCGTCGAAGCTCGTCAGGAGGCGCCCACTCGCCCGGCCGAGCACGGCGACCGCGAGGTTCCCGGCGGCCGCACGGGTGTTGGTGTGGCCGCCGACGACCGGGACGCCGTAGAGCGCGGCCGCGTCGGACAGGCCGGCCAGGATCGGGTCCGCCGCCGCGGCATCCCGGCTCCACAGGGCGTCGACCACGGCGAGCGGACGCCCGCCCATAGCGGCCACGTCGCTGAGGTTGACCATGATGCCGCAATAGCCGGCGAAGTACGGGTCGTCGGCGACGAAGCCGTCGAGGAACCCCTCGATGGCGAGCAGCAGATGTCCGTCGCCGTCTGGGATAGCGGCGCAGTCGTCACCGACCGGGATGGCGGCGTGCCGGCTGTCGAGACCGAGCCGCGCGACTACGGCATCGATGTCGCGCTTGTGGGCAACGCCGCGCGCGTCGCGGATTTGGCGAGCCAGGGCTTGAAGGTCGAACCCCGCCGTCATCACGCCGCCCTACGGAAGGTGACGAGCCCGTGCTCGGGGTCGTGCATCGGCGGATAGGCCGCGAGGTCCGCCTGCATCAGATGATGCGGAAGGCCGTGAAGCTCCACCGTGTCGAGGCTTGCCCAGTGCAGGGCCTGGAACAGCGGCACGTTCCGCTCCTGCACGTGGGCCAGGAAGCGCGTGCAGCCCCGGGCATGGGCCGAGGAGACCGCGACCTGGATCAGCCCGGCGCCGAGCGCGGCGGTGCCCCGGAATGGTCTGGCGACGGCAAGGCGCGAGCCCCACCACTCGGTAGGACGCTCCGCGAGCTCGTGGATGCGCACGGTTCCCACAAGCGCGTCCGTATCGCCGCCGAGCGTCGAGAGGGCGCAGATTGGGATGGCGTGCGCATCAATGGCATCCCGGTCGTCCTCCGCGAACAGGCCCTGCTCCGTGCAGAAGACCTGGCGGCGCAGCCGCGCGCAGGCGCGCCGCTCCCAAGCGCTCGTGGCAAACTTCACGCGGAAGTGGCTTGGCCGGTACGGCGGCACGGATTCGATGATCATGCCGCCACCTCCGCGCGCTCGTAGGTGGAGAGCGCCGAGCAGGCACCGCAGCGCCCGCAGCCGGCCTTGATGTCAGTCGAGCGTAGGTTCGCGCCGGCCAGCATGTCCGCCAGCGGCTTGAGGATGGCGTGCATGAAGTCCGGGCCGGGCGCCGGGTGGCTCTCCAGCGGCGTGCCCGAGATCGGGACGAAGGGCACCACGAAGGGGTAGACGCCCATCCCGACGAGGCGCTCGGCCATGGCGAGGATCGCCTCGGGCGTGTCGCCCAGGCCCGCCAGGATGTAGGTCGAGACCTGCCCACGCCCGAAGACCGGCACGGCGGCCTCGAAGGCTTCGTAGTAACGCTCCAGCGGCACGCTCGCTTTGCCGGGCATGATCCGCACCCGCACCTCCGGGGTCACGGCCTCCAGATGCATGCCGAGGGCATCAATGCCCGAAGCCTTCATGCGCCCGAACCAGCGGTCGTCGTCGGGTGGCTCGCACTGGGCCTGGATCGGCAGATCGACCGCAGCCTTCACCGCAAAGGCGCTCTCGCACAGCACCGCAGCGCCGCGGTCGGTGGCGTTGGGCGTGCCGGTCGTCATGACCATGTGCCGGACGCCGTCGAGGAGCACTGCGGCGCGGGCGACCTCGGCCAGCTGCTCCGGGCTCTTGTGCGCGATCGTGCGCCCGGCGGCGAGCGACTGACCGATGGAGCAGAACTGGCAGGTCTTGGTGCGGCTGGCGTAGCGGATGCAAGTCTGCAGCACGGTGGTGGCGAGCACGTCGCGCCCGTGCAGCACCGCGATCTTGGAGTAGGGCACGCCGTCGAAGGTCGAGAGGGCGTAGAAGCGGGGTTTCCCGGGGAAGGTCGCGCGGGCGATCACCACCCCGTCGTGCTCGATTACTGAGACCCCGTCTGCATCCGGGCGGCGCACCAGGAAGGGCGAGTCGAAGGCGGTCTCGGTGTGGACCGGCACCATCACGGTGCGACCCGCGATCGTCATCGCCTTGTGGTCGGAGGGGCCGGCCCCGCCCCGGCGGCTAGGGGCGCCGGCGCGGCTGTCGGCAAGCCTAACGCCGTAGGATTGCAACGCGTTGATCAGGCGCTCCGTCGGCATCCCGACCAGGCCCGCCACGACCGGCGGGATCGAAGGAAGGCTCGTCGGAAGCGGGCTGCTGCTCATGGTCGAGGCTCCGGGAAGCGGTCTGAGAACGAATTGGCTGGTGCACGAACGAGGCCGGCCGGTCGTCGTGGAGGAGGCTGAGGAGCTCGGGTCGGGCGTAGTGGCCGACCGAATCCATCATCCGCTTGCGCTTGGTCACCAGCGCGAGGTCCATGTCGGCGATCAGGATGCCCTCACCCGGTCCAAGCGGGTCGGCGAGGTGCTTGCCCTCAGGCGAGACGATGGCGGTGCAGTTACCGCCGCGGCAGGCGCCGCGCAGGCGCTCGTCCGGGCAGACCTGCGCCACCTGCTCGTTGGTGAGCCAGCCGGTGGCGTTGACCACGAAGCAGGCCGCCTCCAGGGCGTGGTGGCGGATCGTCACCTCCATCTGGTCGGCGAAGATCTGGCCCACCAGCGAGCCGGGGAACTGGGCCGCGTGGATCTCCTCGTGGCGCGCCATGAGCGCGTAGCGGGCGAGCGGGTTGTAATGCTCCCAGCAGGCCAGCGCGCCGACGCGGCCGACCGCCGTCTCGACCACGTCGAGGCCGGCGCCGTCGCCCTGACCCCAGATCATGCGCTCGTGATAAGTCGGGGTGATCTTGCGGCGCTTGAGCTTGAGGCTGCCGTCGGCGTCGAAGATGAGCTGCGTGTTGTAGAGCGAGCCGTGGTCGCGCTCGTTGACCCCCAACACGATCACGGCGCTGTGCCGGCGTGCCGCGGCCGCGACCGCCTGCGTCACAGGCCCCGGTACCGTGGGCGCCCGCTCGTAGAGCTTCAGGTGCTCCGCGCCCTGGAGCGCCGGGGGCAACACAAAGGAGAAGTAAGGGTAGTAGGGCACGAAGGTCTCGGGGAAGACCATGAAGCGGGCGCCCTTGGCGGCGGCCTCGTCGATGGCGTTGAGCACGCGATCCAGGGTGCCGTCTGGCCGGTCGAGGTCCGGCGCGATCTGGACGGCGGCGGCCCGCACGATCCGGTTCTCTGACATGAATGATCCTCCGGCTGTGACGGCGGCCGCGCGATGCGGCCGCCGGATGCGACGTCGCGGTCGACGGACCCGAACTCCCGCTCAGACCGTCCAGGTGTCGATGATCACCGCGTTGTCGCGCTTGTGCAGGAGGATGCAGTCGAGGACGTCGAGGGGGTTGATCATGCGAATGCCCTCGATAAAGGCCGCCTCGCCGTGGCCGTACAGGGCCTGGGTCGAGAACCGGCAGGCGTAGACCTTGCCGCCCTCGGCCATGAACTTCTCAAGCTGGTTGTTGAAGTTGAGGTGGCCAGGGAAGGCCTCGTCGCCGAGACGCGGGAAACCGCGTTGGACGCCGAGTGTGATGCCAGGACCGTAGAGCAGGATGGACGTGTCGAAGCCCTTGCGCTGCAGGCGGGTGGCCTGGAGCAGGTTCACGAGGCCGATGGAGCCCTCGAACGCGACGGTGTGGAAGGTGACGAGCGCCTTCTGGCCTGGCTCCGCCTTCACGTCCTCGAAGACCTTCTCCTCGTAGTCGACCAGGAAGTCGCCCTTCTTGTGGGGTTCGCGGTTCACGGCAGGCATTGCTCTCTCCTTGAAGGATGGGACCGCGACAGGCAGGGCTGCGAGCAGTCACAGGACCTTCATGGCAAGCGGTGTGCCAGAACCCCGACGATCAATGCGTCAGTCAATGCGCCTTAGTAATATGCATACAATTGTGCAATCAAGGGGTTGGACTTCGATGTTGCGCACCGAACTGGTAAGAGCTCATTCTGGAAGCATCGCCTGCGCATTTGGTGATCAATAGATGCACGTTTGAGGCTCAATAATTGCTGGCATTGTATGGATGGCGCGAACATCGCTTCCGAGGCGTCGTTGCGGTATGACGCTTGCTAGCCATACAATCGAACATTGATCGCATGTCGATGGTGCAGGCTCGGAACGGATGAAGGCGACGAAGCGAGGAGGGCCGACGAGCCCTCAGGATGCCATGCCAGGGGCCTGGACGCCGGACCTGAAGCGCTGGGGCAAGCCGCACTACCTAGCCATCGCGGAGGCCCTGGCGGATGACATCCGGACGGGGCGTTTGACGACTGGCACACGCCTGCCAACCCAGCGCGCCCTCGCCGAGGCGCTCGACCTGAACTTCACGACGGTGTCGCGCGGCTATGTCGAGGCGCATAAGCGCGGCCTGATCGAGGGGCGTGTCGGCCAGGGTACCTTCGTGGTCGATCCGGCCCTCTCTGCCCGTTTAGGGGGGGCTGCCGGCGCGCCACGGGTCGGGCCGGTCGACTTCACCATGAACCTCCCTCCGGAGCCCGACGCACCGGTCCTACGGGCGCGCATGCAGCTCTCGTTCGCGGAACTCTCCGGCGACCTTGCCAACTTGCTGCGTTATCAGGGCTTTGGCGGGACCGACGACGACAAGGAAGCGGCGCTGCGGTGGCTGAAGGGCCGCGGGGTCGACACGACGCGGGAGCGCCTGCTGATCTGCCCGGGCGCCCACAGCGCCCTGTTCAGCGTGCTGGGCCAGGTGGCCCGGCCGGGTGACACGATCTGCGCGGAGCGCATCACCTACCCGGGCATCCGCGCGCTCGCGGCGCATCTGGGGCTGCGCCTCGTCGACCTTCCCATGGACCGCCAGGGGGTCGACCCCGACGCCTTCGCGGCCGCCTGCACCAAGGTCGCGCCAAAGGCTATCTACTTGAACCCGCTGCTGCAGAACCCGACCACCGCGACCTTGTCCCGCGCGCGGCGAGAAGCCATCATCGCGGTGGCACGGCGCTATGCCGTCAGCATCATCGAGGACGACGCCTACGCGCGCATCTGCCCGGCACCGCCGCCGAGCTTCGCTGAACTCGCACCCGAGATCACCTACTACGTGGCAGGGGTCGCCAAATGTCTGGGCGCCGGGCTTCGCCTCGCCTTCCTGGTCGCCCCGAGCGCCCGGTCCGCCCTGCCGCTTGCAGGTGCGTTACGGGCCGCAACCGTCATGGCCTCGCCGATCTCGACGGCCCTGACGACGCGCTGGATCATGGACGGCACGGCGGATGCGGTCGTGCAGTTCGTCCGCGAGGAGTCGGCCGCACGCCAGCGCATCGTGGCCTCGCTGCTTCCGGCCGGGACCTACACCGCAGATCCGCACGGGTTCCACGTCTGGATCACGTTGCCGGAGGGCTGGACCCGCTCGGCATTCGCCAGCCAGGGGCGGTCGGCGGGGCTGGGCGTAGTCGGCAGCGACCCTTTTTGTGTGGCGGGAACGCCGCCGGAGGCGGTACGCCTCTGCCTCGGCGGCCCCTCAACCCGGCAGCAGATTACGCACGGCCTAGAAGTGCTCGCCCATGCGCTCGAAGGCTCACCAGCGCTCGCCTCGACTTACATCTGAGCCGCGCGCCCCAGGGCAGGAGCAGTCGAGTTGTCTCAACCCCCGCACTTGTATGCGATGGCGCCGAGTTATGACCTACGAACGAACACATATTGAGCGCATGCGAGGCTACCAGCCGGGTGCCCAACCCGACCAGCTGGCCATCAAGCTCAACACCAACGAGAACCCGCTACCTCCCAGTCCGCGTGTTCTGAACTGCCTAGCCGGTATCGCCGGCAAGACCCTGCAGCGCTATCCAGATCCTCTGGCGAATGAGTTCCGCGCCTCTGTAGCCCGGCATCATGGCCTGGGCGCCGAACAGGTCATCGCGACGAATGGCGGCGACGAACTTCTCCGCCTCGCACTGACGACGTTTGTCGAGCCAGGGCGTCCCATAGGCGTCGCCGTTCCGAGCTACGGGCTCTATTCGGTCTTGGCAGCCATCCATCAATCTCCAATCAGCGGCGTTGCACTGACGGACGCGTGGCGGCTCCCTGCCGACGCCACGGATCGCTGGAACAGCGAGGGAGCCCAGCTAGCCATACTAACAAATCCGCATGCGCCTTCAGGAACGCTCGAACCGATTGATGCGATAGAGCGCGTCGCGGCAAAATTTCGAGGCGTTATCTTAATCGACGAGGCATATGTTGACTTCATCAGCTCGGAGTTAATGCATGATGCAACAAAGTTAATCAAAGAATATTCAAACATACTGATCTTAAGAAGTTTTAGCAAGGGATATTCTTTAGCTGGACTCCGACTGGGATATGGAATTGGCGATATAAGACTTATTTCTCCGATGATTCAGAAGACAAAAGATTCATATAACGTAGACGCAATCGCTCAGAAGCTAGGAGCGGCTGCGCTCGACGACGCCGAGTACGCCAGAAAATCCTGGCAATACGTCAGAGAGCAGAGAATGCTCCTGACCTCTTCTCTTAGTAAATTGGGTTTCGACGTGATCCCATCTGAAGCGAACTTTCTTCTGACCTTGGTGCCAAGAAATGCAGGATGGCACGATGCACGCGATCTTCATGCGAAGCTTGAGAAGCGGCAAATCTACGTCCGCTGGTTCGATGAAGATCGTCTGCGCAACCGGCTGCGCATCTCGATTGGAACATCAGCCGAGAACCAAACACTCGTCAGCGCGCTTGAACAGCTCAGAGGGAGCGATCAACTCCTACAAAGCTCATAGTTCCATCGACGCGATCAGGTGCAGTCGAGAGCCAATCGGAGAGCGGCTTCCACCTCCGCATGCCTGCTCGGGCAGAGGGGGGAAAGCGGCAGACGGTAGAAGGCTGAATGCTTGCCCAACCTTTCAAGCGCCCACTTAACGGGAATCGGGTTTGGCTCGACGAACAACGCCTTGTGTAAGGGCGCGATCTGACGACTGATCTTGCGGACTAGGTCAACCTGGCCGGCGCGGGCGGCCGCACATAGGTGTGCCATCACAGCGGGAATAATATTAGCTGTCACAGAGATGTTGCCGCGTGCCCCAAGCAACATCAGAGCCGCAGCGGAAGGATCATCACCACTATAGACGGCAAATCCTTCCGGCAGCGACCGCATGAGTGAAATCCCCCGACCAACGTCTCCCGTAGCATCCTTCAAGCCAAGGATGTTTGGAAGCTCTGCAAGGCGACAAATCGTGTCGTCGGCGAGATCGACCATAGTCCGCCCCGGCACATTGTAGACAATCAGTGGCATGTCGACTGTCTCGGCAATCGCCTTGAAGTGTGAGAACAGTCCAGCCTGAGTTGGCTTGTTGTAGTAAGGGACTACCGACAAGGCCGCCACCGCACCTGCGTCGCGTGCGAACCGAGTTAACTCAATTGCTTCGCTGGTCGAGTTCGCGCCGGTGCCGGCAATGACTGGTAGACGCCCTCGCGCTTGACATATCGCGACCTCAATTAGTTCTCGATGCTCAGAGGCGGAAACCGTCGCGCTCTCGCCGGTCGTGCCCACTGCGACGATCGCGTCAGTTCCTGACTCGACATGCCAGTCAATCAACCTCCTGTAGGCCGACCAATCTATGCGCCCATCCGAGGACATCGGCGTAATCAGGGCAGGAATGCTTCCGCAAGGAAGGGATCCTGCCAGGGAGCCGTGAGTATTTGCAGATTGTATCATGATTGCTAGTCGACCTATGAAGCTCTGTGCTTGGTTCCATCCACGCCACGTATGGGCAGAAATCAAACGCTCGCGAGCCAGTGAAGGATGGAGCGTCAGCTTTCCCGCCGGTTTTTAGGAGTCGCGATCACACGCGCGCCGAACTCTGCAAGCGATCGCATTAAAGTAAAGTACTGGCGAGTATCTAAGTTTCCTCGCTTAGCTGCGCCTATGAAAGCTCATATCAGAAAATGTTCTATTTCTATTTCAATCTCTAGGATAACCCGCGCAAGCACCCTGTTTGCTCATGGAAATTTGGCCCGTTGGTAGTCATAGCCACATATCCAGTGCGCACTAGAAAGTCGCCGAAGCGCTCGCCGTAGCTCCTCTGCACTTTGTAGGCGGCTAGTAGTGGGTCAAGCACCTCCACAATGGCAGAATCAGCTACGTCCTCAGCGTAGAGCTTGCCTAACCTGGATCCATCGAACGCCGCCCCAAGATAGAGGTTGTAGCGCTTGGGTCCTTTACCCACGAGACCGATTTCGGCGATGTAGGGGCGGGCGCAGCCGTTCGGGCAGCCCGTCATGCGGATCGTGATCTCGTCCTCAGCCAAGCCGTGTCGGGCCAGGCAGGCCTCCAGCTCGTCGATCAGCGTCGGCAGGTAACGCTCGCTCTCTGCGAGGGCGAGGCCGCAGGTAGGCAGCGCCACGCAGGCCATGCTGTTGCGGCGTAGGGTGCCGGCATGGGCTGTCAGGCCGTGCTCGGCCACAAGCGCTTCGATCTCGGCGCGCTTCTCGGCAGGGACGTTAGCGACGAGCACGTTCTGGTTGGCCGTCAGGCGGAACTCGCCTTGGTGGACCTCGGCGATGCGACGCAGTCCGGTCAGCAACTGCGGGCCTCCCTTGAAGTCCCGCACGCGCCCGTTCTGGATGAACAAGGTGAGGTGGTGGCGACCGTCCTCCCCTTCGGTCCAGCCGTAGCGGTCGCCGTTGTTCTCAAACCGGAAGGGCTTGGGCTCGGCGAAAGCCTTGCCGACGCGCCGCTCGACCTCGGCACGGAAGGCGTCGAGGCCGAACCGCTCGATGGTGTACTTCAGGCGGGCGTTCTTGCGGCTCTTGCGGTTGCCCCAGTCGCGCTGCACCGTCATCACCACCTCGGCGACCTTCAACGCGTCTTCTGGCTCGCAGAAGCACATCACGTCGGCCGTCCGAGGGAAGGTGTCGGCCTCGCCATGGGTCATGCCCATGCCGCCGCCCACCGTGACGTTCCAGCCCGCCAGAGCACCCACCTCGTCGAGGATGGCGATGAAGCCGAGGTCGTGCGCGAAGATGTCGACGTCGTTCGACGGCGGCACCGCGACGACCACCTTGAACTTCCGGGGCAGGTAGGTCTTGCCGTAGATCGGCTCGACCGTCTCGTCCTCGCCCCCAACCACCTTTTCGCCGTCGAGCCAGATTTCGCGCCACGCGCCGGTCCTGGGCAGCAGGTGATCCGAGATGGCCTTGGCTAGGTCGTAGGCAGCCGCATGCGCCTTGGACTGATAGGGGTTGGAAGCCGAGAGCACGTTGCGGTTGACGTCCCCGCAGGCCGCGATGGTGTCGAGCAGCGCCCCGTCGATGGCCTTCATCGTCCGCTTGAGGTTTGACTTGATGACGCCATGGTACTGAAAGGTCTGCCGCGTTGTCGCCCGCAGGGACCCGTTGGCGTAGGAGCGGGCGATCTCGTCCAAGACGAGCCACTGCTTGGAGGTCAGCACACCGCCGGGAATCCGCAGCCGAATCATGAAGGCGTAGGCACGGTCGAGCTTCTTACGCATCCGCTCGGGCCTGAGGTCCCGGTCGTCCTGGAGGTACATGCCGTGGAATTTGACGAGCTGTCCGTCGTCGTCGGAAACGGCGCCGCTCGCGGGCATCAGGAGGGCCTCGGCGAGCTTGCCGCGGAGGTAGCCACTGGCTTCCTTGATGTGCTCGTTGCGCGAGAGCTGGTCGCGCTCGGCTTGGATGAGGTCCCCCACGCCATCCGTCGCGGATGGCGGCGGAAGAACCTGACGGTGATCGTTCATGGGCTTTACCGGGTTAGAGAAGCATCGGGGGCCACGATGCAGAAACTTGCGTGGGATTTGGCGACTAGGGGTGCCGCTGGTTGAAACGGCCCTGGCTCGCCAGATCCGCCACGTGACCGACGGCCACCTCCAACGAGCAGGCCTTGATGTCGGCGACAGCCTTCAGGAGCCCGAAGTGGGCCCGGTCCGCGCTCTTCGGGGCAGCGCAGATTGAGAGGCTCGCGCCGTTCTCGATCCAATCGACAAGTTCTTCCCGTCGCTCGAAGAGACGGTCCTCGACGCCAATCCGCTCCGGCTGGTCGTGGGAGAAGGCGACGTCCATCCGGGTCAGGGACCCATCCGCGAGGGCGGCCTGCCATTCGAGTTGGTAGAGGAAGTCATGGGTGAAGCGCCGGCCACCAAAGAACAGCCATGAGCGCCCGCCGGCCCCGAGCGCGCGCCGCTCCTGGGTGAGTGCCCGATACGGGGCCACGCCCGCCTCGACGCCGATCATGATGACGTCGGTCCCCAGCGCGGCCGGCAAGCGGAACTCGGCGTCCTCCCGGATCCTGACCCTCACCTGCGAGCCGAGGCGAAGGCGCTCCACAATGGCGGCGTCACCGGTCCTGACCGGCATCAACGCGTGTACCTCGTCGACGACCTCCCTGCGCGAGGAGGCGACCGGCAGGACGCGCGCGGGTACGCTCTCGCCGTCGATGCCGATGAGGTCGAGGACCGATCCGGGCCTGTAGGGAGGTGCGCCGTCTGGGAACGCGACCGCCACGTGCATCGTCGTCTGATCGGAGCGGGACGAGTTGAGGTTGACGTACTCGACGACTTCCCCAACGGACACGTCCGCATCCCTCGTGCCCTGGGCCGGGAGATCGCTGACAGCCGTCAGGTAGTCCAAGAGCCACGTGCGCTGTACCCGGGAAGCGACCGCCAGCACTTGGTCGAGCGCGGCAAGGGCATCGTTCTCGAAGGGGGCGTGGCGGGGGAGAAGCCGTGTCGACATCGTTGCCGTTCTCGGTTGCGCGGACTTCAATCGGGGGCCTTAGCGTCTAGGGATGAGCCTCGCGTGCGCCGGAGCCCGTCACGGTCACGGGTTCGAGCGGTCGCTCGTTTACGCTGAGGCTGAAGATGTCTGGGCGCGCGTAGTGGCCGACCACGTCGAAATCGAACTTGCCGCGGACGATGTCCGCCCGGTCCAGCTCGGCGAGGCGCACGCTCTCGCCCTCGAAGTCGGGCTCGACCAGGACGTTCCCGAGAGGGCCCACGATGCACGAGCCGCCTCGGATGAGGACCGTCGCCGGGTCGTCGCCCTGAACCGCGCCGTACTCGGCCGGGCAGTCCTTCCGGACGAGGTACTGGCTGGACGACACGACGAAGCACCGCCCCTCCAGGGCGATGGTCTGCATCGTCGGTAGCCACGTGGCGCGGTCGTCGACCGTGGGCGCGCAGTAGATCTCGACGCCCTTGGCGTACAGCGTCGTGCGCAGGAGCGGCATGTAGTTCTCCCAGCAGATCGCGGTCCCGATCCGGCCAAGGGGAGTGCTGGCGACATCGAGCGTCGACCCGTCGCCAAAACCCCACACGAGCCGCTCCGAGGCGGTGGGCATCAGCTTGCGGCGGCGTGCCAAAAGGGCGCCGTCGGGCCCGAACGTCAGGGCGCTGCAGTAGAGGGTGCCGCCCGACCGCTCGATGACGCCGACGACGAGGTGCAGCTTGCCGGCGCGGGCAACGGCGGCGATGGCCTCGGTCGCCGGTCCCGGCACGTCGATAGCGCTCACATAATAGCGAAGGAAGTCGTCCCGGCCCGCCGGCGTGCGGGAGCCGACCGTCGCGCCGAAGTTGAGCCCCTTCGGGTAGCCACCGACGAACGCCTCGGGGAACACCGCCAAGTCGGCCCCGCGGGCCGCGGCGTCGCTCGCGAGGTCCGAGAGCTTGTCCAACGTCCGCGCGGTGTCGAACAGGATCGACCCAGCTTGCACTACGGCAGCCGTGACAACGGGCTTCGACGACATGGATGGTCCAACTCTGGGTATGGGAGCGGCCGGGCTCGAAGGGCGGGGCGTTAGCCCACCTTCAGCCAAGCCTTCAGGATGCCGGCGACGACTCCGAGCGAGAGGACGCTGCCGGCCCACAGCGAGGCGAACCACACGAGGCGGCGCCACAGGGGGCCGGGGTGTCGGAAAGCGGAGGTGGTGCCCATCAGTGATACCCCGCGGCGTCAACCTTCCCGCGGAAGACCCAGTACGAGTAGGCCGTGTAGACCAGGATGGTCGGGATCAGGACGGACGCGCCCACGAGCAGGAAGACCTGGCTCGAATGCGGTGCCGCCGCCTCCCAGATCGTGACCCGGCCGGGCACGACGTCGGGGAAGATGCTGATTCCCAGCCCGACGAAGGACAGCAGGAATAGGCCGAGCGCCAGCAGGAAGGGCGTTCTCTCCGCCCCCCCACGCAGTGAGCGGAAGAACAGGAACGACGCCACCGCGACGAGGAGCGGCACCTGGGCGGTGAGCAGCACGCTCGGCATCGAGAACCAGCGCTCCCAATACTTGCCCTCCAAGAAGGGCGTCGCCGCGCTGACGGCGGCGATGACCACGACCGTGGCCGCGCCGAGCCAGAGCGAGAAGGTGCGCGACCGCTCCTGCAGGCTGCCTTCCGTCCGCATCACCAGCCAAGTGGCGCCGAGCAGGGCGTAGCCGCAGACGATGCCGAGGCCGACGAGCAGGCTGAACGGGGTTAGCCAGTCCCACCAGCCGCCCGCGTAGGCGCGGCCCTCCACCTTGATGCCCTGCAGAAGCGCGCCGAGGGTGATGCCCTGGGCGAGCGCCGCCACGAAGGAGCCCCCGGTGAAGGCGACGTCCCAGAGCGCCCGGTGGCGCGGGTCACGCCAGCGGAACTCGAAGGCGACGCCGCGAAAGATCAGGCCGAGCAGCATCGCGATGATCGGCGCGTAGAGCGCCGGCATGATGACCGCGTAGGCCAGCGGGAAGACCGCGAACAGGCCGCCGCCGCCGAGCACCAGCCAGGTCTCGTTGCCGTCCCAGACCGGCGCGATGGAATTCATCGCCGTGTCGCGCTCTTGGCCTGGCCGGAAGGCTGGGAACAGGATCCCGATGCCGAGATCGAACCCGTCCATCACGATGTAGGCGAAGACCGCGAAGGCGATGATGAGCGCCCAGACCACCGTCAGGTCGATGTTGGCGAGCATGACGGGCTCCTTACTCGGCCGGGTTGAGGGTGCGGTCGAGGTCGACCGACGGCGCGGGCGTTATGCCGGCGGTGCGGATCGGTGCCCCGGGCTCGATCCCGTGCTCGCCTCGGTACGGCGACTTCGCCATCAGGTGCAGGATGTAGAGGACGCCCATCCCGAACACGGCGAAGTAGATCAGCACGAAGGCGATGAGCGACGCGGCTACGGCAGGCGTGGAGAGCGGAGAGGCCGACTCCGCCGTGCGCAGGAGGCCGTAGACCGTGAAGGGCTGGCGCCCAACCTCGGTGGTGATCCAGCCAGCCACCACGGCGACGAAGCCGGCCGGTCCCATGGTGAGGGCGAAGCGGTGCAGGGCTACCCACTCGTAGAGCTTGCCCTTGTAACGCGCGACGAGGCTGCCCATGCCCAGCAGGAGCATCAGCATGCCGAGGCTGACCATTACCCGGAAGGACCAGAACACCACGGGCACAGGCGGCCAGTTCTCGCGCGGCACGGTGTCGAGGCCATTCAGCGGCTCGTTGAGACCGTGCTTGAGGATCAGCGAGGACAGCTTCGGCACCTCGACGGCGTAGCGCACCGTGCCGGCCTCCTGGTCGGGCAGGCCGAACAGGATGAGTGGCGCGCCGTCTGGGTGACTCTGGTAATGGCCTTCCATGGCCATGACCTTGGTCGGCTGGTGCTCCAGCGTGTTCAGGCCGTGGGCGTCGCCGGCCAGGATCTGGATCGGCGCGACGACAGCGAGCATCCACATCGCCATCGAGAACATCGTCCGCGCGCCCTCGTTGGCGCGGTCGCGAAGCAGGTGCCAGGCGCCGACGGCGCCCACGACGAGCGCGGTGGTCAGGTAGGCGGCCAGGACCATGTGGACGAGGCGGTACGGGAACGACGGGTTGAAGACGATGGCCCACCAGTCGGCTGGCACGAACTGACCCACGGCGTTGACCGTGTGTCCTTGCGGCGTCTGCATCCAGGAGTTCACGGACAGGATCCAGAATGCCGAGAAGAAGGTCCCGATGGCCACCATCAGGGTGGCGAGGAAGTGCAGGCGCGGGCCAACCTTACTCATGCCGAAGAGCATGACGCCGAGGAAGCCGGCCTCCAGGAAGAAGGCCGAGAGCACCTCGTAGGCCATCAGCGGGCCGAGAACGGGCCCCGTTTTGTCGGCATAGACGGACCAGTTCGTGCCGAACTGGTAGGACATGACGAGGCCAGACACGACGCCCATGGCGAAGGCGATGGCGAAGATCTTGATCCAGTACCGAAACAGGTCGATGAACACCTGCCGTCCGGTGGCCAACCAGAGACCCTCCAGCACCGCCAGGTAGCTGGCGAGGCCGATGGAGAAAGCCGGGAACACGATGTGGAAGGCCACTGTGAACCCGAACTGCCACCTTGCGAGCAGCAGGGCGTCAACGTTCGCCAGCATGTCGGTCACCTATTGCGTCTGTCGATGGGGCTGAGGGGACCCGCGGTCAGGCGGCCAGCGAGACCTCGCCCCAGCCCAGGCGTGAGCGAACCTCGACGAGCGCCCCCACGAGCGCCCGCATGTGCTCCTCGGTGTGAAGCGGAGTCGGGGTAATCCTCAGCCGCTCGCCGCCGCGCGGCACGGTCGGATAGTTGATCGGCTGGACGTAGATGCCGTGGCGCTCCAGCAACTCCTGGCTGATCCGCCGGCAGAGGTGGGCGTCGCCAACCATCACCGGCAGGATATGGCTCTGGCTTGGCAGGACCGGCAGGCCAGCCTTGCGCAGCATGGCCATCAAGATCGCCGCTGCCCGTTGCTGCGCCGCCCGTTCCGCTTGGCTATCCCTGAGGTGCCGCACCGCCGCCCGTGCGCCGGCAGCCAGGTGCGGGCACAGCGAGGTCGTGAAGATGAAGCCCGCCGCATGGCTGCGGATAACGTCGATGACCGTGGATGGCCCGGCGACGTAGCCGCCCATGACGCCGAAGGCCTTCCCGAGCGTCGCCTCGATCAGGGTGACGCGATGGGCGACGCCCTCGCGCTCCGCAATGCCGGCGCCGTGCGGGCCGTACATCCCGACCGCGTGCACCTCGTCGAGGTAGGTGAGTGCCCCATGGCGCTCAGCGACGTCGCAGATCTCGGCGATGGGCGCCACGTCGCCGTCCATGCTGTAGACGCTCTCGAAGGCCACGATCTTGGGCCGGTCAGGATCAAACTGCGCAAGCAGTCTGTCGAGCGCAGCGACGTCGTTGTGCGGGAAGATCGCCTTCGTGCCCCCCGAGCGGCGGATGCCCTCGATCATCGAGTTGTGGTTGCCCGCGTCCGACAGGATCACGCTGTCCGGCAGCACCTGGCCGAGCACGCTCAGCGCCGCGAGGTTCGACACGTAGCCCGAGGTGAACAGGAGGGCGGCATCCTTCCCGTGCAGGTCGGCCAGGTCGCGCTCCAGCAGCACGTGCTCGTGGGCTGTGCCGGAGATGTTGCGGGTGCCACCCGCACCGGCGCCGTAGCGGTCTAGGGCCACATGCATGGCGCCGAGGACCTCGGGGCTGTGTCCCATCCCAAGGTAGTCGTTGCTGCACCAGACCGTGACCGGCCGGCGGCTGCCGTCCGGATGCCTCCAGACGGCGGTCGGGAATGCACCGACATTCCGCTCGAGCTCGATGAAAACCCGATAGCGACCATCCTCGCGCAACTGGCGGAGAGAGGCCTCGAACACGTCAGAATGGGGGAACATCGTCCCGGTCCTCGTGAGGTCTGATCAAGTCGGCCATGGGGCCCAAGCAGGACAGGTCATGCCGCCGACGCGCATCCGTCCGGGACCGCGCGGCGGAGCGGCGGGGTCAGTCCTCTGTCACAGGACCCGTGTTGGGTGCTGGCGAAGTCGCGAGGCGACCTTCTCCCGCCTTGTTGATGTACTGGCTGGCGATGAAGAGCCCCTTCAGCGGCCGGATGACCGGCACGCAGGCCAGCAAGAGAAGCGGGAGCGTCACAACCGCATGGATCCAGAGCGGCGGTTCGTAGGCGAGCTCCAGCCAAATGCCAAAGGCTGTCACCGGGAAGGCCATCGTCATCATGATGAAGAAGGCGGGTCCGTCGGCCGGGTCGGCGAAGCTATAATCGAGTCCGCACGCCTCACAGCGCGGCTTTAGGGTTATGAAACCGTCAAATAGGCGCCCTTCGCCGCAGCGCGGACAGCGGCACCGCAGGCCGACTGACATGAGAGATTGATCGATTGTCCTTTGCATAGCCTACGTCCCTGAACCGCTCGCCGCGCTGAGCGGCATGGAGGTACACCTTGCGCGCACCGAATGTATGGCTTACACATCCATACAATCGAGGTGGAAGCTGGCTGCTTCTAAGGCGCCTTCCCAGACAAAGCTACGTCTCGCCTTGCCTGTATGATGCATGTATGCATACACCAATGCGAGAACAGGGGTCAATGATGGAAACTTGGAGCCCGACAATCGCGGGTGACGTAGGCCCGAAGTACCTAGCGATCGTGAAGGCGCTGGCCGAGGACATCCGTGCCGGCCGGCTGCCACCGGGCGTGCGCCTGCCGCCGCAGCGCGCCCTGGCCAAGCACCTCAACGTCGACCTCACCACGGTCACGCGCGCCTTCAACGAGGCGCGCCGGACGGGCTTGATCGATGCCACCGCCGGTAGGGGCAGCTTCGTTCGCGGACCCACGCCGCCTACGGAGATGCGCAGGCCGGATCCCTCCGGAAGCGTTGACTTCAGCATGAACATGCCGCCCCAGCCGGTCACGGCGCGTCTGGCCGAGCGTATGGAGGCAGGCTTGTCGCGGCTTGCCGGCTCGCCGGGCTTCCTCGACCGCATGCAGTACCAGGACAGCGCCGGGAACATGGCCGACCGTACTGCGGCGGCGCATTGGCTCGGTGGCCGGCTCGGGCCGCTTCCGGTGCACCGCGTCCTCGTGGCGGGCGGCGCCCAGGTCGTACTCGCCGCCGTGCTCGCCGCCATTCTGAAGCCGGGCGATGCGCTCTGCGTCCCGGCCCTGACCTACCCAGGCCTGCGCATGGCCGCCGAGCGCCGCGGCATTCGCCTCATTCCGGTGCCCTGCGACGCCGACGGGCTCGACCCGAACGCGTTCCTGGAGAGCTGCAAGGCCGAGCGGCCGCGTGCCCTGTACCTTGTGCCGACGATCGACAACCCGACGACCGCGACGCTGCCGCCAGCACGCCGTGGGCAGATCGCCGAGGTCGCGCGTTCGCACAGCGTTGCGGTCATCGAGGACGACGCCTACGGCGCGCTTCCGCCCGACGCTCCGGCTCCCATAGCCTCGCTTGCCGGAGACATCACCTGGCACATCGCGACGCTATCCAAGTGTGTCAGCCCGGGCCTGCGCATCGCCTACGTCGCCGTGCCGGGCACCAACGAGGCGGTGCGGCTCGCCGCCGAGCTGCGGGCCATCAACATGATGGCCTCGCCGCTCACGGCCGCGCTCGCCTCGCAGTGGATCGCGGACGGCGAGCTCGACGCGGTCGTTGCGGCCATCAGGCAGGAGAACGGCCGCCGGCAGTCGGTCGCGCGCGAGGCCCTGCAGGGTCTCGACGTCCAGGCCCATTCCTGCGGGCACCACCTCTGGCTACGGCTTCCCGAGCCATGGCGTCGCGGCGAGTTCGGTGCGCATGCGCGTCAGCTCGGGCTGTCGGTCATCCTGAGCGATGCCTTCGCTGTCGGACCCGCTCCCGAGGCCATCCGAGTCTCCCTGGGCGCGGCACCGGATGCCGAGACGCTTCGGTACGGGCTGAGCCTGCTCGCGACGTTGCTGACGCATCCGCCCGGCGCGATCTCCACGGTCGTCTGACATGGCGGACGTTGCGAGCGCATCCGGCGCGCCAGGGGACTCCGCCAAACTCCGGCGTGATTTCGCTTGGCTTCGACGGACCAGAGTACCGGCCACCTTCTTCGGGATGGTCCTGGGGCTCTGCGGCCTGGGCAACGGCTGGCGCGCCGCTGCGCGCCTTGGGCTGGCGCCTGTGTGGGTTGGCGAGATGCTGTCCCTCTTCGGCGTCGCGGTCTGGGCGGCATGGTTGATCCTTTACGCCGCGCGGTGGCTGAACGACCGGGACACGGTTCTGGCCGAGGCGCGCGATCCCACCTCCTCGTTCTTCGCCTCGTTGGCTCCCGTCGCCACAATGATCGCCAGCGTCGGCCTCGCGCCACACTGGCCGGACGTCGCCTGGATGATGGCATTGGCGGGACTTTTCGGAACAACCCTCTTCGCCGTTTGGGGAATGGGAAGCCTCTGGATGGGCGACCGCGCCTTCGAGGCGACGACGCCGATCCTCTACATGCCCACTGTCGGTGGAGGCTTCGTGGCAGCCATCACCTGCGCCGCCTTCGACATGAAGGAACTCGGCCTGCTCTTCTTCGGTGCCGGTCTCCTGTCATGGCTGACGCTGGAGTCTGTTGTCACCCACCGGCTCATCCTGCAGACTCTGCCCGTGCCGCTGCGTGCCTCGCTCGGACTGCACCTAGCTCCGCCCGCGGTGGCCTGCGTCGCCTACCTGGCGGCCACGGACGGGCCGCCCGACCGGCTTGCGCAGATCCTCTTCGGCTACGCCCTGCTGCATGCCCTGGTCACAATGCGGCTGGTGCCGTGGTTGCGGCAGCAGCCCTTCTCGCCGGCGGCCTGGGCCTACACGTTCGGCGTCTCGGCCCTTCCGCTCGCCGCGTTGCGATTGACGGAACGCGGCTTGGAAGGGCCGAGCGCGTTCCTTGCAGTTCCGCTGTTCGTCGCGGCCAACCTGATCATCGGCTGGATCGCGCTCAGGACGTTAGGCCTGTTGCTGCGCGGCAAGCTCTTGCCTGTTCGACCCCCCTGACTGCGGGCGGGAGCTATGCGGGAGA
>NZ_NKUI01000319.1 GCF_014845115.1 Methylorubrum zatmanii | reverse complement strand
GCCCCTGCCCCTGCCCCTGCCCCTGGCGGGCGAGGAGAGCGGAATGGGGCGATGCCATCCTCGTCCCGAGAGACGCCATCCACCTCGAGGATCCGGCCGCCGCCGGCCCGGACGAAGGGTCGCGTATCGCACCAACGCTCCTACGAGGCTTTTGCCGTCACACCCCATGAGCAAACCCGAGCAAGGATGCTCCACGCATAATCGGCTTGGCGAACAGACGCCTTGGCGAGCACATCGCGCCATTCCTTGAACTCGCCGCGCGTCTCGATCCGGTGCTTCTCCTCAAAGACACCGATCGGCATGGCCCCGAACTCGGCCTCTATCTTCGCGAGATGCTTGAGGTAGTCAGCCTTGGTTCGAGGCGCGAGCTGTTTATTGAATTCCGCCGACGCCTTGTAGGCCGCGATGACGGATCGGAACTGGCCTTGAGGCAGCGCCTTCCGCGAAGCAATAGCGGCATTGTAGCTCGCCAGAAATTCAGGCGAGCCGTATCGGCCCTCAAGCCGAGGACCGCCGCGCCACGCATAGTAATAGGTTCGCTCCTTGCCGCCCGCGAGCTTCATCTTCACGGCGTGCAAGCCAGTCATTTTAACCCGCACGGCGCGACTTTCTCCACTCTGCCACGGCTAGGTCGGAAGCGCTCATCTCCTCCGTCCCGAACCCAGAGATAAGATCCCAAGCGCGATCAATCGCCTTGCGGTCCCACCGATGCGTACCGGGCAGGGGAGGCGGCATGCGGCCGTCGCTCACCCACCGATCCCATGTGGCCGGCGACAGGCTGCAATAGGCCGCCGCGGCTTCGCGGGTCATGCCCCGAGGCTCAAGGCCAGAGCGTCCGCCCCTCTCTCTAGGCACGATCCTCTCTCCCCTTGTCTTCGGTGGTGGGGCTGGCGATCAGTTCAGCGTCAGAGAGACCCGGCGAGCCGGCCAAGCCGCAGTAGCCGACGCGCTCGCGTGTTGTGCGGGTGCGCGTGCGCTCCAATCCGACCATCTCGGTCGTGTGCTCGACCTCGACAGAACCGCTGTTGCGCCACGCCATGCAGGCGGCACCGATGCACCGTCCGACGCTTCGCTCTTCGTTGCCAGGACGGATCAGGGCTCGATTGAAGCCTAGCGGATCGCCGCTCGTGCGCCAGCCTCCGTCCTCATGGGGCTTGGCCCATGCCGCTCGCGTAAAAGGGCACCAGAGTTCGATAGCCTCGCTCTCACGCATCGCCCTTCTCCTGTTCGGCGAGGGCGGCGCGCCCGGCGTCGGTCAGAGCGAATCGTGTGAAGGCGAAGAAGCCATGTCCCGGCTCCTTGCCGACCTCGCGCACCAAGCCATCAGATCGAAGCTTACGCACAAATGTCAGGCCGGGCGCCGTGCCGTCGCATGGGAAACTGCTGACCGGCTCGTGGTCCGCGATCCAAGTCAGCGCCTTACGACGCGCGGGTGTCAGGGTCTTACGCATTCCGCTCCCCTTCGGGCTGGAGAGGGAGGGCCAGCGGGCCGGCAAGGGTGTACCAGTCGTCACCCGGCTCGACCTCAAAGCTTGGGCCGTGCCTCTCGGGGTCGTAGGGCTCTTTGACGAGTAGGCCGTGCGTCAGGGCGAGCGCCTGAATGTCGGCGCCGTCCGCATCCTGGCCGTCGAAGGCATAGCCGATGATCTCGCGAGCGAAGGCAATCAGGCCCTCACGGCTCTGGAAGGCGGTGATCTCGGCGAGCCGTGGGGCGATGAAGTCCGCCATCAACGCGTCGGCTGCCACCTCGCGGTCAACGGTGGAGGCGACCGAGACCTGATGCTCGGCCAGCCACGCGACGAGCCTCGTGCGCTCGCGTTCGGTCACCGCCTCGATCTCGGCGGCGAGTCTCTTGGGATCAGAGACCATGGGAAGCCTCCCGCAAGAGAAGCGGGTGCCCTGAAGGAAGCCAGTGACCCGGTTCGACCATGCGCCCCTGTTTGAAGACGCAGCCGTAGAGCACCCAGCCGCGATCAGGCGGCGGCTTATGTCCCGGCACAGGCTCCGGCAACCCGCTCACGTGGAGAAGGGCAGCCTCGATCACCGCCACCGCTTCCCGAGCCTTCGGCGCCCGCAGGCTGATGGTGCCGTTGTTGGTGTCGACCGGCTTCAGGTACGCGAGCGCCTGTTCGAGGGTCATCGGTTCACTCGACATGGGAAGCCCCCTGTTCGGCCTGGGCGATGAGGGCGGCAGACCTGGCGAGCGCGCCAGCCGGCATGCGCATCACGACCTTGCTGGCGCGTTTGCACAGTGCCGTGCGCACGCCGTTCATGGTGAAGATGCCGAGGACCGTCAGCCGCTCGCCGCCCAGATCCCAAACTTGACCCAGCGAGACCTTGTGCTCATCGGGGTCGCGCCATTTCTCCATCTCACCCATGACGGTCGGCCTCCTCACGGTTGAGCGCAGGGGTGGGGGCGAGCCGCACCGCGATCTCCCGCGCCATGTCGGGGTGCATCACGAGCGCCGAGCCGATCTTGAACACGTCCCGCTTCGGGCGGCTGACGTAGCGAATGCGCTGGCGATGGCCCTGCCGACGCCGCCTGGCGGCCCGCGACGGCGAGCGCACCTCGGACCAATCCTCGACCGTCTCGACCATGTTCGGATCTTCGATGATCCGCAGACCGCCGGACGGCAGAAGGCCCATTGCACCAAAGCCGAAATGTATCTCTGGCTCTGCGGGCGGTAGCAACGCCATCATCTCCCGCATGGCCCGCAGCATCTCTTCGGATGATGCCGGCGGCTTGGCCTGTTGGCGGGTCGCGCTATTGAAGGTGAGGTCCATCTAAGCCCCCTCCCTTGCCGTGGCCGTGCGGGCGAGCGCGGTGCGTTTGCGGGCTTCGTCGATGGCGAGGCGGCATGACGGCAGCTTTTCGTTACCGCCCTCGCTGTCGTGGAGATCCACCTTCATGTCGCCGAGCAAGAGCCGGTTGACGTTGTGGTTGAGCACGAGCTTCCAGCCGTAGTGCGTGCCGTAGGACGCGTTCAGGCGGGCGTTGCAGCCGTCGAGGAAGTCGAGGCGGGCCGCATCCTCCCGCAGCACCTCTCCCTCGGCCCGGAGCCGGGCGAGTTCGGCGAGCATGACGCCGCGCTCGTCCTGCCACTGGCCTTCGCAGTAGCGGAGGGTGCCGTTCGCCTCGTCCCTCTCGGCCGTGACCTGCTGGTGGGCGGCGAGGGCCGCGGCTTTGTCGGACAGGAGCGGCTGGATCACCTTGCCATCGATCTTCAGGAAGATGCTGCGCACGAGAGCTTCGCGCACAGGCTCTGCGAGCCCAGGGGCACCGACCTTGATTGATTGCCGGATCAGGTCGCGGACATAATCCAGCGCCTCTGTGGTGACGGGGCCGGTCATACGATCGGCTCCATCTCGACGCGCCGGCCGGTGATGTCGGCCAGGGCCTCACCGAGGCTCCGGCATCGCGTGACACCGGCATGATTGACGAAGCTGAACTCGTCGCAGCCGATGGCGTAGACCGGCGTTCCAACCGCGAGAGCCGCACCGACCTCAACGAAGGCGCCTTTCAGAACCTCGTCAGGCTGGCGGTAGACGATGACGGCATCAGCCGTCGCAGCCTCGTCCACGCACCGCCGCCACAGGTCGGTGAAGCACGCCGTCTCGCCCTTGCCGGCCTCATCGATCCACGATGAGATGATCGGGAAGCCGTCTGCGCGGAGCCGCCGCCAGAGCCACGCATGGGCTGTCTTGCTGGCCATGTAGATCGTGCGCTCGCCCATGGCTCAACGCCCTCCCTGACCGGAGGAGGACGGCGGGGCGGGCTCATCCTTGATGTGGTAGCCGGTGCCGTCGCCCATCAGCCGCCAGCGGCGCTTGCGGTTGACCGCCATCTTGCGCTCGACGGTCTCCCAGAGGCCGGGATATCGAGACAGGACGATCACCACGTCGGCGGCTTCCTCAACCCGCGTCGGCTCGGCTTTCAGTTCCTCCATCTCCTCAGCGGCACGGCTGACGATCCGAGCCGGCTCAATGGGGCCGAACGTGTCCTCGCACCACTTAGCGATAGTCTCGAACGTTTCCGCCCCCTGCGCCTCCGGGGCTTCCGGGCGGGCGGCGAGCATGGCGCGGTAGACGGCGACTGCTGCCATGCCAGCGTCCCAATCTGGCGTCTCGCCAGCCACGTAGTTCTTGAGATCTTCCTGCACTCGAACGTAGGCGTCATGCCCTGCTTCGATCATTGCGAGTGGCAAGCGGCTATCAGCGTGGTCTGCGGCGTCGTCATCCAACGGCGCCAAAACCCACTCCGTCCCCTCGGCCACCGTGCGGGTGCTGTCGGGGGCGGGCGGACGCCGCCGGGCCCCTGTGTTCGGGTTCGGCCGCCTGCTGCCCGGAATGGGCTGTTCGCTGCGGAGGATCGCCGCCAGCGTCTTCGCATAGGCCCGGCCGTCGGCCTCCCACCCTTCGGCGATGGTGTCGATCTCGGAGGCCGCCCGCTCTCGCCAGTCCTCCGCCCCCGACCCGGCGCTCTGCCCGGCCAGATGGCTGGAGAGGATGTCTCGGACGTAGTTTGCCGAGGCCGCTGCGAAGTCGGCGTCCGCCGAATTGAGAAGCCCCTTCTGATCCCTTGCTTCCGCAACCACGATGTAGTGGTGAAGCCCCCTGATGACCTCGAACCTCCCCGGCGACGCCTTCTCGCTCAGCGCCCGCAGGCTATCCGGCACGCCCGGCGATGCCGGGGCGGAGAGAGCCGCATCGACAGCGGCTTGGCCCCACGCCTTCACGCCGGATCGGGCGAAGTCTCGGAACGCCTCCTTGTCCATGTCGAATGCCGTGAAAAGCCATTGCGGTTCCGGGTGCCACTCCGATGCCCCGAACCATTCGCGAGCTATGGGCGTGATGCGACGAACCGCCGTCTCGCCGCGATAATTCGTGTAGAGGATCGTGACCGTCTCTGCCTGCCCCGGCGTCCTCGCCGCCTCGTCTTTGGTCGTGGTCGGCATGGCGCTCGGGCCGGCGATCAAGCTCCTGATCGTCCGTATCCGCCCCTCGGCGACTTCCAGCCACGTGGATGCCTTGCCATCGGTTGCCAGATCTTCGGCGGCACGCCGCAGCTCGTTCCCCAGCATTTCCAACTCGGAGAGAGTGTGTTCGACGTTCATGGCTCAAGCTCCAGGGGCGAGGGTGGAGGATTGGGGCGGGCGCCTGGCGAAGCGGCCGGAGGCGTCGCGAGCAGCGGGCGGCGGCGGGAAATCTTCACGGCACAGGCGCTCGCCGGGTTCGAGCGCGGCTTCGGCGCCGGCTCGGGTCAGCCAGAGCCAAGTGCGGCCGAGGTCGTCGGGCTCTCCGCTTTCGGCGAGGCCATCTTCGACCAGACCAAGCCAGTTCTCGTCCCGGCCACCTGCGAGGAAGCGGTTGCGGTAGGACCGGCGGTAGCGGTTCGGCAGGCCAAGGGCGTGCCGGGCAAGTCTGCGCTGTTCGGGGCTCACCGCCGGCCTCCTTCGATCTCGGACGCGGCGGGCGGTGTGGACAGCGTGTCGATCACAGCTCCGATGAAGGCGGTCGCCGCTTCCGCGTCGATGGCGTTGCCATAGGGGCGCACGCGTCCCAGGCGGCCGGGATACGCATGAGTGACCGGTAGTGTGCCGGGTTCAACAGCGCGCCGTTGTCCGTCTCGGCAGACCAACCACTGGTACTGGCGCCGCGGCCGAGCCAGACGGTCTTGCGGCTGCTGTCGGTGTTCCCAGCCGCGTTGTAGCCCTTCTGAGGAGGCGTCCCAGCCATGGGCGTGGGCCACAAACCATAGCCGCTGCCTTTTATGCTCTCCGCCGATAGCGCAGAGATCGACCGGCCCGCAGGCGTAATCCGCCGCTTCCAGATCAGCTTGGACGAGGTCGAGCCAATGGAGCGCGTCCTTGCTCGCAGATTGCTCTCCAAGGACGATTGCAGGTCGGCACTCTCGGACGAGATGATACCAAGCCGGCCATAGGTGCCGCTCGTCAGCGAACCCGCTTCGGCCGCCTGCCGCGCTGAAAGGTTGACACGGGCAGGAGCCCGTCCAGACTGGGAAGTCCGCAGGCCAGCCGGCGAGGTTGAGGGCGTAGTCCCAGATGCCAATCCCGGCGAACCAGTGACATCGCTCGTACCCGTCCAAGTCGTAAGGTCGAACATCGACAACTGACCGGGTATCGACGTCGCCCGCCGTGATGAGCCCGGCCGCGATGAGGTTGCGCAACCACTCTGCGGCATAGGGATCACACTCGTTGTAGTAGGCACGCCCGCTCATCGTCCGGCCTCCCCCGTGTCAGCGGGAGGGGTGTCGAGGAATTCACGCTCTCGCTCTGCGTGGATCGCCTCATTCGACACGAAGACCTTGCGCTCAGTCTTCGGATCAGCCGTGCGGAAGTTCGGCGAGCCCTTGCGAGGACCGCGCGTGATAGCCTGCGTGACCACCTTGCCGGTGACCATGACGCCTTGGCCTTCTACGGCTTGGGAGAGGTAGCCGATCCAGCCGTCAGGCAGCACGACCGAGCGATGCGCGGCTCGGGTGAAGATGTCGAACCAATCGACACTCTTCGGACGCTCCCTCACCTCTGGAGCCAGTGCGGGGGTGGTCATGCGGACCTCCGCATGTAATTGCGAGACTGCCAAATCAGATTGTCTGATCGCCCATCGAATAGGGCACCGATCTGTTTCGATGTCAGATCAGGATGCGCGGATCGAATGCTAGCAGCAGCCTCGTATCGGGCGCGGGTAGCCGTCTCGTGAATAGATCGGCCGATGACATCACGAACGGAAACGCTGTGCTTTCGAGCCGTGGTTTCGATGATCTCTGCCGGCGACGGCGCGTCTTCATTCAGGAGACCCGACCGCTGCTTATTGGGGCTTCTCGCTCTCTGGTTCATGCCCAGAGCATTTCGGATGGAAGAGTGATCTCGCCCGCCGAAAATCCTGCCTAGACGCTTGATACTGTGTGTCGGATGCACCTCCCTCACGGCTCGGATTGCCTCGTAGCGAGCCGCAACGATATGGACCGCGCGGTCATCTCCTAGAATGTCCTCGAAGGTGACGCCGTGCTGGGCGGCCACCTTCCGAATGATGGCATTCGGCATACGGGCGAGAACGGCACTGGGGATGACGATCTGCTGGGGAGCGGTCTCTACAGATGCCACCTCGACCGGGCGCATATCGGGTTCTGCCGGAGGAGGGAGACGGCGTGCGGCCTCCTCCTGCCGACGACGGATCTCTTTATGGATGCTGTCCCTTATACAAATCTGACGCTGCCGCCGAATA
>NZ_NKUI01000318.1 GCF_014845115.1 Methylorubrum zatmanii | reverse complement strand
GCCGCACGGGCGGCTGCGCAACCCGGATCAGCTACGCCGCCCGCGCTGGCGTCGAGGCCTGACGTCCCCCCATCGCTTTGGTCCGGCGTGAGTGCGAGTTTTCCGGTTGTGTGAGCCCCTGAGGGGAGGAGCAGAGCCGTGAAGAAGAGCAGGTTCACCGAAGAGCAGATCGCCTTCGCGCTGAAGCAGGCCGAGACCGGGACACCGGTCGCGGAGGTGCTGCGCCGGATGGGCATCTCCGAACAGACGTTTTACCGCTGGAAGAAGCTCTACGGCGGCTTGGGCACAGGCGAGCTGCGGCGGCTGAAGCAGCTTGAGGACGAGAACCGCAAGCTCAAGCAGCTGGTTGCCGATCTGAGCCTCGACAAGCACATCCTGCAGGACGTGCTCGCAAAAAAGCTCTGACGCCTGCTCGGCGACGCGAGCTCGTGCACCAGGTTCAGGAGGCGCACGGGGTGAGCGAGCGGCGCGGCTGCGCCGCGCTCGGCGTCGGTCGGTCGGGCGTCCGCTACCGCTCGACCAAGCCCGATCAGGCACCGCTGCGGATGCGCATCTGTGATCTGGCCAAGAGCCGGGTGCGCTACGGGGAGCCTGTCTCTTATACACATTGTACGCTCCCGTCGAATAAAGGGTGGTA
>NZ_NKUI01000317.1 GCF_014845115.1 Methylorubrum zatmanii | reverse complement strand
GGCCCTGCGCGAGCTGTTCGGCTTCGCGCAAGGCTGGTCCGACGCGAGAGCGCGGTTCGAGGAGATCACGAGGTCGCTGCAAGCACTTGAGTTGGCCGTGGGGCTGCGCGGCCTTGAGGTGAAGCTGGAAGCTCGCCACAGCGCGGCCGGACCCGCGTCGATCATCCACGCCATGTCGCGGCAGCTATCCGCTGTCGGGGTTCGCGGCGTCCTCCCGAAGTTCCGCAATTGAAGACCAGGCGCCGGTTCGTTCGTGCGCGCCTTCCATCGATGTTCGGCCGTTATATGGCATCCCGGACGCTCGCATTGCGTGCTCGCTCATACACTGCTCAGGCTTGAGTGAGTTGTCCGGACGATCGTTGTGTTCGGGATCTCGATGCGCGCCGCGGTGGAACATTGCATCATCGTCGGCGAGGTGAGGTGATGAGACAAGGCGCGGCTGTGCTGGCAGCGGAGGATGCGGGCCCTCACCGTCGCGCCAGGGCCGCCGTCCGGGCGATGGCCACGGTCGCCCCCCCCTCCCCCCCGCCGTGGCGTGCTGCGGGTTCGCGGCCAAGGGCCGTTCGAGAGACGGGAGCTGAGG
>NZ_NKUI01000316.1 GCF_014845115.1 Methylorubrum zatmanii | reverse complement strand
TGCTGCGCCAGGGCGCCGGTCGCAGCGACGACACTCGCCGCCAGCAGGGTGCCGGCCGTTCCGATCCTGACGCTGCGGCGGCGCCCGGGCCTTGTCGTTCGTGTCATGCGTTCGGTCATCGTCAGTCCCCAACCCGTCCTCTGCGCCGGCCTGCCCACAGGGTTCGTCCCGCTTGTCGTGTCGCGGCCGGCGGCTCCTTCGCGGAGCGGTGTTTCGGTTCGATCCATCCTTCCGCAGAGACGGCGGCCCGCCGATCAGTGGCTGATCATCCAGGGCCGCGCGTTCGGGAAGCTCTTGGCCGCCGCGGGGGCGGCCGTGGTTTTCTTCGGGGAGCAGCAACCGCAGCCGGCCCCGTGACCGCCGGACCGCCGCGGCTCGTGGCGGCTGCGCTCGTTGGTGGCGTGGGCCGCCTTGAGGCCGGCATCCATGCCCGAGATCCGCGGCGCGGTGAGGAAGGCGCGCTGGCACGGCTCACCGCAATCCGGGCAATCGTGCGGATCCTTGAACTGCGCCATCGGACGCAGCACCGTGAACGGCCCGCAGCTGTCGCAAGCGTAATCGTAGACCGGCATGTCGCGCACTCTCGAAGAAGACGAAGGCGGTTTGCCGCGCCGATACGCGCGGCAAACCGGGGCGATTACAGATCGGGCGAGAGCGGCATCTGGATCGAGCCGTCGAGGAACTTCGTCGGCCCGGCGGCGGACGGGTTGATGTCGAAGTCGAAGATGCCGGTCGGGATCCAGAGGGTCGCGCAGGCGTTCGGGATATCGACGACGCCGGAGATGTGGCCCTGGACCGGGGCGGTGCCGAGGATCGAGTAGGCCTGGGCGCCCGAATACCCGAACTTTTTCAGGTACTCGATCGCGTTGAGGCAGGCCTGCCGGTAGGCGACGGTCACGTCGAGGTAATGCTGCTTGCCGGATTCATCGACGGAAACCCCTTCGAAGATCAGGTGATCGTCGTATTTCGGGGTGACCGGCGACGGCTTGAAGATCGGGTTCTTGATCCCGTACTTGGACATGCCGTCCTTGATCAGGCTCACCTTGAGGTGGACCCAACCCGCCATCTCGATGGCGCCGCAGAAGGTGATCTCGCCGTCGCCCTGGCTGAAATGCAGATCGCCCATGGAGAGGCCGGCCCCCGGCACGTAGACCGGGAAGTAGATCTTCGAGCCGCGCGACAGATCCTTGATGTCGCAATTGCCGCCATGCTCGCGCCCCGGCACCGTGCGGGCGCCCGTCGCCGCAGCCGCCTCCTTCGCCTCGCCCTTCAGCCGGCCCATATGCGCGGTCGGGCCGAAGGGGAGGGTGGCGAGCGCCGGCACCCGGCTCGGATTGGTGTCGTAGAGCGCCTTCTCGCGGGTGTTCCAGGTCTCCAGCATCTTCGGATCGGGCAGGCAGCCGATCAGGCCGGGATGGATCAGGCCGGGGAAGCGCACGCCGGGCACGTGGCGCGACTTCGTGAACATGCCCTCGAAGTCCCAGATCGACTTCTGGGCCTGGGGAAAGTGTTCGTCGAGGAAGCCGCCGCCGTTGTTCTTCGAGAAGAAGCCGTTGAAGCCCCACTGGCTCTCGGGCTTGGCGCCGATATCGAGCAGGTCGACCACGAGCAGATCGCCGGGCTCGGCGCCCTCGACACCGATCGGGCCGGAGAGGAAGTGGACGATCGACAGGTCGATGTCGCGCACGTCGTCGGCGGAATCGTTGTTCTTGATGAAGCCGCCGGTCCAGTCATAGGTCTCGACGATGAAGTCGTCGCCGGGCTTGACGGTGGCGACCATCGGAATGTCCGGGTGCCAGCGATTGTGCACCATGTCGTTGTCGTAGGCCGACTGCGTGAGATCGACCTTGATCAGGGTCTCGGGCATGTCCGTCCCAGCTCCTTTGCTGTCCAGATTGCAGGCAGCCGTCCCCGTTGCGTCTCCGGGGTTGTTCCGGCCGCTTTCGTGGGTGTGGTGAACTCAGCGTCTTCCGACGCGCGCTCCTCCCGCTGAGGAGCGCGCGTGACTCAGACCGACAGGAACCGGGCGACCTGCGCCTCGTCGATATCGGCCCGCAGGCTCTCGTGGACGATGGCGCCGTTCTCGATCACGAGAACGCGGTCGGCCACGTCCATGGCGAAGCTCAGAACCTGCTCGGAGACGACGATCGACAGACCGCGCTCGTCGCGAATCTTCTTGAGGGTACGCCCCATCTCACGGATGATCGAGGGCTGGATGCCCTCGGTCGGCTCGTCGAGAAGAAGAACTTTGGGGTTACTGGCGAGCGCCCGGGCGATGGCGAGCTGCTGCTGCTGGCCGCCGGAGAGGTTGCCGCCGCGCCGTCCCTTCATCTCCAGGAGGACGGGGAACATCGTGTAGAGGTCCTGCGGCACCTTGCGCGAGCCGGTGACCGTCAGGCCCGTCTCGATGTTCTCCTGCACCGTCATGGTCGAGAAGATCATCCGTCCCTGAGGCACGTAGGCGAGGCCCTTGGCGACGCGGGCATGGCTCTTCATGGCGGTGACGTCGATGCCATCGACGGTGATAGTCCCCGACTTGGTCGGCACGATGCCCATCAGCGTCTTCATGAGCGTCGACTTGCCCATGCCGTTGCGGCCCATCACGGCGACGATCTCGCCGGGCGCCACGCTGATATCGATGCCGTGCAGAACCTCGCTCTGGCCGTAGGCGGCATGGAGGTCGGAGATCGCCAGCATCGGCGGCACGCCTGCCATCACCGGCGGCACGAGGGGGGAGGAAGAGGCGCTGGTCTGGAGCATGATCGGTACGCCTTCTCAATGGCCCAGATAGACTTCGATGACCTTCGGGTCGTTCTTGACCCGCTCCATCGAGCCTTCCGACAGGACCTTGCCCTGGTGCAGCACGGTGACCCGGTGGGCGATGTCCTCGACGAACTTCATGTCGTGCTCGATCACCAGCACCGAGCGGCCCTTGATGATCTGGTTCAGGAGTTCCGCGGTCTTGATGCGCTCGCCGACGCTCATGCCGGCCACCGGCTCGTCGAGCATCAGGAGTTCCGGGTCCTGGATCAGCAGCATGCCGATCTCGAGCCATTGCTTCTGGCCGTGGCTGAGGAATTCGGCCCGCTCGTCGAGCTGGTCCTTGAGGAAGATGGTCTGGGCGATCTCGTGGATGCGGTCGCGCACCTCGGCATCGCGCTTGAAGGTGAGCGCCCCGAACACCGAGCGGCCGCGCGGGAACGAGATCTCGAGATTCTCGAACACCGTCAGGTCGTCGTAGATCGAGGGGGTCTGGAACTTGCGCCCGACACCGGCCTGGACGATCGCGCTCTCGGACAGCTTGGTGAGTTCCTGTCCCTTGTACTTGATCGAGCCGGAGCTGGCCCGGGTGCGGCCGCAGATCAGGTCGAGCACCGTGGTCTTGCCGGCGCC
>NZ_NKUI01000315.1 GCF_014845115.1 Methylorubrum zatmanii | reverse complement strand
TAGACGTTGGGCAGATCGCCCTCGTCCGGCCCGTCGGGGTTGAGCAGGCCGTGCTTGCTCTGGTCGTGATTCACGTGCGCCTTCGACTTCTCGAACTTCTCCGTATCCGAGCAATCGCCGACCGCGTGGAAATGGATGCCGTGCCAGCCCGGCGGCAGGCCGCCGGCTTGGATCGCCAACCGCATCACCAGGGAGTTGGCCCCGTCGCGGATCATGATCTTGCCGATGGTCTCGCCCTTGGAATTGGCGATCGTGCTCTCGTAGGTCTGCGGCGCGGAGGCCGTATCGGTCTTGGCCGGCGGCGCGGCCGGCTCCTTACCCGGATCCTTGCCGGCCTCCTGCGCGAGGGCCGGCCCGGCCAGGAGACCGAGCAGGGTCGCGGCCAGAGGCAGGCCCCGGGAACAACCCAAGGAGCGATCCAAGGAACGACCCAGGGGAAGGCGTCGGATGGCAGGCGTCGTCGCCCCTCGCATGATGGCACCTCTCATGAGCTGATCGTCTCCGTTACCGGTCCTCACGGTCCGTCCCGCCTCGCCCGCCGCTTGAGGCGGCTCGGGATACGGGCTACCCGGCAGCCTTGGACGGCGGACCGCGCGCTTCCCTACACGAAACCGTTCCTAGTTAAGGCGACACGGCCCCTTTCGACAGGGGAGGCCCGTTCCCACCCCTGACGAAGCAGGCCGGGGCGTTTTCCGGAAGGAGATCCGATGACGGGCGAGCGGATGCGCGCCGACAGGTTCCTGGTCGAGCACGGGCATTTCCGCAGCCGGGCGCAGGCGCAGGCGGC
>NZ_NKUI01000314.1 GCF_014845115.1 Methylorubrum zatmanii | reverse complement strand
GATTGGACGCCGATTGACAGCAAAGACTGTGCAATCAGTGGCCCGCTCGATAGTTCGCGACCATCTCGGAGGTGATGTCAGCCGGGTAGCATAGCGGCGAGTAGCCGCCCGGCCTCGAATGAGCGCTACGGCGCCCGCAGGATCGGCCGCCGCGGTTGGTCTGGTAGGGACAGGCGCAGCTGCCGGGATAGCTCGCGATCGATTCCGCTATCAGGAGCTTTGCAATCGCCGCGACGCTGAGCGCCGGGGCAGCCTTCGGTGCGGGCGAGCCAGCCTGCTGTTCCGCTGGCGGCGCGCCGTGCTGGCCGAGCAGCTGGCCCGGACGTCCTCCGCCCCGCCGGCCTTCGTGCCGCTCGCCCCGCTGCCGCCCGCCACTGCGGCTACCACCTGTCTGTCTCTATGGGCAAGCCCGACCTCATTGTGATGCAAAAGACTATCTCTTTGGCTTTTGCCCAGCCGAATAATCGCTGTCGTACGACGACATCACCGGTAAGGGAGTGAACTCTGGGCGTCGCATTGGAGAGTGGAGCTCTATGGTTATAGCAGCCTTGGCGAATGCCTGAAATTCGCCAATTTCCAATATACTAGGAGATCTTTCCCTGATTTCAGAGTTCAGTCTATTTATAAGTTCCTGGTTTCCCAACACAGCACCTTCAAATGAATCAATGTCCTCCGGCTGATCGTCATGATCCTGGCTATCATAAGGAACGATAGCGTCGCAGCTTATCTCAAGAGGAAATAAATATTTTCCTTTGTTAAATTTTCTTCCGTCCAGTCGATAATCGCATAACCCCAAGCTTGCAACTGCATACCATGAAAATGGAACTGTTTTAGAAAAGGCGCTTGCATATAAATCCCTCGCGCGCGCCGGAACATTATAAATTGAACCGACCCAAACCCCAGAATTCAAATCTCCCTTGCACTCAATAAGTTTATCACGAATCGCTAATTCGAAATTTGATCTCCAGCTATCTTTATAGATTGCCGTTTGAAGTCAAATAATAGTGGAGCAGTCTTTCAGGCAAAAACCTCTTGTAGGCGGCATATAATACATATACCTACAGACGTTTGCTCTTTATATTTGATCGATAATTCTCAATATTTTATTTTGTGAGCTATTGAAGCCACCAAACTTCGCTGTCAAGTTATACGTGTCGCCGATAGAATATCTAGGATTTCCAGAAGGAAGATAGAGTTTTTTGGCTTGCAGTGGATTAATGCGCTTTCTGGCTCTCCCAATTTTGTCTGTGTATTTGAATATCAGGGCAATGTCGGATGCAAATACACGTTTTTCGACGATTGGCGGGAACGATACTATTTCAATTCGATCATCAACTCCCATTGATGCCATTTCAGATTTATAATTATGCAATATATGCGCAAAAACAACCTCATCCTCATCGGGATCGAAGTATCTTTCGACAGTTTTCGTCATTTACTTTTCATCCGGGAGTCTCTTGCTAAGAATTCTATTTGAAACCCTCTGATCAATTTCAGAAAAAACCGCTCAGTAGATTTTGTAACAACTGGACCTAGCATTATCTAGTCTTTCACGAAACTTGAAGTTCACGGCGGGTCCTATGGACGCCTCATCAGCACCTTCGGCCTGTCATATGATTCGATTTTATGAAACCAATTCTGAACATGCGCCCCATCTTGATCCCGAGCGCCTTGGCCTCGGGCGTGTTGGCGATCGCGCAGCCGTCATTGTTCGAAAGCACGATCACCGGCACGCGGGCGAGCTTGACGTCGAACACGCGCTCGCACGAGCAGTAGAGGCTATTGCCATCGATCAGCACCAGGGCGCGGCCGCCCCCAATCCGATCGCGCAGGCGCGCCTCGGCGCCGCTCATCGGCCCTGTCCGGCGCAGGCTGCGTGCCAGCGGATAGTGAAGTGCACCACGCCCCAGACGTCGACCTCGGCCAGTTCCTCCGTGGCGAACACGGGCAACTCGGGGTTGTCGACGGAGAGCCGAGCCGTGTTGCCCTCGACCACCATGCGCTTAATCGACATTTCGCCGTCGACCGCCGCCACGACGACGCTGCCGTGGTCGGGTTTTAAGCTGCGTTCGACGCAGGCGAGATCCCGTCGAAGATCCCAGGATCGCGCATCGAATCGCCGGGAAATGCGCCAGAGGAAAGTGGCCGGCGGGTTCGGCACGAGCCAGCGCGGCAGCTCGAGGGCGTTCTCAACAAAGTCGTCGGCCGGCGACGGAAAACCCGCGCACAGCGACGGACCCATCAGCAGCACACACTACCGCACGCGGAACGCCGCATGGGCCGCCGATACGGGACCCGCTCCGATCAAGCGGATGGCGTATCAGTGCAACGAGAACTCGCCGGAAATCGTCCGCAGCTCCGCCGGCTTGATCAGGCGGTCATGCATGACCCGAACCGAGTGCAGCGGCCCGTCCAGCCTGTCCTGCCAGAAGGCCAGGAACCGCTTCAGTTCGGGAAATTGCGGGAAGAGATCGTATCGCTGCCAGACGAACGTCTGGAGAAGGTGCGGAAAATCCGGAAGATGATAGAGAATCTCGGCGGTCGTGAGGCTGTAACCTTCGATCTGGCGTCGGAAATCCGTTGACGCGGCCATGCATCCACCTCTTCGAATCGGGATCACCTTGGACATGAGGGTGCGTTGACGCATCGGCCGGAATGCAAGTTCCGGGCACGATGCGGGCGTGCCGAGGCGGCGTTCCCGCGCCTCGGCAGTGATTGCGGGCGAGCGCGGCCGCCGGTCCCCGCCGGGGCGGATCAGAAATCCGGTCCGCCCGGAGCGGGCAGCGGCGCCTTCTCCTTCGGCCGGTCGGCGACCAGGGCCTCCGTCGTCACCAGAAGACCGGCCACGGAGGCCGCATCCTGCAGCGCCGTGCGCACGACCTTGGCCGGATCGACGATGCCGGCCTCGATCAAGTCGCCATAGGTCTCGGTCTGTGCGTCGAAGCCGAAGGTTTCGGAGCCGTTCTCGATGACCTTCGACACCACGATCGACCCCTCGACCCCGGCATTGGCGGCGATCTGCCGGATCGGGGCTTCGAGCGCCTTGAGCACGATGTTGATGCCGGCCTTCACATCGGCGTTGTCGCTCTTCAACGCCGAGACGACCGCCTTGGCCCGCAGCAGCGCGGTGCCGCCGCCCGGAACGATCCCTTCCTCGATCGCCGCCCGCGTCGCGTTGAGGGCGTCGTCCACGCGGTCCTTCTTCTCCTTGACCTCGACCTCGGTGGCGCCGCCGACGCGGATCACCGCGACGCCGCCGGCGAGCTTGGCCAGGCGCTCCTGCAGCTTCTCGCGGTCGTAGTCCGAGGTGGTCTCCTCGATCTGCGCCTTGATCTGCGCGACGCGGGCGTCGATCTGCGGCTTCTCGCCGGCGCCGTCGACGATGGTGGTGCTCTCCTTGTCGATGCGGACGCGCTTGGCCTGCCCCAGCAGCGGGAGAGCCACGTTCTCGAGCTTGATGCCGAGATCCTCCGAGATGGTCTGGCCGTTGGTGAGGATGGCGATGTCCTCCAGGATCGCCTTGCGGCGATCGCCGAAGCCCGGCGCCTTCACCGCCGCGACCTTGAGGCCACCGCGCAGCTTGTTGACGACGAGGGTCGCCAGAGCCTCGCCCTCGACATCCTCGGCGATGATCAGCAGGGGACGGCTCGACTGGACGACCGCCTCCAGCACCGGCAGCAACGGCTGGAGCGAGGACAGTTTCTTCTCGTGGATGAGGATGTAGGGATCGTCGAGTTCGGCGATCAGTTTTTCGGTGTTCGTGACGAAATACGGCGAGAGATAGCCGCGGTCGAACTGCAGGCCCTCGACGACGTCGAGTTCGGTCTCTGCGGTCTTGGCCTCCTCGACGGTGATGACGCCCTCGTTGCCGACCCGCTCGACCGCCTCGGCGATGAGGCGGCCGATCTCCGCGTCGCCGTTGGCCGAGATCGTGCCGACCTGGGCGATGGCCTCGGAGGAGGTGACCTTGCGGGCGCGGCCGGTGATGTCCTTGACGGCGGTCGTCGTCGCGAGGTCGATGCCGCGCTTCAGGTCGAGGGGGTTGAAGTTGGCCGCCACCGCCTTGGCGCCCTCGCGGACGATGGCCTGGGCCAGCACCGTGGCGGTGGTGGTGCCGTCGCCGGCCAGATCGTTGGTCTTCGAGGCGACCTCGCGCACGAGCTGGGCGCCGAGATTCTCGAAGCGGTCCTCCAGCTCGATCTCCTTGGCGACGGTGACGCCGTCCTTGGTGATGCGCGGCGCGCCGAAGCTCTTCTCGATCACGACGTTGCGGCCCTTCGGGCCCAGCGTCACCTTCACCGCGTCGGCGAGGATATCGACGCCGCGCAGCAGCCGTTCGCGTGCATCGCCCGAGAATTTCACGTCTTTGGCAGCCATTCCGATCCTCCTTGTTTCAGATGAATCCAGGTCTCGCTCGGCAGGTCTCGCTCAGGCGGCGATCACGCCGAGAATGTCGGCCTCCTTGAGGATCAGGAGATCCTGGCCGTCGATCTTGACCTCGGTGCCGGACCACTTGCCGAACAGCACCCGGTCACCGGCCTTCACGTCGAGGGCGTTGACGCGGCCCTGCTCGTCGCGGGCGCCGGGCCCGACGGCGACCACCTCGCCCTCCTGCGGCTTCTCCTTGGCGGTATCCGGGATGATGATGCCGCCCTTGGTCTTCTCGTCGCTCTCGACGCGGCGCAGCAGCACACGATCGTGCAGGGGTCGAAACGCCATCGTTCTTGGAACTCCCGTCTTCGTCGGCCTCAGCGGGGCGACGCGGCCCGTGCCTGTCCGACACCGCCAGGGTGTCCGCCGTCGTTCTTCAAGTCAACGGGATTGTTCTTTTTAAAGAACGGGCTTTCGGAGCGCATTCGCCCGGACTCTGCCGCGGTCGGGAGAAGGTTTGCGCAGGCTGTCGAAGCTTTTTGCGGGATCGTGCGCTGGGCTGCAGCGGCCGCGGACGTGCGCTTCTTCCCGATGCTGGCCTCGCATTCCATGAATTCTCTCGCGACGGGAGAATTGATGGAACGAATGTTTCGTAAAGCCCGTGAAGAATGGAATTCTATCCCGGAAGTTTTGTTCTAGGATGCATACAAAGTACAGGATGGGGCGGTGACATGGCGGGCATGATCGACCGGCGCGGATTTCTGAAGATCTCCGCGGCGCTGGCGGCCGGATCGGCGGCCGGCTTCTCCTGCGTCGAGGTCGCGCGCGCCGCGCCGCTCGCGATCCCGGCCGTCGACAGCTTGAGCTTGCGCGTCCTGATCGACTCGGCGCACGACCAGTTTCTGAAGCCATCGACCGTTCAGGGCGTGCTGCATCAGCCACCGGGCAATGGTCGCGGGGCCGATTATCGCAAGGTGCTGCACAACCAGTGGGGCCTGTCGCTGTTCGCGGAATCGAAGGCGGGGGAAGACGCCCGCACGATCCTGCTCGATTTCGGCTACAGCCCCGAGGCGCTGCTCAACAACATCGAGATCCTCAAGGTCGATCCCACCAAGGTCGATGCCCTGATCGTCAGCCACGGCCATCACGACCATTACGGCGGCCTGACCGGCTTCCTCGACCGCTATCGCGACGCCCTCTCTCCCGACCTGAAGCTCTATGCCGGCGGCGAGGACAATTTCTGCCATCGCCTGAGCCCGAGCGGCGTGCAGGGACAGTTCACCGATTTCGGCCAGCTCGACCGGCGCGAACTCGCCGCGCGGCGGATCGCGACCGTGCTGTGCGAGGCGCCGACCGTCGTGGCCGGCCACGCCTTCACCACCGGGCCAATCCAGCGCAACTCGATCGAGCGCATCCTGCCCAACACCTTCGTGGAGCGCGGGATCAAGGACGGGCTCGGCTGCGATGCCGGCCATTATTCCCCCGCCGAACTTCAGGGGAAGATCATCCCGGACGAGCATGTCCACGAACATGCCACCTGCTTCAACGTGAAGGGCAAGGGCCTCGTGGTCATCAGCTCCTGCGGCCATGTCGGGATCGTCAACTCGGTGCGGCAGGCGCAGGCCGTGTCGGGAATCGAGAAGGTTCACGCCATCGTCGGCGGCTTCCATCTCGGCCCCGCGCCGAAGGAGTATCTCACCCAGGTCGTCGCGGAGATCGGGGCGCTCAAGCCCGATGTCGTCATCCCGATGCATTGCAGCGGCCTGAACTTCGCCCTCGAGGCGCAGGCGCAGATGCCCGACCACGTCATCGTCCCGACCACGGGCAGCCGGCTCACCTTCGGTGCGTAGGCCGATCGCAGCCGCGCTGCTGCTCGGCCTCGCCGTGACCGGTCCGGCGCGGGCGCAGGAGCCGCCGCGCCGCTCGGCCGCCGAACTGATGGACGTGCTGATGTGGAACCGCGAGCCGGTCGGTGGCCCGTTCGCGCTGGTCGATCAGGACGGAAGGCCCCGCACCGAGGCGGATTTCCACGGCAAACTGCTCATGCTCACCTTCGGCTTCACCGCCTGTCCCGATGTCTGCCCCACCGACCTGATGGAGATCGCCCGGGCCCTGACCCTGCTCGGCGAGGCCGGCGAGGAGGTCCAGCCGGTCTTCGTCACCCTCGACCCGGCCCGCGACACGCCCGCCCTGCTGGCGGAGTTCGTGCCGAGCTTCCATCCGCGCCTGATCGGCCTGACCGGCAGCGAGGCGGCGATCCGGCGGGCGGCGGAGGCCTACAAGGTGTTCTACCGCAGGGTCGGGCAGGAGAACGGCGGCGATACGATCGAGCACTCGGCCTTCGTCTATCTGATCGACCGGGAGGGCGGCTATCTCGGCTTCTTCCCACCCGGCACCTCGGCCGAGCGCATGCTGACGATCATCCGGCCGCATCTTCGGGCGCGGTGACCGAAGGCGCCCCGTCGAAGGTGATGAGCTGCGCCGACGACCAGATGCGGCTGCCGTCGCGGGCAGCCGGGGAAACAGACCGGACGGCAGCCGAAGGCGGCGTTGCCCGGCGCGATCGCGGTTCGGCCGGCGACGTCCCGCGGCAGCGGCGGTTCGGCCGGCCGCTCGAGAGCCAGGAACAGTCCGGCGCCGCCGAGGTCGCGCCGCAGCGCGGCCTGCTCGATCAACTCACGCCCTGTGCATTCCCAGCGGAAATCCAGGGCGTGGACGAAGGCCGCGGGCCGGCGACCTTCGATGGGGGCCCTACTTGAACAAGTCGAGCAACCCGCCCGGCTCGGCATAGATGCCGGGGGCGGCGGTCGAGGCCTGCCACGTGATGCTGCCGATGAAGGCCGAGCCGCACCAGCGGGAGGTGCCGCCGTTCAGGAAGCCGCGATAATCGCCGGTGAAGTTGAAGCACTCGGACGGCGTCAGGCTGGTGTCGTGGTAGCGCACGTCGAGCAGCAGGTTCTTGTAGGCATAGGACACGCCGACATTGCCGTAGAGATAGCTTGCCAGATTGAGCGAGGGGAACCGGCCGGTCGCCGGATTGAAGGGACCGGTCGCCGACGTCTTGGCGGCGCCGAGGGTGAAGTAGCCGAGCTCACCCGAGATCGAGAAGCCGCTGGCATAGGCTTCCGGCAGGAAGGAGAACAGCGTTGCCGGCAGGGTATAGGCCGCCGTGCCCGAGGCGTAGGTGCCGATGGCGTGCGTGCCGAAGAAGTTCGGCGAATGGTAGACGTTGGCGCCCAGGACCAGCGTATCTGTCGCTTGGTAGAGGACTTTGGCCGCGCCCTCGTAGAAGTCGGAATTCGCCTGGGTGATCGGGAAGGGGTTGTTGGCGGCATCGAAGCCGAAGAGCCGCGTCTCGTTCGGATAGAAGTAGTAGAGGATGCCCAGATCGAAGGTGAACTTGTCCCAGGTCGGTCGGATGCCGGCCATCAGGTCGAACTCGAAGGCGGGTTGGGTCGGCAGGCGCGTCTGAAGCGTCGCCATTGCCGTGTAGAAGAAGTTGTTGAAGAAATTCGCCTCGAAATAAGTCTGGTAGCTGCCCTGCAGATTGGATTGCGAGACGCCACGGAAATTATAGTCGGTCGCGTAGCGCGAGAAGAACGAGAAGCCGATCAGCGGATCGGGCGCCTTCGCCTCCGGCGGCATCTCCTTCGGGGCGGGAAGATCGGCCGCTCCGGCCGGGGCGCACCAGAGGGCGCCGGCCGCGATCAGGGCCCGGATGACGGATACTCTCTTCATGGTGGGCACTCCGGTTCAAAGCTGGTGGCAGCGACCGGTCGGGATCGATTCACGGGCTGCTGAAATATTTCTTGAGAGGATACACAATTACCTAAAGAGTAAAAGCCTGAACCTTGTGCACTTAATCCCGATTGGACTGAAACATTTTGTAGTGTTGCCTTTGTGCAACTTAACCTGCCTTGCAAGTCAGATGAGGCAGGTTCTTCCCAGTCGATCTGCGCGCAATCTACTTGCCCGGTCCATGCCGGACCTGATCGGTGAGCGGATCGGATGTGGCTTTTGTAAAATCCGGCCCTGAGACGGCATCCGCTTGATGAGGGCGGGTTGCGTCTCGGC
>NZ_NKUI01000313.1 GCF_014845115.1 Methylorubrum zatmanii | reverse complement strand
TTGCGGCAGCTTAGCACCCCCGCCTCGATCCGCCGCCTTCAACACACCGTCGTCACCCAATCTCCCGCATAGCTCCGCTACGGGTACTTCCGGATCTACATCCTGCTGCGCCGGGAAGGTTGGCGGGTGAATCACAAGAGGGTCCACCGCCTCTACAGGGATGAGGGCCTCAGCCTGCGGCTCAAGCGGCCGCGCCGGCACGTCAGCGCGGCACACCGTGAGCGTCAGCCTGCTGCGCTCCGGCCGAACGAACGCTGGTCGATGGACTTCGTCTCCGACGCGCTGTTCGACGGCCGCCGGCTGCGGGCCCTGACGGTCGTCGATGCATTCACGCGCGAGGCTCTGGCGATCGAGGTCGACCAGGGCATCAAAGGCGAACAGGTCGTGGCTGTCGTCGGCCGCTTGGCGCTGCTGCGCGGAGCACCATGCGCGATTCAGGTCGATAACGGGCCTGAGTTCGTCTCGAAAGCCCTCGACCGCTGGGCCTACGAGAACGGTGTCACGTTGGACTTCTCACGGCCCGGCAAGCCGACCGACAACGCGCTGGTCGAGTCGTTCAACGGCCGGCTGCGCGACGAGTGCCTGAACGCGAACTGGTTCTTGTCGTTGGCCGACGCGAGGAGCAAGATCGAGACGTGGCGGCGGCACTACAACGAGAGCCGTCCTCACACCGCCCTGGGGTGGCGAACACCCCAGGAATTCGCCCTAGCGGCGGCCCTGCAGGCCGCCGAATGAGATCCGGAAGCTCACCTTCCGGCCGGACCAAAATCCGGGGGACCCTCAGGCCTGGCTCTTTTACAAATTTCCGAGCCCACAGGCAAGG
>NZ_NKUI01000312.1 GCF_014845115.1 Methylorubrum zatmanii | reverse complement strand
CTGATGGCGGCCTCGGGGCGGGGGCCGCGCCCCGAGGCCGCCATCAGCGCCTGGGGCGCGTAATCCGCATAGGCCCCGGCCTCCGCCCCGGCGCCGTCCTCGCGCAGCTTCATCCAGTAATGGAACAGGTCGCGGCCGGCGATCCGGGGGCCGCAGGCGCCGAAGGGATGCCAATGCCCCTGCCCGGCCGCGAACCACTCGTCGAAGCGGCTGGCGAGGCGGTAGGTCGCGCCGCAGCGGCGCATGAAAATCGCCTCGTCGAGGCCGAAGCTCTTCAGGAAGCGGGTCAGGGACGGGCGGGTCGCGAGCGCCCCGGAGGGCTCCGCCCCCGGAGCCGGCCCGACCAGGGTCACCGTCCAGCGGGCCCGGCGCAGCACACGCCTCAGATAGGCGGCGGCGAGCCAAGCGGCGGGACCGCCTCCGGCGATGACGAGGCGCGGCGGCGCGGAGCGATCGGACCCAAACATCGACAGGAGGCTCCGCGAGGAAGGCCCGTCACGCCGTCCGCGGCGTGAGGGCGTCGGGAAGATCGGACAGGATGGCGGCGAGATACTCGGCGAGCGTCCCGGCGGCGAGGATCCGGTCGGCCCCCGGCCGGATGCGCGCGCGCTGGAGCGCGTAGGTCGGGTGCAGAAGGCTGTCGTAGCGGCCGAGATAGGCGTCGAGGGCGCCGAGCAGGGCCGGCGCCGCGGCCGGATCCTGCCGCGCCTCCCCGGTGAAGCTGCGCAGCTTGCGCGCCAGCGCCACGTCGAGGGGCAGATCGAGCCAGACGAGATGGTCGATCTGTGCGCCGGTTCCGGGATGGGCCCGGCCGAGGAGGGTGTCGAGGACGATCACCGGCCGGCCGCCGCGCCGTGACGGGCGCAGGATGCCGCCGCGCTCCCGGTCCGGCACCGGTTCACCGCGCCGCAGCCGCGCGAGATCCTCCGCGAGACCCGGCACCGGCACCTCGTCGAGGGCGGCTCCGCGCCGGAGCCACTCCGCGACCCGCTCGGGCGGCCAGCCGGTGATCTCCTCATAGGCGTCGTAGGACAGCACCGGCGCGCCGCCGAGGCGTTCCGCGAGGGCGCGCGACAGGGTCGTCTTCCCGCTGCCCGGCGGCCCGGCCACCGCGAGGACGAAGGGGGCGCTCACGGCGCACCACCGGGCTTGCGCGCCACGATCAGGTGAAACGGCGTCTCCAGGTCGAGACGCCGCACGGCGAGATCGACGAAGCCCAGATCCGTCAGCACCTCGGCATAGAGGTCGACGTCGCGGAAGAACGGCTGGAACACGAGGTCGGCGGATCGGACATAGCCGGGCGCGCGCTCCCGCAGGGGCATGGGCGCGCGCTCGTAGATCACGAGGCGTCCCCCCGGCATCAGAGCCTGCCCGGCACGGTCGAGCAGGGCCCGCGCCTCCTCCGCCGGCCAATCGTGCAGGACGGACTTGAACGTCACGAGGTCGTGTCCCTCCGGCAGCGGATCGCGCCGCATGTCGCCCGGCAGGAAGGCGACCCGCGCGCCCTCGGCCCGTCCCGCGAGGTTTTCGCGGCCGAGGGCGCAGACCACGGGCAGGTCGAACACCGTGGCGGCCAGGGCCGGCGCGCGGCGGCAGGCCTGGGCGGCGAACTCGCCGCTGTTCCCGCCGAGATCGAGCAGCCGCCGATGCCGGGCGGGCTCGATCCGGTCGAGGCAGGGGCCGGCCTCGTAGCGGGTCAGGCAGGTGGTGTAGGAGACCCAGCGCCGGGTCGCCTCCAGGTTTTCGGGGCTGAGCTCGAAGCAGCGGTCGTAGCGGAACAGCTCGAAGGTGCGCGAGGCCGCCATGAAGGCGGGCAGCTCCGCAACGAAGGCGGGGAAATGCCGGCGCAGATCCTCGGCCGCGGCGGCGGCGAAGGCGAGCTTGGCCTCGATCAGGTCGCGGCAGGGCAGCACGGCGCGGAAAGCCTCGCTGAGCCCGATCCGCCCCGGCGCCGGCTCCACCGCGATGCCGGCCCCGACGAGGAGGCCGGCCAGACAGTCGAATTGCGGGGCGGCGATGCGCAGATCGGCGGCGAGCCCGGCGGCGGCGGTATCGGCACGGCGCGCCAAGCGGTCGATCAGGCCGGATTCGAGGGCAAAGACCAGGGCCTGCGCGGCGGCCTCGCTGTCGAGGAAGCGGTCCACGCGCGGGAAACCCGGCGCCGGCTCCTCCGCAGCAAGGCTTGGACGATGCCTGTCCTCCGCCATCAGCGCGAAGCCGGATGGGCGGCGCGAGAAAGCGCGCCGGAAGATCTCGATTGGACAGAAAACCTGAAATTGAGACGCTGGATCAACTCAATTTTGATCGTGGCCATTGTCGCCGCCACATTCCATTCGTGATCGAATCGCACAAACCGTGCAATAGCTCCTATCGCCGTGTGTGCCATAAATGCAAGGCAACTTGGATTCGCTGGCGCCGCAAGGCAAGCCGCCGTTCAAAGGCGGCTTTAGTCGTGGCATATCTTGACAAGGACTTGGGCCTCTCGATCCGCGCCGGCATTGGCCTCGCGGCAAATCTCGAAGGCCCGAGGCGATATCGCGCCGTCGATGGCGCAACCGGGGGAAGAGTCGTGAGCGAGAGCAGTGGGGCCAAGGCCGGTGCCGGCGATCAGGTGCGGGCGATCGAGTGGCGTGAGGACAACATGGCGACGCAGTTCGCCAATGTCGTGAACGTGCAGGGGACCCGCGAGCAGGTGGACCTGTTCTTCGGCACCAACCGGACCTGGAATCTCGCCCAGACCGAGAGCGTGGTGGTCGATCTCTCCAACCGCGTGATCCTCACCCCCCTGGCGGCCAAGCGCCTCCATTCGGTCCTCGGCGGCGTGCTGGCCGAGTACGAGAACCGGCACGGGCGCCTCGACCTCGACGCCTGAGCCTTTCCAAACGACGAACGGCCCGCCCAGGGCCGTCACGAATGAGAACCTAGAGCGCCGTCGCGAAGGAAGCCGGGGGTCATGAGCGAGCGTTTGGCGGCGGAGGGCGTATCCGCTTCGGGCCCGGCGGCGCGCCTCTCCCTGCTGGAGCCGGCCCTCTGGCAGATGCTCCAGAGCTCCGAGACCCTCCAGGCGGCGGCCGAAGCGTGGCTCACGCTGCAGGCGCCGATGCTCGGCTCGCCGCAGGCCTGCGTGCTGGTGCCGGGCACCTCGGTGGGCCTCGCGCCACTGGCGGTGTTTCCGCCCCAGACCGAATGCGAGATCGGCCTGCGCGAGACCGCCGAGGCGGCCCTGCGGGAGAACCGGCCGGTCGTGCAGGCCATGGCCGATCAGGATATCTCGCCGGTTGCGGGCCCGTCGGGAGCGGGCGCCTGGATCGCCCTGCCCCTGGTGCTGGACGGCGAGCGCTTCGCCGTCACCGCCTTCGCCCTGGGCAGCCGCGACAAGGACGAGCTGCGCAGCGCCATCCGACAGGTGCAGTGGGGCAGCGCCTGGCTCGTCGCCAAGCAGGCCGAGCTGATCGGGCGCGGCGAGCGGCGGACCTTGGCCCGGTCCCGCTCCGTCCTCGACCTGCTGGCCGGCGTCTTGGAGCAGACGCGCTTTGCCGCCGCCTGCACCGCCGCGGTGACGGACCTCGCCATCACCTTCTCCTGCCAGCGGGCGGCGATCGGCTTCATGCGGCGCGGACATGCCCGGATCGCGGCGATCTCCCATTCGGCCCAGTTCGGCCGCGAGATGAACCTCGTCCGCCGGCTCGGCGCCTGCATGAACGAGGCGGTCGACCAGCGCAGCCTGATCCTGTTTCCCGCCCCCGAGGACGAAGCCACCGTCACCACCGCCCATGCCGACCTCGCGCGCCTGCAGTATGGCGGCCGGGTTCTGACCGTGCCGATGCTCGTCGACGACCGTTTCGTCGGCGCCATCACCCTGGAACGCTCCGGGGATCAGCCCTTCAGCCTGGAGACGGTGGAGCAGGTGAGCGCCGCCGCCGCCGCCATCGGCCCGGTGCTCGAAGAGAAGCGGCAGAACGACCGCTGGCTCGTGCTGAAGGCGGCCGATGCGGTGATGGGCGGCGCGCGGCTGCTGTTCGGACCGAACCGGACCGGCCTGAAGCTCGGCCTCGTCGCCGTCCTCGCCACCATCCTCGCTTTGTCGGTGATCGAGACCGATTACCGCGTCACCGCCGATGCCCGCGTCGAGGGATTGGTGCGCCGCTCCGTGGTCGCCTCCTATGACGGCTATCTGAAGACCGCCGAGCACCGGGCCGGCGACACCGTGCGCAAGGGCGACCTCCTCGCCGCCCTGGAGGACCGGGATCTCGCCCTGGAACGCCTGCGCTGGGTGACGGAGCGCCAGCAGCGCACCTACGAGTACGACAAGGCGCTGGCCACCCGCCAACCGGCCACGATCAACGTGGTCAAGAGCCAGATCGACCAGGCGGATGCGCAGATCCGCCTGCTGGACGAGCAGATCGCGCGTTCGAAGTTCACCGCCCCCTTCGACGGGCTGATCGTCTCCGGCGACCTTTCCCAATCCATCGGCGGCGCCGTGACCCGCGGGCAGGTGCTGTTCGAGATTGCCCCGCTCGACAGCTACCGCGTCGTGCTCAGCGTCGACGAGCGGGTCATCGCCGATCTGCGCGAGGGCCAGACCGGGCACATGCTCGCCACCTCCCTGCCGGACCAGCCGCAGGCGCTGACGGTGCAGACGATCACCCCGGTGGCCGAGGCCAGGAACGGCCGCAACCTGTTCCGGGTCGAGGGACGGATCGCCGACGGCGCCACCCGGCTGCGGCCGGGCATGGAAGGCATCGCCAAGGTCGATGTCGACCGGCGCCTGCTCGCCTGGATCTGGGCCCGGCCCGTCGTCGATTGGGTGCGCCTCGCCTTCTGGCACTGGTGGCCGTGAGGGAGTGAGGCATGTCCCAGTCCCTGTTCAGCCAGTCATGGTATCGGGTCGCGGGCTTGCGACCGCGGCTGCGCCGTCACGCCGAGATTCACCGGCAGAGCTTTCGCGGCGAGATTTGGTACGTCCTTCAGGACCATCAGACCGGGCGCTTCCACCGGCTCTCCTCGGCCGCCAACCTCATCCTCTGCCTGATGGACGGGCGCCGCACCCTGCAGGAGGTGTGGGAACTCGCCGCCCGCCGCAACGAGGACGACCCGCCGACCCAGGACGACACGATCCGCCTGATCTCGCAGCTCCACGGCTCGGACCTGCTCCAGGGGGACCTGCCCCCGGACCTCGCCGAACTGGCCGAGCGCTCGGAGACCACCGCGCGGCGCACGCTGATCGCCCGGGTGAAGAACCCGCTGGCCCTGCGCCTGCCGCTGTTCGACCCCGACGCGCTGCTCGACCGGCTGGCGCCGTTCTACCGGCCGATCTTCTCGGCCTGGGGCCTCGCGGTCTGGCTCGGCGTCGTGGTGTCCGGCCTCGTGGTGGCCGCCCTGCACGGGCGCGAGCTGACCGGCGACGTCGCGGGCCAGATGCTCTCGGCACAGAACGTCGCGCTGATGATGTGCCTCTACCCCGTCATCAAGGCCCTGCACGAGGCGGGACATGCCTGCGCCGCCAAGGCCTGGGGCGGCGAGGTGCACGAGGTCGGGATGATGCTGCTCGTGCTGCTCCCGGCGCCCTATGTCGACGCGTCGAGTTCGGCCGCCTTCCCGAGCAAGTGGCAGCGGATGACGGTGGCCGCCGCCGGCATCTTCGTCGAATTGTTCCTGGCGGCCCTGGCCGCCATCGTCTGGGCTTTGGCCGAACCGGGCCTCGTGCGGGCGGCGGCCTTCAACGTGATGGTGATCGGCAGCGTCTCGACGCTGCTGTTCAACGGCAACCCGCTGCTGCGCTTCGACGGTTACTACATCTTCGCCGACCTGATCGAGATCCCCAATCTCGGCTCGCGGGCGAACCGCTATTTCTTCTACCTGATCGAGCGTTACCTTCTGAAGATCGAGGGCGCCACCAGCCCGGTCACCGCGCCGGGCGAGCGACCGTGGCTGCTGCTCTACGCGGTCAGCTCCTTCATCTACCGTACCACCGTCTCCATCGCGATCGCGAGCTTCATCGCCACCCAATACTTCGTCTTCGGCGTGCTGCTCGCCCTGCTGGCGCTGGCCGGCACGGTCGTCAGCCCGCTGGTGAGGGGTCTCAAGTTCATCCTGACGGACCCGAAGCTGAACCGGCATCGCGGCCGGGCGGTGTTTCTCACCAGTGCCGCGGCGGGCGCGGCCTTCGCGATGCTGTTCGTGGTCCCCCTGCCCTACACCACCATGGCGCAGGGCG
>NZ_NKUI01000311.1 GCF_014845115.1 Methylorubrum zatmanii | reverse complement strand
ATGGAGTTCTGAGGCCGGCGGCGCCGGCCTCAGAACTCCATGTCGAGTTCCTCGATCTCCTCGGGCTCTCCTTCGGCCAGCGCCGTCCACTCGCCCATCAGATCCCAGGCGAGGATCGTGTCGCGGTAGGTCGCGGCGGTGAAGGGCAGGGGAACGTCGTAGGTGCGGAAGCGGGTGCAGACGGGGGCGTACATCGCATCCGCCACCGTGGGCCGGGCGCCGAACAGGTAGGGCCCGCCCGAGCGCGACAGGCAATCCTCGAAGATCGTGCAGATGCGCTCGATGTCGCCCTTGGCGCCGTTGAAGATCTTGAAGCCCCGGTGGAGGCTGCGCAGGTTCATCGGCAGGGCCGAGCGCAGGTTGACGAAGCCGCCATGCATCTCCCCCGAGACGGAGCGGCAGCGGGCCCGGTCCGCCGGGGCCTCGGGCAGGAGGCCGGCACCGGGCCGGACCTCGTTGAGATACTCGGCGATGGCGAGCACGTCCCACACCATGGTCGCCCCATGCTCCAGCCGCGGCACCAGGAAGGAGGGCGAGAGGTGGAGCAGCTCGGCCCGGGTCGAGGCGTCGGAGCCCGGCAGCACCTCCACCGCGAGGTTGAGCCCCGCCATCCGGCAGAGCAGCCAGCCGCGCAGGGACCACGAAGAATAGTTCCGGCTGGAAATCGTGAGCGTCGCCTCGGCCATGGCCGTCCTCCGGGTTGGTGCTCTTGAAGGACCGGCGATCCAAGACTCATGCCGTGTCCCGCGGCGGCCGTCCTCGCGATCGCCGCCCTCGGGGGAAAGAGATCTTCTTTCCCCTCTCCACCGGAAAGGTGATGCATCCACACCACAATGGCGCGGGATGTACTTTTGTTCGGTTGCGCCCAATCCAGAACGGCTTAGCCTCGACCGTCCGGCATCGCGTCGCGGGGGCGACGATCGCGGTCCGACAAGTCGCGCGGGCGAGGCCGGCTGGCACGACGTTCGCGACAGATGGGGACGCGCACAGGAACTCCGTGCGCGGGGAGTGAGGGCCCGATGCTCTACCAAGCCTTCGATGTCCAATCGGACATCGCCCGGCAGACTCGGCAATGGGGCCGTATCCTGCAGGATGCCGCCGCCCCCTGGCTGCGGACGCCCTGGCACGACGCCGCCAAGTGGTGGTCGGCAGGCGCGCGCATGATGATGCGCTCCGGGCTCACCTTCGCGCGGCCCGCCTACGGCATCCACGCGGTGACCGTGGGCAACCGCGAGGTGCCGGTGATCGAGGAGCCGGTGCTCGCCACGCCCTTCGGCACGCTGCTGCGCTTCCGCAAGGATGTCGAGAGCCCGCAGCCCAAGGTTCTGGTGCTCGCTCCCCTGTCGGGCCACTTCGCCACGCTCCTGCGCGGCACCGTGCGCACCCTGCTGCCCGACCACGACGTCTACATCACCGACTGGCACAATGCCCGCGACGTGCCGCTCTCCGAGGGACGCTTCGGCTTCGACGAATATGTCGACCATGTCGTGCGCTTCCTGGAGACGATCGGCGAGGGCGCCCACCTCATGGCCGTGTGCCAGCCCGCCGTGCAGGCCCTCGCCGCCACCGCCTTGATGGCCCATACCGGCAACCCGGCGCAGCCGCGCAGCATGACGCTGATGGCGGGCCCAGTGGATTGCCGCATCAGCCCGACCGCGGTGAACACGCTCGCCACCTCGAAGCCGATCACGTGGTTCGAGCAGAATCTGATCGAGACGGTGCCCAGCCGCCACAAGGGGGCGGGGCGGCGGGTCTATCCGGGCTTCGTGCAGGTGGCCGCCTTCGTCTCGATGAACGCCAAGCGCCACGCCGACGCCCATTCGGACCTGTTCTGGCACTATATGGACGGCAGCACGGAGAAGTCGCGGGCGATCGAGACCTTCTACGACGAGTATTTCGCGGTGCTCGACCTCACCGCCGAGTTCTACCTCGAGACGGTCAAGACCGTCTTCCAAGACTACACCCTCGCCCGCAACCAGCTCACCTATCGCGGCGCGCATATCGACATGGGCGCGATCCGCCGGACCGCCCTGATGACGGTCGAGGGCGAGCGCGACGACATCTGCGCCGTCGGCCAGACCATGGCGGCCCACGACCTCTGTTCGAGCCTGCCGCCCCACATGAAGAGCCACCACCTCCAGGCGGGGGTGGGCCATTACGGCGTGTTCTCCGGCCGCAAGTGGGAGAGCCAGACCTATCCGCTCGTGCGCAACTTCATTGCTTCACATGCGTAGAGCCGATCCCGACCGCGTTGCGGTCGGGATCGGCTCCAAGCCTTTGTTCGAGGCGCCCTCTTGCACCGAACCGGCGTCCACTTCGGCGGAGAGCGCTCTAGAGGCTGTTATGGACCTGTTTCTTATAAACACCT
>NZ_NKUI01000310.1 GCF_014845115.1 Methylorubrum zatmanii | reverse complement strand
CAAAATCCGGGGGACCCTCAGGCCAACCGTCCACTAACAATAACATTGGACCTCTCGGCGGGGGCGGATCACGGAGACGGAGTTGCGCGGCAAGCTGCGTGACCTCGCAAACGAGCGCCGGCGTTTCGGCTACCGGCGCCTGTTCGTCCTGCTGCGGCGGGAGGGCGAGACGTCTGGCGTCAACCGCATCTACCGGCTCTGCCGCGAGGAGGGCCTGACGGTGCGCAAGCGCCGGGCGCGGCGACGCGCGGTGGGCACGCGGGCGCCGATCCTGGTCGAGGCAAGGGCGAACGCGCGCTGGTCGCTGGACTTCGTGCACGATCAGTTCGCCTGCGGGCGGCGCTTCCGTGTGCTCAACATCGTCGATGACGTGACGCGCGAATGCCTGGCAGCGATCCCGGACACGTCGATCTCCGGTCGCCGCGTTGCTCGTGAGCTGACGGACCTGATCTCCCGACGCGGCAAGCCGGGCATGATCGTCTCCGACCACGGCACGGAGTTCACCTCGAACGCGATCCTCGCCTGGTCGAAGGATCATCGCGTCGAGTGGCACTACATCGCTCCCGGTAAGCCAACGCAGAACGCCTTCGTCGAGAGCTTCATGTATGGACGGCCCCTGCGTTGCAAGGTTGATCGTGCGGGTGGGGCAGCGTCGGGTCGGGTGCGTTCATGTATGCGGCCTGTTCGTGCGGCCTTGTTCCATGACCGCTGGCCCTGATGGAGTTCGCGGATCGACGCCTCATCAACGGGTCGCGCTGTTGCGCGCCTAAAGCTCTGCGGGCTTTGTCGATCCCCGGTCCGCCCGGTCGTGCCATCACCTCACTTTCGCCCTCGCAACCTCTGATGCTCGACCGATGGGCAGCGGCTACGCCGTGGCAGCCGCCGGTGAGCGAAAGCTCTCGCCGCGTATCATCAACGCCCAGGCGATCCGCGCCATCTTATTGGCCAGTGCAATTATGACGACCTTGGGCGGGCGGCGCTCCTGCAGGCCTCGGATCCATGCCTCGCCCGTCGCCGCTCGCGCCTTTGAAAACCGGATCGCGTTGCCGGCGCCGACATAAAGCAGGTGGCGGATGTATCGGTCGCCGCGCTTTGAGATGCGCCCGAGCTTGTCCTTGCCGCCGCTTGAGTGGCTCTTGGGGGTAAGGCCCAGCCAGGCAGCGAACTCGCGGCCGGAGCGGAACACGGATGGATCGGGCACGGTGCTCGCGATCGCCATGGCCGTGATCGGTCCCACGCCCGGGATCGAGGCGAGGCGGCGGCTCAGCTGATCAGCGCGGTGCAGAGCAACCAGCCTCTCCTCAATCGTATCGAGGCGACGCCCGATGCTTGCGAGTTCGTCGACGAGCAGTGAGAGTGCCTCCTGCGCCAATGGCGGGACCGCGGGGTCGCGGACCTCTGCGGCGAGCTTCTCCACCCTGTGAATGCCTTGCGGTGCCACGATACCGAACTCGGCGAGGTGGGCGCGCAAGGCGGTCGCGAGAATGGTCCGCTGCCGCACGAAGAGTTCGCGCACCCGGTGCAGCATCAGCATCGACTGCTGCTCAACCGACTTCACCGCGACAAAGCGCATGGTCGGACGCGTCACTGCCTCGGCGATCGCCTCCGCATCGGCAGCGTCGGTCTTGTTGCGCTTCACATAGGGCTTCACATACGCGGGCGGCATCAGCTTAACCTCGTGCCCGAGCGCGATCAGCTCGCGTGCCCAGTGGTGCGCCGTTGCACAAGCCTCCATGCCGACGAGGCAGGGCGGGAGCTCGCGGAAGAAATCGAGCACCTGAGCGCGACGAAGGCGCACCTGCGCGACCCGCCGACCCTCGGCATCTGCCGCGTGGACCTGAAAGACCTGCTTGGCGATGTCGAGGCCAACAATGCTAATCTGCATGGGGACGGCTCCTGCTCAAAGTGGACCACACCGCGGCCACTATGGCACGCCGATGCCGGGTGCAGGGGCCGTCCACCCGAGCTATGCGGGAGATTGGGTGACGACGGTGTGTTGAAGGCGGCGTATCGAGGCGGGTGTCGAAGCCTGCCAGAACCTCTACGGGAAGCGGGACCGTCAGGGGGAGACCCACAAACTGTG